>DJSG01000047.1:21728-29293 GCA_002440265.1 Bacteroidales bacterium UBA6340 | reverse complement strand
CCATGCAGAACCATTAAAATGCAGAGAAACATGTAACTATCCGCGAATTGACCATGAATTGCATTGGCGGGTGATGGTTCTCCGTTAATTGCCATTAATCATTCGTTAATGCATTATCGGGTATAGGCTACATTAAAGCTATGCAGAACCATTAAAATACAGAGAAACATGTAATTAGCCAAGAATTGGCATTATCGGGACTTAAATGAACGGACGGCTACGCCGTATTATCACCAATAGCCACAAATTCCATACGAAAGCCATAAACTCCATACGCTCACATTAAATATGTGGTCAACAACGGACAACAACGAAATTACCCATCTATAGAAGAACGGAGCAAAGAAGGATGGAGCATCCATTTCCAAGCGGGAAGCACGTGAATGGTAAGTCCGTCGCGCACAATGGTTTCCTCTCTGTCGCGAGTGATAATACTCAATCGGGTACAACCGGTGATTTGACCGGCTTCCAACAGACCTGCCACTTCCCGCTCCCGTGTCTCAGTATCCTCCAACTGCCAACATGCTTGTACGAGTTGCAGAACCTGCTCTCCGCGTTGCACCACAAAATCACACTCTTTGTCCCCCATAAAGTAGTAAATTTTATCCAACTCGCCACAAGAACGGCAGAGATGCAAGAAGACATTGCTTTCCAACAGTTTACCATCATCCTGACTATGCGGAAGCAGAATACTCCTGCGCATACCATTGTCTATAAAATAGTATTTCTTGAGTCCTTGTTCCTCTCTGACAAGCGAAGATGTGTAGCGGGGGACCCGAATGAACATAAAACTCTCGCATAGATAGTCCGCCCAGAGATAGAGTTCGTCCTTGCTCACCTTTAGTCCTTGGGAACGGATATCATTGTAGATGCCATTGATGCTGGTCGGTTTGGTAACATTATTCATAATGCGCTTGATAAAATAGCGCAACACTCCGATATTGCTGATTCGATGACGCTCCACCAAGTCTCTGAACAGCATTGCATTGTAGTAACTCTGCAGCTGTTTGTCCCTCAAAATAGCATCATGCGTCAGCACCACCTCGGGAAAACCTCCCTGGCGGTTGTAGGTATCCCATGCCAGACGCAGTTGTGTGGTTTGCTGCTCGTCCAAACGCTCGGTAGGAATATCCACGAAACGGCAATACTCCGAGAAACTCAGCGGATACGTCTTATACTCCAACGCCCACCCCCGCAGAGCCGTTGCCACCTCTTGGCTGAGCATCTTGGCATTGCTTCCGCTGATGAATATGTTGGAACAATAGTTCTTGAACACCCGAATAACGAACAATTCCCAACCGTTGATATTCTGTATCTCGTCAAAAAACATATAAACCTCCGAAAGCGGAGTGGCGGGATATAGTTCGCGATAAGCCTCGAACACCTCGTTCAGGTCTTGTACCTGCATATCCGCCAGTCGCTCATCGTCAAACCCTATCCATAGTATGTTCTGCGGCGAGATGCCGCTATTTACCAATTCATTGATGGCAATCTTCATCTTGCAAGACTTGCCGCAGCGGCGGACTCCCGGGATAGTGATGATTTGTCCCGAGTGTAACGGCAATCGGTCGTCCCGCTCTTTTAGCGGAAACGGTATGTGGTTCTGGTTGAGAACAATGAGTTGTTTGATAACATCCCTAAGCATAAGAGTAACTATTTTTTCGCAATATATGTTTCCTTCATTTTAGGAAAGAATAGCAATATCCTTTCCTTTATTTCAGGAAATACGCCACAAAGGTAGTACAAATATCCCAAACCAACAAGCAAAAAAGCAAATAATCAGGACAATCGTACCCAAAATCGGGTATAGGCTTCATTAAAAGCCATGAAAGGTCCATTAAAATCACTGACATTAAGCCACTAACAAACATGTATTGCGCAATTGAAGTTTGAAAGTATTTGCCTAACTTGAAGTTTTTTTGTACTTTTGCACACATAATCGGTCTGAAATTCAATGGGAGATATTAGCAAACGTCCAGATAACGATATTCTGCAAAATACCAACTACCAAGTTCTATTGGGTGAGATTGGTACGCTGCTCAAGATTAGCCGCAGACCTAAAAGAACGTTATCCGCAAATGGGTGTTTCTACACGACAATTGTGGAATATGAAACGTTTCTATCTGCGTTATTATCAGTCCGATATAAGACTGCTACAGGCTGTAGCAGTTTTGCCGTGGTCGCACAATCTGCTGCTCTTGAATAAAGATTTGGATGACAACCAAACGGCGTTCTATGCACAACAGGTAGTGACAAAAGGCTGGAGTCGTGAACTGCTGCTAAACGCCCTGAAACTACATATACATGAGCAGCAGGGAGCCGTCAGCCCTACAAGTAATAATTTTGCAGACACTCTGCCTGCCGTACAGGCACAATATGCCAACGAGGTATTTCGTAGTACCTATAATCTTGGTTTCTTGGGTATTACGCAACCCATACTGGAAACGCAGTTAGAGAAACGGTTGGTGGAAAAGATTAAAGTCTTTCTGCTCGAATTGGGCAAGGGTTTCACCTACATAGGCAGCCAATACCCGCTTGAGTCCAACGGCAAGGAGTATAGAGTAGATATGCTTTTCTTTCATCGTGGACTACGGTGTCATGTTGCTATTGACTTGAAGATTGGAGAGTTCAAGCCCGAGTATGCAGGCAAGATGAACTACTACCTGTCTCTATTAGACCGCACAGAACGACAAGAAGGAGAAAACCGCTCCATTGGTATCATCTTATGTGCCGAAAAAGATGATGTAGATGTGCAATTGGCTCTTGAAGATATGGGCAAGCCCATCGGTGTTGCCGATTATCAGTTGATGCTCCCTACCGATGAACTGCGCAAAATGATTACTGACGAGATACAGCGGTTTGACGCAGAGTATAAAGGAAATCAGTAAAAGTATTTTATAATTCTCTTAATGTCCCTGAACGTCAGAGGTGCTACGTGTCAGATGCGTTCGAGGTGGGAGAGTTGGATCCAGCCGATGTTGTTGCCGACGTGGATGTTGCACCAGTCGCCGAGTTGCTCCTTGATAGTGACCTTGGTGCCCTCGTGGAGCGTGAAGAGGTCCGTGCCCGAGCGGTCGGGTGAGGACTTGGCATTGACAATGCCTTGCGTGATAACGGCTTCGGCACGGAGTGTGTCGCGCCGGTGCAGGCTGCCTGCGTTGGCACAGGCGGCAATGGAAATCACAAGGGCTACGATGGCTGTGTAGAAAGCCGTCTTGCGGAGCCACACCGTGCGGCTGAAGGCAAAGCACAAGGCTCCCGCAAGGGTGAGCAGAAAGAGCGCGACGGACAACCACATCCATGTCTGCTCGCTGAGACTGTTGCGGACAGCCTTCAGCCAGTTGGACAGGAAGAATGAGTTGGTGTCCTCAATGTTATCGACAATGCGCGACTGCGCAAAGGCGAGGTTGTACTTGGCATCTTTGTACGACGGGCGCAAGCGCAAGGCACGCTCGTAGGCGAGTATGGACTGCGCCAGTTCACCCTGTTTGAAATACGCATTGCCGAGATTATAATAGACTTCGGCTGCCGGTTGCTCGGCAAGCACCTGCTCATACATAGCCACCGCTTCGGGATAATTGCCCTCGGCATATTGCGTGTTCGCCTCCGTGAAGAGGGCGGTGAGAAATATCAATAACAATCTCATAGTTTCTTGTTCTCTAATTGGTCGATGATTCGTGTGGTAGCGTTGTAGATGTCCTCCATAGCATGGTCGGACGCGGGTGCGTATCGTGCAAACTCGGCATCGGACAGCATACGGTTGACTTCGGCAATGAGGGTGTCGTCGATACCCTTGCTGCGCAGGATTTGTGCGATGTTCTCCTTGTTGAGTTGCGCGGTCGGGATGGATAGCCGGTCGCTGAGGTAGGTCCACGCGGCGCGCTCTATCTCCTCGTAGAACGCCTCCTTGTTGTTGGCGGAGAGGAGTGCTTTGGCTTTCCGGAGGCGTTTCTGCGCCACCTTGTTGGCTTTCTTGTAGCGCACGCGGGTGATGTCGGCGTTCTCGCGGATTTGTTTGCGGAAGATGATGAAGAGCGTCATCGCCAGCAGCAGCGGAATGAGGTAACAGAGCCAGAACTGCCACGTGCCGAATGTGATTCGCGGTGTGCGGGTTGCGCTCTTGTCAGCGGGCAGCGGCGCGGTGGATATGTAGCGTATGTCCTCGCCCAACTGCTTGATGTCCTCTTTGTTCACATAGTTGTTCACCACGGTGGAGATGCCTGTCTCGCCCGAAGCGCGTGCGATATGCAGGGTGTATTCGGGTGTGGCGAGGGTCTTGTAGGTGTCCTCCTGCGTGTCGTAGTAGGAGAGATGCACGGCGGGTATGGTGTATTCGCCTGCGGCGCGCGGGATAGCCAGATACTCGATGGTCTTGGTTCCGCTGACGCCAGCCGTGGTGGTCTTGAAATTGTTGGTCACCTTGGGGTCATAGACCTCGAAGCCCTCGGGCCAATCGACGGACGGGGTCTTGAGCAACTTCATATTGCCCGTGCCTTGTATGGTGAGGGTGAGCGTAACGGCTTCGTTGGCGGGCATTTCGGTGCCGGAGATGCGTGCGGTGAGTGCGAATGTGCCTACGCCACCGCTGAAGTCGGAGGGCTTACCCTTGGGCAGTTCCGCTACGTGGATAGTCACCGCGGGTGCGGTGAGGGGACGGGTGACATTGGAGTAACTGCCGAAAAAGTCGTCGAAGATACTGCGCACCTGTGCACGGTTCTGTACGCGGAGGATAGCCTCGAACTGCGCGGGGTCGATGGTGATGTCGCCACTGCGTTGGGGGAAGAGCAGGGTGCGATAGAGTACGGCGGTCTGGTAGTTGCGGCCGTTGTAGTGCTCCAGTTCGGTTTGGATTTCGCCCAGTTCGACCTCCTGTTTGAGGAAGCCCTTGAACTCGGGCAGACGGGTGTTGTTGGTGAACTGCGCTACATCGACACCTGCAAAGTAGAGTTTGTAGGAGAGTAGCAGCACTTCCTGCTCGTGCACGCGGGTTTTGCTGACGAGGGTACGGATAAAGATGTTCTCGTTGCCGGCACCGCTCTGCTGACTGCTTGCGCTCTCGTTCTGGCGGGATGGCTGTGCCTGTTGGTTGCCGCCCGAGGTGGTGTTGGCAGGCTCCTGGTCAGGCGGCAGTACGGTGATACGCACACCGTTGGAGGTGTAGGTGTCGCCCCCGACGCGGATAGTGGCAGGTTGGAGGGTGAATGTGCCCTCTTTGTTCGCCATCAATGTGTAGGTGTAGGTGAGGGAGAACGACGAGGTGCGCTTGCCGTTGACGAACGATGTGGACGACGACTGTGAGGTGTAGGGACCTGCGAGGTAGTCGAAGTCGGTAAATTCGGGTGCGCGCAGGTCTTTGGCGCGTTGGTTGACGGTGTAGGTGAGTTGAAAGGGTTTGCCCGCAATCACCTGCGCAGGCGCTTGTGCGCGGAACTGCACGTCGTCCTCGGCGCGGAGTTGCGCGAATGGCAACACGGCGCATAGCGCGAGGATAAATATCCGTATTGTATGTTTCATCAGTCTTTGCTGTTGTTTTGTCTTTTGGTCTTTTTAGGGGTTCGCCGAGGGTGGTCTTGGGGTTGATTTTCGGTTGTTTTTGGGTAGCCTATCCCTTGCTCATCCCTTGCTTATCCCTTGCTGTTTTGCCCGACGAATTCCCGACCTTTTTTCGGGGTTCTCCCGAAGTTCTCTCGGTATTCTCTCGGGAAATTGTCGGGGGTGTATCGCGAGTCTTTCGCGGGTCGATAGTGAGGGGTGTTACCACTCCTTCTCGACGCGGCGTTTCTTGCCCTGCTTGCGTTGCAGTTTCTCCTGAGTCTCCTGCTCGTCCTGCTCGAGGGCTTGCAGAATCTGTTCGGCAGTCTCCTTGTCCATCTGCTGTTCCTGCTCCTGCTGTTGCTCCTGTTGGTCTTGCTGCTGTTGGTCGTCAGGCTGTTGCTGCTCCTGCTGCTGTTGTTGCTGTTGCTGCTGCGTGGAGTCGTTCTGCTGCTGTTGGTCTTGGTTCTGCTGTTGTTGCTGTTGCTGCAACTGCTGCATCGCCTTGACGAGGTTGTAGCGCGTGTCGTTGTCCTTGGGGTTGCGGCGCAGGGACTCCTGGTAGGCGGCTACCGCCTTGTCGTACTGCTGCTGGGCGTAGCAGGCGTTGCCGATATTGTGGTAGGTGGCGGCGAGACGCTCCTTGACCTTGCGGCTGTCGGCGTTGTCCTCGCCCTTCAACTGTTTCTCGGCAAGGGTGTATTGCTCCAAGGCTTCGGGGTACTTCTCCTGACGGAAGAGGGCGTCGCCGAGGTTGTAGTGCGCCTCGAAGGACCGGTCGTTCTTGTCGAGTCCGCGACGGTAGTCCACCTCCGCCTCGCTGAAGTTGCCCTGCTCGTACTGCTTGTTGCCGCGGCGCACGTCGCTGCTCTCCTTCTGTGCCATCGCACCTTGCGCGCACACAAGGGCAGCCGCGATAAGTAGAATATGATATATCCGTTTCATGATTATTTCTCGTTGAATATGTCCATCTTCGCCAGGCGGTGGTTCTTGCGCTCAAGGATGAAGAAATCGATGAGGAGCAGGAGCAGCGCAATGAGCACGAAGGACTGGTACTGCTCGTTGTAGTCGGCATAGACCTTGGTCTCGAGTTCGGCGGTGGCGATGTGGTCGAGTTCCTGCTGGAGGGCGCGCATGGCGGTATTGGTGTTGTCGCAGCGGACATAGATGCCGTTGCCCGCCTGGGCTATCTGCTGACACATCTCCTCGTTGAGACGGCTGACGACCACTTGTCCGGAGCGGTCTTTGATGTAGTTGTTGGTGCCCGCGATGGGTATGGGCGAGCCTTCGGGTTTGCCGATGCCCACAACGAAGACCTGTATGCCCAGTTCGCGGGCGTGCTTGGCGGCGGCGATGGCATCGTCCTCGTGGTTCTCACCGTCGGTGATGAGCACGATGGCGCGCCCTGCGTCCGACTCCTGCGAGCCAAATGAGCGAATGGCGGTCTCGAGGGCGGCTCCGATGGCGGTACCCTGCGTGGGAATGAGGGCGGGGGTGATGGTGCCCAAGAACATCTTCGCCGACACATAGTCGCACGTGATGGGCAGTTGGGTGTATGCCTCGCCGGCGAAGACCACGAGCCCGACCTTGTCGTCCACCATGCGGTCAATCATCTTGCTGAGCATCTGTTTGGCGCGGTCGAGGCGGTTGGGCGCCACGTCCTCCGCCATCATGGAGTTGGAGATGTCGAGGGCAATCATCACCTCGATGCCTTGGCGCTTGACGGTCTTCTCCTTCTGCCCGTACTGGGGGCGTGCGGCTGCGATGATGAGCAGCGCGAGTGCCACCATGAGCAGGCTGAACTTGACGACGGGACGCGCATGGGAGGCGTCGGGCATCAGTTCCGATACCAGTGCGGGGTCGCCGAACTCCGCCAACTGACGGCGTTTGCGGCGGGTATAGAGTATGTAGCCGATGACGAAAACAGGTATCGTCAGCAGCCACCAGAGCATTTCTATGTTAGCAAATCGAAACATATTGTTTGTTTTACGATGTTGGACGTTGCGATGTGGGTTTTACGATGTTGGGCGTTG
>DJSG01000047.1:17216-21592 GCA_002440265.1 Bacteroidales bacterium UBA6340 | reverse complement strand
ATGCGATGTTGGTTTTACGATGGCGGGCGGGGCGATGTTGGGCGATGCGATGTTGGGCGATGCGATGTTGGTTTTACGATGTTGGGCGTTGCGATGCAGGACGGGGCGATATTGGTTTTACGATGTTGGGCGTTGCGATGTTGGGTTTTACGATGGCGGGCGGGGCGATTAGTGGTTGCACGAGGATGGTGCCGGGCTATTCCGCCACGGTGCGCAGGACGAAGCAACGCAGGATTATCTCCAACAGCAGGCACGCCAATGCCGCCAGCAGGAACGGGGCAAAGTTCTCGGTGCGTTTGGAGTACTCGCGGACACGTATCTTGGTCTTTTCGAGTTGGTCAATCTGGTTGTAAATCGCCTTGAGACTGCTGTTGTCGGTGGCGCGGAAGTACTCGCCGCCCGTGGTTTGGGCGATGTTGCGGAGCGTCTGCTCGTCGAACTCGGAGTCCATGGTGCCGTACTGGGTGCCGTAGGGTGTCTGGATAGGCACGCGCACCTTGCCGTAACTGCCCACGCCGATGGCATAGACACGTATGCCGTAGGTCTTGGCTATCTCGGCGGCGGTCTGCGGGTCTATCTCGCCGCGGTTGTTGCTACCGTCGGTGAGGAGAATGATGACCTTGGACTTGGTGGGCGAGTCTTTCATGCGGTTGACGGCGTTGGCAAGCCCGAGACCAATGGCGGTGCCGTCCTCTATCATGCCGAACTTGACGGCTTGGAAGAGGTTGACCAGCACGGCGTGGTCGGTGGTGAGCGGGCACTGGGTGAAACTCTCGCCGGCAAAGACCACGAGACCTATCTGGTCATCAGGGCGCGCGATGACGAAGTCCGTCGCCACGGCTTTGGCAGCCTCCAGACGGTTGGGTTTGAAATCCTCGCCGAGCATGGTGCCTGAGACGTCGAGTGCCATCATAATGTCGATGCCCTCGGTGGACTCGGACTGCCAGCGGTTGCTGAGTTGCGGGCGCGCCAAGGCGATGGTGAGCAGCACAATGACCGCGACGCGCAAGGCAAAAGGCACATATATAAGGTACGCGCGTGCGCACGTGGGTTGCTGCTGCAAGGTGGCTGTGGAGGACAAGCGGACTGCGGCTTTCGGGTTGCGCAGTTTCCAGATGAACCATCCCACTACCGGAATCAGCAGTAGCAACAAGAATAAATATCCCGGATTCGCAAAACTCATACTTCTTTCTCCTTCTGTTGTTTGTCGTCCTCCGCGGCGGCTACGGGTGTGGTCTCGCGGACAAACTCGTAGGCGTTGCGCAGACTCTGTTCGTTCTCGTCGGGCGTGGCAGTCCACTTGGCGAACTTGACGAGGTCAGCCAGCGTGAGCATCTTGCGCAGGTGCTCGTAGATGTCCTTTTGCTCGGAGAGCAGGGGCTTCATAGCGCGCAGGGTCTCGTCGGACGTCTGCTCGGTGCTGCTGACGCCAAAGCGGCGGGAGATGTACTCGCGGATGACATCGGTGAGTTGGGTGTGGTACTCTTTGACCTGCCCTGCCTGCCAGATTTTCTCCTCTTTGATGCCGTCCAGTTTCTCCAAAGCCACCTCTTCGGCAGGGCGGAGCGGCTCTTTGGGTACCTCGGGAACGTACTTTCCGTTGTGGCGACCTATGCGGCGCAACAGGAAATACAAGCCCACACCCAGCCCCGCGATGAGCAGCCCGCCGAGTATCCATCGGAAGATGCCCCACCACCATATCGGAGCCTTATAGACCCCCTTGATGTCGGTGATGGCAAGGTCGGCGGTGTCTATCTCAAACGGCTGTACCACGTTGAGCATCAGCGGTTCGCTCCATACGGTGTCGTCGCCCGAGGTGAATGCCAAAGGGCTGATGTAGAAGAGCGAGTCGGTGAACGAGGTGATGGTCAGGTATTGGTTGTACTGCTTGCGCCCGTCCTGCAAGGTGGTGGTGTCCACGATGGTGCGGTCCACTATCTCGATGCCCGGTATCAGGTTGTCGCCCAGCATGGGCATAGCCACCGGTTCGTCTGCCGCGCCGGTGGCTTGCAGATGGAGGTCGGTCTGGTCGCCGATAAAAAGGGTGGTACTATCAATTGCGGCACTTACCACCAATGCCAATATCGTCATCAACATTTGAATAGATGCATTAAGGCTTTCACATAATCTTCGTCGGTCCGCACGGCTATATGGTTGATACCCAACTTGGTAAGCAACGTGTCCCACTCGCCTTCGCTCTTGCACCACGCTTCGGCGTAGGCGTTGCGCACGCTCGCAAGGGCGGTGTCCGCCCACACGTCTATGCCCGTCTCGGCATCACGGAACTTGACCAGTCCGATGTCCGGCATCTCGGCTTCGCGCCGGTCGTATATCTGTATGGCGTTGATTTCGTGACGGTTGCCTGCAATCATCAGTGGCTTGTCGAGACTGCCTGCCCCGATAAAGTCGGAGATGAGGAATGCCGTGCAACGACGCTTCTGTGCGCGGGCGAAATACTCCAGTGCGCCTGCGATGTCGGTGCCCGACGAGGTCGGCTCGAAACTGAGCAACTCGCGGATGATATGCAGCACGTGCGTCTTGCCCTTCTGCGCGGGGATGTATTTCTCTATCTTGTCGGAGAAGAAGATGACGCCCACCTTGTCGTTGTTCTGGATGGTGGAGAACGCCAGTGTAGCCGCCACTTCCGCCATCATCTCGCGTTTCATCCGGGTCAGCGTACCGAAATTGCGGCTGCCCGATACGTCCACGAGAAGCATCACCGTGAGTTCGCGTTCCTCTTCAAACACCTTGATATAGGGCTTGTTGAGGCGCGCTGTCACGTTCCAGTCGATAGAGCGCACGTCGTCCCCGGGCTGATATTCGCGCACCTCCGAGAACGCCATACCGCGCCCCTTGAACTGGGAGTGGTATTCGCCGGCGAAGATGTTGCGACTCAGCGACCGAGTCTTAATCTCAATCTTCCGAACCCGTTGTAGTAATTCTTCCGAAGTCATTTATTCAATGCGTAATGCACAATGCGTAATGCGCAATTCAATGCGTAATGCACAATGCGTAATGCGCAATTCAATGCATAATGCACAATGCGTAATGCGCAATTTTAATGATTAGGGCACCTGAACTGCGTTAAGTACCTCCGTGATAACATCTTCGGTGGTGAGGTTGTTTGCCTCTGCCTCGTAGGTGAGCCCGATACGGTGGCGCAGCACGTCATAGCAGACGGCACGCACATCCTCAGGAATCACATAGCCGCGGCGGTGGATGAACGCATACGCGCGGGCTGCCAAAGCGAGGTTGATGCTGGCACGGGGTGAGCCGCCGAACTGAATCATGGGTTTCAGTTTCTCCAAGCCGTAAGCCTCAGGCTGACGGGTGGCAAACACGATGTCCACAATGTATTTCTCAATCTTCTCGTCGAGGTACACCTCACGCACAATGCGGCGTGCCTTGATAATATCCTCGGTGCTGAGGATAGGCGTTACCACCACCTTCTCGCCCGTAATGTTCTGACGGATAATCTGTTGCTCTTCCTCTTTCTTCGGATAGCCAATCACCACCTTGAGCATGAAACGGTCGGTCTGCGCCTCAGGCAGCGGGTAGGTACCCTCCTGCTCGATGGGGTTCTGGGTAGCCAGCACGAGGAACGGTTCGTCCAAATAGAACGTCTGCTCGCCAATCGTGATTTGACGCTCCTGCATCGCCTCGAGCAACGCGGACTGCACCTTGGCGGGTGCACGGTTTATCTCGTCGGCAAGCACGAAATTGGCGAAGATAGGACCTTTCTTAATACGAAACTCCTCCGTCTTCTGCGAGTAGATTTGCGTACCGAGTACGTCGGCAGGCAGCAAGTCGGGGGTAAACTGAATACGACTGAAATCGGCTTTTACGAGTTGTGCCAAGGTCTTGATTGCCAAGGTCTTTGCCAAGCCTGGGACACCTTCGAGGAGGATATGCCCGTCTGCCAACAGACCGATTAACAGGCTCTCTATGAGGTGCTTCTGACCTACGATGACCTGATTCATTCCCAACGTTAAGGCATCTACGAAAGAACTCTCGCGCTCGATGCGCTCTTGCAGTTCTCGAATATCAACAGTTGTTTGCATATATATGGTTGTTTATTTTATTCACGTATTCTATTTATGGTTTGTGCCATTATAAACATTCGTGCCATGGCTTAACTTTTGTCGGTCAATTGCGGATTTCTGTGGCAAACTGATACAACGAAACGTAAATCATGTCCACCACACAATATACAAATTCCGTGCCAAAACGCAAAAGTCCCTACTCTACCGAGCCTGCAAAGGGCTGACACGCGCCGTGGGAAAGTAATGACAGCCCTTCCCCTCCTTGCAAGGAGGGAAATCAAAAAATGGTATATTCACCATGTCTTGTTTCTATATTGACGGCTTAATCACATA
>DJSG01000047.1:3467-17175 GCA_002440265.1 Bacteroidales bacterium UBA6340 | reverse complement strand
TCACATACTCTTAACTCGATGGGACATCGAGTTAAGAGTAGTAATAGTTAATGGTTAATAGTTAATGGCAGATTTGTACAGGTCACACAAAAAGAGTATCTTTGCAGTCCGAACTTGATGCGGTGTATCAAAGCATTGGAAGTATAGAGAGGAATGGAAGTGTTGAGTATCATAGAACCCCTCATCCGCACAGACCAAGAGTGGCTGGTGGCTATCAACGGGTGGCACGCACCATGGGCGGATACGCTGATGTGGTATATCTCGAAGAGCAGCACGTGGTTGCCGCTGTATGCTGTGTTGGTGGGGCTGATAGTGTGGCGATATGGTGTGCAGGCGTACAGAGAAAGCAAGCAACGGTATGGAAATGCGAGGAGTGACAAGCAGAACCGTAGAATGTGTGTGCTACACTGCCTGTTGATATTCGCGGCCTTTGCCGTGGCAGTCGGCGGGGCGGACTATATCTCGTCGGGCATTATCAAGCATGCGGTGTGCCGTCCGCGTCCGACGCATGAGCCTGCGTTGGAGGGTATGCTGCACATCGTGCGCGGCTATCGTGGCGGTGCATACGGGTTTGTGAGCAGTCATGCGGCGAATACGATGGCGTGTGCGTTGCTGTTTTCGCTAATATGGAGAAAAAAAGCAGCCACCTTCGGTTTGATGCTTTGGGTGGCGGCTAATTGCTATAGCAGGATGTACCTTGGAGTGCATTACCCGCTGGACATTGCAGGCGGCCTTATAGTAGGTAGCCTGGCGGCGGTGGTGGCGTACCTGCTGCTCGTGGCGGCGGAGAACAGGTGTCGCAAGGCGCAGGAGCGAAACGGTTGACAGGCGGTTGCGGATAGCGCGGGTCCGGCTTGTTGCGGCTATCAAGGAACAAACGATACTGCTCGGGTGTGAGTATTCCGCGCAATGCCTGAGAAAGGGAGTCCCGATATTGTGCTACTTCTTCGGGCGTAGGGTGGGGGTGCCTTTGGAGAGCAAAATGAAGGTGCACTTTGTATATGGTGTCGCATACGAGGCTATCGGTAATGCCAAGGTCGCGCACTAACATCTCCGTCTGCTTGCGAGCCATTTCTTCGGGCGTGCGGCGGATATACGGCGATTGCGCAAACGCCACAGATGCGCCTGTAAGCAGAAAGGTGAATATGAGTAATTTGCGACTCATGGTGATTGTACCTATACAAAAACTATGCCAAAAAGACGGCAAACATATCAACCGGAGTGGGAGATAGCCAAGCGTCTATACTTCTCGGAGAGCGGCGAAAGGCGGTCTTCGCGCCCTGCTGTGCGTGTAGCGTTGGGCGGTATCGTGATAGGTGTGATGGTGATGATAGTGACGATATGCGTGGTGGTAGGTTTCAAGCAAGAGGTAACACAGAAGGTGGCGGGTTTCGGCAGCCATATTCAGGTGGTGAACTTCGACAACAACTCAACCTATGAGTTGCAGCCTATCCGTGTGTCGGACTCGCTGATGACACGGCTACGCAGCATACCGCACGTGCAGAGTGTATCGGTGTTTGCGTCCAAGCCGGGGATAATCAAGACGGACAGTGCGTTTCAGGGGATAGTGTTCAAGGGGACGGACTATTGGTCGTATTTCGCGCAGAACCTTGTGGCGGGCGAGTTGCCCAAGGAGACGAATGAGGTGCTGATTTCCAAAGAGTTGGGTGACTTGCTCGGCTTGGAGACGGAAGATAACTTCCTGTGCTACTTTGTGGAAGAGGAGTTGCGTGTGCGCCGGCTGCATATCACGGGTATCTACAACACGTGCATGAGCGAGATGGACCGGCTGTTTATCCTCGGTGACATCGGTTTGGTACGGCAGTTGAACCATTGGCAGCCCGACCAAGCCTCGGGTATAGAGATATTGGTGGACAACCTGAGGTATCTGGACGAGGTGGCAGACCGTGTGTATTTCGCGACCGCCAACCGGCTTGACGCCGAGGGCAATGCCTACTATACGCAGACGCTGCAGCAACTGAACCCGCAGATATTCGCGTGGCTTGACCTGCTGGATATGAATGTGGTGATTATCATATTGCTGATGCTGTGCGTATCGGGGTTCAGTATTGTGACGGGGTTGATAATCCTGATATTGGACAGCGTGCAACTGATAGGTGTGCTGAAGGCATTGGGTGCCAATGACGGCTTTGTGCGAAGGATATTCGTGTATGAGGCTATGCTGCTGATAGGCAAGGGAATGGTGTGGGGGAATGTGCTCGGGTTGGGGTTGTGCGCTATCCAGTACTTCACGCACCTGATTCCATTGGAGGCGGCTACGTACTACGTGAGTTATGTGCCGATAGCCTTTCCGTGGGGGTGGTTGGCCTTGCTGGATGCGGGAACGCTGTTGGTGACATGGGTGATACTGCTGGCACCGTCGGCGATAGTGACGAAGATAAGTCCCGCAAGGGTGATGCACTTTGAGTAATGATGAATTACGAATTAGGAATTATGAATTGTAAGTGATGAAATGGAGTACCCCTGTACATATAGAGCCTTCGGAGTGGCATATCGGATATGATGACAAGGTGCTGCTGCTCGGTTCGTGCTTTGCGGACAATGTGGCGGCAAAGATGGGTGAATACTATTTCCAAGTGACGGCAAACCCTTTCGGCACGCTGTACAACCCTGTGTCCATAGCCAATGCGCTGATGTTGCGCGAGGTGCCTGAGTTGGTGGAGTATGGCGGGTTGTGGCATTCGATGTACCACCACGGCGTATACTCCGCTGCAGACAAGGAAGAGACTGTCGCGCGTTGCCGAGAGAGTATCCGCGTGCTGCAAACGGCATTTCGCGAAGCCAGCGTGGTGATTGTGACATTCGGCACGGCATGGGTGTATGAGCGTGGCGGCGAGGTAGTGGCTAACTGCCACAAGATGCCCGCAGACCAGTTCCTGCGCAGGCGTTTGGATACGGAGGAGATAGTGCGGGTGTGGCAACCGATAGTGGCGGCGCACACGGACAAGCATTTTATCTTCACGGTGTCGCCTATACGCCATATCAAGGACGGGCTGCATGAGAACCAATTGAGCAAGGGCACACTGCTGCTGGCGATAGAGCAAATAGTGTCCGCTTGTACGGGAGGGACGTGGAGAGCCTGCTACTTTCCGTCTTACGAGATTATAATGGACGAACTGCGCGATTACCGTTTCTATGCTGATGATATGGTGCACCCTACCCCATTGGCAATCCAATATATATGGGAGCGTTTTGCGGATATATATATGACCAAGGAAACACAACAGGAGATGCGTGCGCTACACCAACTCTACAGTGACAGACACCATACCCTGCTGCACCCCGATAGTGCCGAGTCGGTGCGGTTCACACAACGATTGAAAGAGGAAGAGAAGGCATTGGGTGTGCGCTACCCATGGGTATTAACGGACTAATGCTTTGATAGCATGACAGATATGATAACAGAAACAGACAAGCAACGTGAACGTAGCATCTACCGCGTCACCATTATGGGTGGCGTGGTGAATATGCTGCTGCTGACGTTCAAGTTTCTGGCAGGCGTATTAGGACATTCTGCGGCAATGATTGCGGATGCAGTACATTCGCTCAGCGATTTCCTTACGGATATGGTGGTGCTGGTGTTCATCAAAATCAGCAACCGTCCTGCCGACCATGACCATGACTACGGGCACGGCAAATACGAGACACTGGCAACCCTGTGTATCGGGCTGGCACTATTGGCAGTAGGCGGCATGATTGCTGCAGACGGAGTGGAGAAGATTGTACATGTAGCGCATGGCGAGCAGTTGCCCGAGCCAGGGTGGATTGCGTTCTGGGCGGCAGTGGTGAGCATTGTGCTCAAGGAAATCACGTATCAAATCACGGTGCGTGTGGGCAAGCATGTGCACTCTGATGCCGTGGTGGCGAATGCATGGCACCACCGTTCTGATGCGTTTTCATCAGTAGGTACGGCTCTCGGTATCGGCGGAGCCATATTGCTCGGGCAGAAATGGACGATCCTTGACCCGATAGCGGCATTGACAGTCAGCATCTTGATTATTGTAACGGCTGCCCGATTGGTGTACAATGCGATGGGAGAGTTCTTGGAAAAGAGTCTGCCTGATGAAGTGGAAAAGCAAATTGTTGACATTGTCAGCGAGGACGCGGCAATGAGTGAACTGCACCACCTTCGGACCCGCAGCGTGGGCAATCACTACGCCATCGAAATGCACCTGCGCATGCCAGGGGATACGCCTCTGTATGTGGCACACCAGCATGCCAGCAACCTTGAACGCCGTCTGAAAAAGCAGTTCGGCGAACAGACACACGTGGGCATACATATCGAGCCGATAAAGGTGAATGGTGCCTATGCTGCGCTGAAGTGCAGCGGTGCGCCTGTGATAATGTCAGACAACAAAAACGGAACTCAACATGTCGGCAATTAAATGGATATTAGGCGGATTAGGATTCGCATTGGGTGGTCCGATAGGGGCATTGATAGGGGTGTTCGTTGCCTCTATCTTCGACGCGACGACCCCTGTGTTGGACGCAAGTGATGATACAGAACACTCTTCCTCAGCCAGAGGGAGAACAACTTCGGGTCGTCGTATTGCCACAGCGGGGGACATACGTGTGTCAATCGTGGTGCTTATTGCCTGTGTGATGAAGGCAGACGGTCGTGTGCTGAAGGCAGAGGTGAACTACATCAAGCCGTTCTTTGTGCGTAACTTCGGCGAAGAAGGAGCCAAAGAGGCACTTCAACTGCTCAAACACCTGCTGGAGCGCGACATAGACCCCATTGCCGTATCAAGGCAAATCGCTCAAAACGTGAACTATTCCACCCGATTGGAGTTGCTGCACCTGTTGCTTGACTTGGCGAATGCCGACGGTGATGTGTGCGAAGCGGAACGGCAGACGATAGAACTCATATCGGTTAATATGGGAGTGTCTGATGCTGATTACCGGTCGCTTAGTGCCATGTACCGCAAGGCACAAGACCCCAATTGGGCATATACTGTACTGGAGATAGAGGTTACGGCAACCGATGACGAGGTGAAGCGTGCCTATCGCCGAATGGCAATGAAGTACCATCCTGACAAGGTAGCCAATGCAGGTGAGGAGATACGTCTGCAAGCCACAGAGAAATTCCGTACTATCAACAAGGCATATGAACACATCAAACTTCTGCGCGGTATCAAATGAAAATCACACTGCTTGTAGTGGGTAAGACCACCGACCCGCATATAGAGGCGTTGCTACAGGATTATATGCGCCGACTGACGCACTATGTGCCTTTCAACCTGCAAGTGATACCCGAATTGCGCAACACCAAGTCGCTCACTACAGACCAACAAAAGCAGGCAGAAGGTGAACTTATCTTACGTGCTGCGGGGGCAACAACCGACTTGATTCTGCTTGATGAACACGGTCGGGAGTACCGCTCCATAGAGTTTGCCGATTATCTGCAAAAGAAGATGTCGGCAGGTCGTGATGTGATGTTCGTGGTAGGCGGACCTTATGGCTTTTCCGAGGCGGTGTATGCACGCGCCAATGGCAAACTATCTCTCAGCCAAATGACCTTCTCGCATCAGATGATTCGTCTTGTATTTGTGGAGCAGATATATCGTGGTATGACTATTCTGCGCGGCGAGCCGTATCATCATGAGTAAGAAGGAATAATAAAAACAGCCCGATTGGCGGTATGTCAATCGGGCACTTGCTATGAAACGATTACTTTGCGGAAGAGGGGGGATTCGAACCCCCGGTACAGTTACCCGTACGACAGTTTAGCAAACTGTTGGTTTCAGCCACTCACCCACCCTTCCCCGCGTCAAAACGCGATGTGCTATATGAGTTAATCGGGAGCCACGCGGTCGGAAATGCTTCGAATATACACCCTACATATATCAGACATAACATCTATATCTATCAGATATAACATCTACATCTATCGGATATACACCCCACAACCTTCAAAACATACGCAGTACGAAACTACACGTAAGTTCAACCCTGCTTGCGCCAAAGGCGCGATGCCCCAATCCTGAAAGCGGGTGCAAAGGTACTGCTACTTTTTGGATTATGCAAATAAATTCAAGAAAAATTGTACACATCACGCTTTTTTCGTAACTTTGCGGTCTAATCAACAGAAAGAGGAATAGGCAGAATAGTAAGATATTCATAACGACAACAGAAAGATATGCATAGGAAATTGTTTTTATCCGTAAGCCTGCTGGTGAGCCTGTCGGTGGCATTGTGTATGGCAGGTTGCGGCAAACAGGCGGCAACAAAGTCGGTGGTTCGTCCCGGAATAGAAGTGCTTAAGAGTCAGAACTTTGCACCATTGGAAGGCAAGCGCGTCGGGCTGTGTACCAACCCCACTGGCGTGGACTTGCAGATGCATTCGACCATCGATATTCTGTGGCAGGCAGAGAATGTGAACTTGGTGGCGTTGTACGGTCCCGAACATGGCGTAAGGGGCAACGTGCATGCGGGCGACCATGTTGGTAATGAGGTTGATAAGCGTACCGGACTGCGTATGTACTCGCTGTATGGGGCTACGCGCAAACCGACAAAAGAGATGATGGACGAGATAGACGTGATGGTGTATGATATTCAGGACATCGGCTGCCGCAGTTTCACGTATATCTCCACGATGGGCATGCTGATGGAGGCGTGCGCGGAATACGACAAGGAACTGGTGGTATTGGACCGCCCGAACCCGCTGGGGGGCAGGAAGATAGAAGGCAATCTGGTGGAGGACGGCTATGTGTCGTTCGTCAGCCAGTTCAAGATACCTTATATATATGGTCAGACGCCGGGTGAGTTGGCGTTGTACCTGAATGCGCAAGCCGAGCACCCGTGCCGCCTGACGGTGGTGCCGATGGAGGGCTGGACCCGCGATATGACATGGGATGAGACGGGCTTGGAATGGGTAGTGGCTTCGCCGCACGTGCCGCAGGGTAAGACTGCGCTGTTCTATCCCGTGACGGGCATCTTCGGGGAGTTCGGGTACGTGAATATCGGCGTAGGGTATACGCTGCCGTTCGAGTTGATGGGGGCTCCGTGGATTAACGCCGACAGTCTGGCAGACGCCATGAATGCGTTGGAGTTGCCCGGGCTGTACTTCCGTCCGATTTACTACAAGCCCTACTACAGCGTGTTCAAAGGCGAGCAGATTCAGGGCGTGCAGATACACATCATGGACTACGAGAAAGCGCGATTGAGTGAGGTGCAATTCCTTATTGTACAGGAACTTATGCGGTTGTATCCCGACAAGGACTGGTTCAGGTTGTGCGACCAGAGCCGCTTTGGTATGTTCGACAAAGTGTGCGGCACCAACAAGATTCGCGAGATGTTCGGGCAACGGTACCGCTGGGAGGACGTGCAGGATTACTGGTACAAGGACGTGGAGGCGTACAGGAAGGCGTCGAGGGAGTATTATCTGTACAAGTAAGACGCCAGCGAGCCCCCTACGACTCCCCCTGCCCCCTCAGAGAGGGGGGATTGGGCATTAAATAGTATGCGTCAAAAGGACTTGTAAGATATGAAAAAGGGTGGGTATCCGATTTCTATCCATTGCTCATCCCTTGCGTATCCCTTGCTGAACAACCCGTTAATAACCCGATAACAACCCGTTAATAACCCGATGAAGACTCGAGATTTACCCGAGGGTATTTCGGGGGTCTATCGGGGGTTGGTCGCGGGTACATCGCGGGTCGCCGGAGACGGTTAGGGTGTAAAAAAGAGAAATTGTGAACAGAGTTCCGCATTCCATTTGCGGGAGGATAAAGATGAAACGATATATAGAGCGTTTAGCGTGGGGAACGGACGCGGGTTTCTACCGCCTGATTCCCGAGGAGGTGCTGCACCCCGCCACTGAGGAGGACGTGCAAGCCATTATGCGGCGTGCGCACAAAGAGGGCAAGCACGTTACGTTCCGTGCGGCAGGTACCAGTCTGAGCGGACAAGCGATAAGCGACAGCCTGCTGGTGGTGTGCGGCAAGAAGTGGGAGAGATACATTTTAGGCAAAGATAATCAGACCATTACGCTGCAACCGGGGATTATCGGGCAGCGTGTAAACGAGATACTGAAGCCCTATGGCAAGCACTTCACGCCCGACCCCGCCAGCATCAAATCGGCGATGGTGGGCGGGATTGTGATGAACAACGCGTCGGGAATGTGCTGCGGGACGCACGCGAACAGTTACCGTATGCTGGAGTCGGTGCGCATCGTGCTGCCCGACGGGTGCGTGCTGGATACGGGCGATGAGAAGAGCCGGTCGGAGTTTCTGATGTCGCACGCACGGTTTGTCCGCAAGATTGACGACCTGCGGTTGCAGGTGCGTAAGAACAAGAAACTCAGTGAGTTAATACGCAAGAAGTATCAGATAAAGAACGTGACGGGTTTGACGATACTGCCGTTTGTGGAGTTCGACGACCCGTTTGACATCATCGCCCATCTGATGGTGGGCAGCGAAGGCACGCTGGCGTTTCTGTCGTCCGTGACGATGCGCACGGCAGACCTGTTGCCATACTCGGCTTCGGCACTGCTGCTGTTCCCGACCACGCAGTCGGCGTGTGAGGCGGTGACGGAGATGAAACAGACGCAGATGCTGTCCGCCGCGGAGTTTCTCGACCGCAAAGCCATGCGTACCGTGGAGCGGGATTTCCCCGAACTGCAGGGGCTGCCCGAGGATGCCGGGGCGGTGCTGATAAAGACAGAAGCCGCTACTGGTGAGGAACTTACGGAGAAGAACAGGATTGTCTTGGAAGTGCTGCGGCACTATACGCTGTGCCAGCCTGCGGCGTTCACGTCCGACCCTGTGCAGGTGGGCAAATACTGGGCGATGCGGTCGGGCATCTTCCCCGCTGTGGGCGGCACGCGCGAGATTGGCACCACGTGTCTGATAGAGGACATCGCGTTCCCCATTGAGCACCTCGCCGAGGCGACACTGGACCTGCAACGGCTGTTCCGCGAGCACCATTACCCCGATGCCGTGATTTACGGGCATACGCTGGAGGGGAACTACCATTTCATTCTGAATCAGCGGTTTGACACGCCTGAGGCGGTGGCGCAATACGACAAGATGATGCACGCCGTAGTGGACCTGGTGGTGGACAAATACCACGGGAGTCTGAAGGCGGAGCATGGCACGGGGCGCAATATGGCACCGTTTGTGCGGCGCGAATGGGGCGATGAGGCGTACGCGCTGATGCGCGAAGTGAAGACGCTGTTCGACCCCGACAACATTATGAATCCGGGGGTGATTTTCAACGAAGACGAGCACTCGTATCTGGAACATATCAAGCCGCTGCCGGAGGTAAATGCGCTGATAGACAGGTGTATAGAGTGCGGATTCTGTGAGGTAAACTGTGTGAGTTGCGGGTTCGCACTGTCGAGCAGGCAACGGATTGTGGTGCAGCGTGAGTTGCACCGTCTGCAACACTCGGATAATCACGCAGACAGGCTGATAGCCAAGCAGTTGGAGAAAGACTTCCGCCATATCGGTCGTGCGTTGTGTGCGGGCGACGGGCTGTGCTCCACCTCGTGTCCGGTGGGCATCAATGTGGGCGATTATATCCATCTTTTGCGCGAACAGGCACTCACCAAAAGTGAGAAACGCCTGGGCTATTGGGCGGGCGAACACCTGTCGGAGGTGGGCGATATGCTGACGGGTGTGCTGGGCGTGGCGCACGTGGCGAAGTGCGTGTTGGGCGACAAGATGACCGCCATCGTGGGCAAAGGACTGTACTACGGAAGCGGCAAGAACCTCCCGCTGTGGACACCCTCGCTGCCACGTCCTGTGCGCAAACGAGCCATTGAGACAGCACGCGAATATGGCGTGGTGCACGGGCTGAAAGGGCTGACTGACAAGCGGGTAGTCTATTTCCCGTCGTGCCTCAACCAGCGTCTGGGCAGCGGCAAGACACCGCTCATCAACGATATGACCGAGGTGCTGAACAAGGCGGGATTCGAGGTGATTTTCCCCGAAAATATGGAGAACCTCTGCTGCGGCACCATCTGGGAGAGCAAGGGGATGCCCGATGAGGCGATGCGCAAGACGCGCGAACTGGAGACGGCACTGCGCCATGCGAGTGAGGACGGGCGTTGGCCTATCCTCTGCGACCAGAGTCCGTGTCTGCACAGAATGCGCGAGACAATGCCGCACTTGCGGCTATACGAGCCTGCGGAGTTCATCGACAAGTTTGTGCTTAGTGAGTTGGAAATCACGCCGTTATACACGTGCGTGGCGGTGCATATCACCTGCTCGACGCGAAAGATGAATGTTACGCAACACCTGCTGCACGTGGCACAGGCGTGCGCCACGCAAGTGCTTGTGCCTGAGGAGATTGGCTGCTGCGCATTCGCCGGCGACAAGGGCTTTACGCACCCCGAACTGAACGCGTGGGCACTCCGCAAACTGCGCGGGCAGGTGGAGCAGGCGCACGCCACGATGGGCGTCAGCAACTCGCGCACATGCGAGATAGGACTCACCACCCATTCGGGGATTGAGTACTACGGCATCGCGCATCTGGTGAATATAGTCAGCAAACGAAAGGAGGGGCTGCGATGAAAGAGGTGAGGTTGTTTCTGACCGATGTGGACGGGTGCATGACCGATGGGGGGATGTACTACAGCGCGAATGGCGATGAGATGAAACGCTTTTGTGTGTATGATGGTATGGGTATCGTGCTGCTCCGCAAAGCGGGTATTCCGTGCGGTATCCTCACCAGCGAGACCACCGAGATAGTCGCCCGCCGTGCCCGCAAACTTGGTATGGAATATCTCCGTATGGGCGTGGGCAGCCAAGTAGCAACAGGACGGCAAACCAAGTTGGAAGCCGCACAGGAGATTTGCAACGAACTGGGTATCACCTTGGAAGAGGTCTGCTTTGTGGGCGATGACATCAACGACATTGACCTTCTTTCTCACGTAGGCACCCCCGCCTGCCCCGCCAATGCTATGCAGCAAGTAAAAGATATTCAAGGTATTATCATTCTTACACATAAAGGCGGCGACAGTGCTATCCGCGAGATTTGCGAGATGATATTAGCAAACATATGACCAACGTCGCCGTCATATTAGCAGGAGGAACAGGCAGCCGCGTAGGGGGCGGGCTGCCCAAGCAGTTGCTGCCATTGGCGGATGGGCGGAGCATACTGGAACACTCGGTCAGGGCGTTTGAGCAGGCAGCGTGCATCGACAAAATAGGTATCGTTATGCACCCCGATTATATTGCGTGCGCGGAAGAGATGCTGCTCCGCAACGGCTGGCAAAAAGTGTCGTTTATCATCGCGGGCGGCAAAGAGCGTTGGGAATCGAGCGTCAATGCCATTCGGGAGATTGAACGAAGGACAAAGAACAAAGAACAAAGAATGGTTGAGGCTATCCTCCAACCAACCTATAACCATCCTATAACAAATATCCTCCTTCATGATGCCGCACGCCCGTTTGTGAGTGCACGTATCATTGAAGATGTCTGCAAGGCGTTGGAGACCCACGAGGCAGTAACGGTCGCCATCCCCGCCACGGACACGATGTATTCCGTTTCGGAGACCGCTACGGACAAGATTGTACAAGCCATTCCGCCCCGTGCCACCCTGATGTGCGCCCAGACACCGCAGGCGTTCCGTTTGGAGACCATAGCCGCAGCCTACCGCTATGCCCTACAGGACCCGCACCTGCAAGCCACTGACGACTGCGGTATCGTCTGCACCTATCTTCCAAACACACCAATTTATATTGTACAGGGTGAAGCAAGCAACCGCAAGATAACCTACAAAGAAGACTTATAAAATCCGCCACACACTGTGTGACCAATTGAGAAAACAAACAGACTACACACATTATGCAAGCAATCATTTTAGCGGCAGGAATGGGCAAGCGTCTCGGCGAACTCACCAAGGGCAACACCAAATGTATGATTGAGGTCGGCGGCGAGACGCTCATCTCGCGTCTTTTGCGCCAACTGGACAGGCAGCACCTCTCGCGCATCGTGATGGTCATCGGCTACAAGGCGCAGGAACTGCGCGACTACCTCGCCACGCTCCCCACCGCCACGCCCATCGAGTTCATCGAAAATACCATATATGACAAGACCAACAACATCTACTCCCTCTACATGGCGAAGGACTACCTCTGTGCGGAGGACACGCTCCTCTTCGAGTCCGACATCATCATGGAAGATGCCGTCATCAACAAGTTGGTCAACCATCCCTATCCCAACCTCGCCCTCGTGGACAAGTTCGAGAGTTGGATGGACGGCACCGTCGTTACCTTGGACAACGAAAACCGCATCCTGCGTTTCATCCCCAACTCGCAATTCCGCTACAAGGAGATACCGCAGTACTACAAAACCGTCAATATCTACAAGTTCTCGCGCGATTTTTCCACCAATATGTACGTGCCGTTCCTCGAGGCGTACTGCACGGCATTGGGGCGCAACGAGTACTACGAGCAGGTGCTCCGCGTCATCACCATGCTGGACAATTCGGGTATGCGTGCCTTGCCTCTCAACGGCGAGCAATGGTACGAAATCGATGATATTCAGGACCTTGACATTGCCGAATCCATCTTCACCGACCGCCAATACGACCTCCTCTGCGCCCGCTACGGCGGTTATTGGCGTTATCCGCACATCTTGGACTTCTGCTACCTCGTCAATCCCTATTTCCCCAACCAGCGTTTGCAGGACGAACTCTCTGCCAATTTCACGCGTCTGCTCACCGAGTACCCGTCCGGACAACGGGTAAATAACTTGCTGGTAGCCAAAGATTTCGGTGTCAAACAAGACTACATCACCGTCGGCAACGGAGCCGCCGAGTTAATCAAAATACTATCCGAGCAGGTTCTCGGCAAAGTAGGCGTTATCCGTCCCACTTTCGAGGAGTACCCCAACCGGCTTATGCCCGAACAAGTGGTTGTATATCAGACCGCTGCGCCCGATTTCTCCTACACGGCGGACGACCTGATGACCTATTTTGCCGACAAGAACATCTGGTCGCTTGTGCTTATCAATCCCGACAACCCATCGGGCAATTATATCCCTTACGCCGACTGTCTCCGCCTCATAGAGTGGTGCCAACAGCGCGACATCGTACTCATCTTGGACGAGAGTTTCATCGATTTCTCCACCGAGCACCCAACGTTCCTCAACAACGACCTACTGCAACGCTTTGACAAGTTGGTCGTTATCAAGAGTATCTCCAAGTCCTACGGCGTCCCCGGATTGCGCCTCGGCGTGTTGGCAACCGCCAACCAATCGCTGATGACCCATATACGCCACACCACGCCGATATGGAACATCAACTCCTTCGCCGAGTTTTTCCTCCAAATTCTCGGCAAATACGAGCGAGCCTACCAACAGGCGATGGATGATTTCCGCACCGAGCGCACACGCTTTGTCACGCAGTTGCACACCATTCCTTATCTCCGTGTCCTGCCTTCCGAAGCCAACTATGTGCTCTGCGAGGTGCTGCCACCCCGCACGCCCCGCGAGTTGGCAGTCCAACTCCTCAAACAGCACAACATCCTCATCAAGGACTGCTCCGCCAAGTGCCACGGCAACTACATCCGCTTGGCAGTCCGCAACACCGAGGACAACGACCAACTGCTCAACGCCCTGCGAACCTTCTCTTGTCCCTCTCTCTAAGATGGTCAAGGGAACACATGGAGGACGACGCGGCTCGCGTCGTCAATGGTCGAATGATAGTCGGGTCAAGTGTATGAGATTAGTATGAGATT
>DJSG01000047.1:0-3432 GCA_002440265.1 Bacteroidales bacterium UBA6340 | reverse complement strand
ATTAGTATGTGATTCAGCAAGGATAAGCAAGGGATAGAAAACAGACATCAACAAGAAACGGCAATGCAATGAAGCAAATAAGTAACCTACAAATACAGGATTTGAACATCACCCCTGCCCAATGTGTGGAGTGGGTGCGGGAGTCTTTCTGCTGCAAGTATAAGGCTCAACTCCCTCCCAAAATCAGTTTGCACCCACAAGGCGCAGACTTCTTCAACACGATGCCTTGCCTGCTACCGCCGCAATACGACCGGTTTGGGGTCAAAGTGGTATCGCGTATTGCGGGAAAGAAACCCTCATTGCACTCCGACCTGTTGCTTTACCGAGCCTCCACGGGCGACTTGCTTGCCTTTATGGAAGCCGATTGGATTACCCAAATGCGCACAGGCGCGGTGGCTGCCTTAACCATACAAACCCTGCAATCTGCCACCGCACAAACCTACGCTTTTGTGGGATTAGGGAGTACCGCACACGCCACCATGCAATGCCTGCAAACCATCTTACCTCTTGACCGGCATATCACTTGCAAACTGCTGCGCTACAAAGACCAGGCAGAACGTTTCGTGGCAGAGTTCACCGCAGAAAACATCACCTTTGAGATAGTAGATACCCACAACGACTTAGTATATGGTACAGATGTCCTCGTGTCTGCCGTAACGGAGATGCCCGAACTCTTCTGCCCCGACGACACCTTATATAAGGAAGGTGTTTTGGTTGTTCCTATCCATACACGCGGATTCCAGAACTGTGACTTGTTCTTCGACCATGTATTTGCCGACGACAGAGGACATGTCTGCCAATTCAAGTACTTCAATCAGTTCCGCAGGTTCAACGAATTAAGCGAAGTATTATTAGGAAAAGTCCCTGCCCGCCAATCCGATACCGAACGCATCCTTTCCTACAACATTGGTCTCGGACTACACGACATCTACTTTGCCAACAAGATATATAACCTATTGTCAAAGCACTGATTAAACGCCACAACAATTATGGAAGATTTTTCAAAATATAATGCCGAAGGCACCAATCTGAGAAAGGCGCAGATGTGTATGCTCAACATACTGGTTGAGATAGACAAGGTATGCCGAAAACACAACATCCCTTATTGGTTAGACAGCGGCACACTCATTGGAGCCGTACGGCATGGCGGATTTATCCCATGGGACGACGATATGGATATATGCGTCTTGCGAAAGGACTATCCACGCTTGCGCAAGGCACTGATAGCCGAACTGCCACCGCAATACCAATTATCTGATGCCCAATGCGACCCCTATTCGTTTGGTAATATCGGACGGGTCAAAGACACTCATTCCTATTGTAACTTTCCTCTGTTCCGCAAACAAAAATCACAAGGTCTATGGGTGGACATCTTGGTACAAACTCCTGCCACTCCCAAATGGTACAAGGGGCTGGTAGAGAAACTATATGGACGTGTTTTCCGTGAATTACACAATATCTCCGAGTCGCGCGGATTACCCCGTTGGCATTGTATTGTCAACAAGACGGCAGCCTATATCTTATCCCCGTTGGCGTTTTCGTTAGCCTTTATAGGTGATGTCTGGGGCAGGTGTCGTAAGGGTGGAGAACTAATGCATATCTGGGGAGAATACCCTAATTCACGCCGCTATATGGCGGACATATTCCCTCTCAAAGAAACCACGTTTGAAGGCAAATCTTTCTTCGTCCCGCACGACACGGACGCTTATCTGCGTAAGATATACGGAGACTATATGGCTATTCCCGACGAGGCTCACCGGCAAGTCCACATGGACACGGATAGCCTGCGTTTCTTCTAAATTGTACTAATAAACAGAAACCATGAAACTACTCTCCATCATCATCCCCACCTACAATATGGCAGCCCTCCTGCCACGCTGTCTGGACTCGCTCATCAAGGCGCAGCACGCTGACCTCATGGATGTCCTTGTGGTCAACGACGGCAGCAAGGACAACTCCTCCGCTGTGGGACATCAGTACGAGGCGCAATACCCCGGCATCGTGCGCGTGATAGACAAGCCCAACGGCAACTACGGCTCCACCATCAATGCCGCACTCCCTGTGGCTACCGGCAAGTATATCAAGGTGTTGGACTCCGACGACTGGTTCGACACGCAGGCGCTGGACGAGATGCTCCTTTGCCTCGGCAAGCAAGATGCCGACATGGTCATCACCCACTTCACCCAACTCGGACCCAATGGCAGCCGCGAGGTCATACGCTACAACACCATGGGGCGCGAACCATACACATATAACAAGGTGTACGACTTGGACAACGTGCTGAAAGACAAATACATCCGTTTCTTCCTTATGCACGCCCTCGCCTACCGAACCGACCTCTTGCGACAAATGGGCTACCGCCAAACGGAGGGCATCTCCTACACCGACACCGAGTGGGCGTCGCTTCCCATTTTCCACGCAAAGACCATTATCTTCCTCAACCTCAACGTCTATCAGTACAACCTCGACCGCGCGGGACAGACTATGGCACCCGAAGTCATTATGAAGTCCCTGCCGCAGTTGGAGAAAGTTACAGACCGTATGCTGGACTACTACCGCACACACCGCAGTACACTCACACCCATACGCGCCGCCTTTATGAAGCAGTACTTCGAGAACCGCCTGCGTATCCTCTACAAACTCTACCTCTTGGATATGCCCCGCCGTGATTTCCGTGCGGAAGACCTGCAACGCTTGGACGACAAACTGACACCTGTCTGCGCCGAATTGGACTTGCACCCGCACCTTTATCCCGAAAACAAACTGCTCCGCATCGACTACATCGCCTACTGGCACCGCCACCACCGCCGCTGGTCGCCCTGTTTGGAGCACATCAACCACACATTGGACACCATCATGCGTTGGCTGTATGTCAAAATCTTCCGGCAATAATATCGGAGGACGGATTGGGAGACGACGCGGCTCGCGTCGTCATATCCTCGAACAAAGTATATGACATTCTTATGTGATTCTTATGTGATTCCCGAGAGCCTACCGAGACCTTACCGAGAGGATTATGGCAGCAAACAGATACAATCGTATCCAAATTTGGGCAAAACAAAGGCAAACAAATACAATAGTATCAATTTAATGCCAAGCAACATAATATGAAACCTTATGATTATCTCATAGTCGGCGCAGGCTTGTTCGGAGCCACCATCGCCTACCGCGCACGCCAAGCAGGCAAGCGTGTCCTTGTCATCGACCGCCGTCCGCACCTCGGCGGCAATATCTACTGCGAGGAAATAGAAGGCATCCACGTACACAAATACGGGGCGCACATCTTCCATACCGACAACCGCCAAGTATGGCAGTTTGTCAATTCGCTGGTCGAATTCAACCGCTACACCAACTCGCCCGTAGCCAACTACCGCGGACACCTCTACAACCTGCCGTTCAACATGAACACGTTTGCCCAAATGTGGGGCGTCA
>DJSG01000037.1 GCA_002440265.1 Bacteroidales bacterium UBA6340 | reverse complement strand
AACAACTCGTCATCACCTACGGCGTGTACCAAAGCGGTCCTTCAACCGACATTGAGCCAACCGAACAAGGCGCACAAACCGTCCGCCAAGTAGGCAAGTACATCCGTGGCGGGCAACTCATCATTGTCCGCGACGGTGTTATGTACGACATCCACGGCAGAACCCTAACCTCTAACCCCTAATCTCTAATCTCTAACAATATGAACACAACTCAAAACAAATCTCTATTCCCCTTCTTCGAAGAGGGGGCAAGGGGAAGTCTCCGCAGAGGGAGTCTCTTGCTCCTCGCCATGTTCTTTGCCCTCTCCATTAACGCCCAAATGCTCAAAGTCTATAAAGGCGGTGCAATGGTCTATTGTCTGGAAAATGCCGACAGTGTAGTCTTCTGTTCCTTGCCCCACCATGCCCTTTCGGGCGTGTTTTCGGTGTCCGAAACCAAACAAATCCATTTCTCTTGCGGCAACCTGCAGTACACACAATCCACACAGACTTGGTCATTTGCTGAGCATCAGTATGATATGATTGGCGAAGCCAACATCAGTAATGGTGTTCTTGCAGATAAGATAGACCTGTTCGGTTGGAGTGGTAGTACCGCCACAGCCCAATGGGGTATCAGCACCTCAACGGACAAAAGCGATTATAGTGGAGACTTTGTGGATTGGGGTACGAATACTATCGGCAAAGACGCTCCTGACACATGGCGTACTTTGACAAAGGACGAATGGAGTTACCTTCTCTCTAATCGTACCAATGCCAACAATCTCATCGGTGTAGCACGTATCAACCTCAATGCGGACGGCACAGAGTATGCGAATGGTCTTATCCTCCTTCCTGACAATTGGACTTGCCCTGCGGGCGTGACATTCAAGTCGGGTCTCGCAAGTGAAAACAGTGTACAGGCGTATGCCGATTACCAGACCTTCACCTTGAGTGATTGGCAGCAGTTGGAAGCCGCAGGTGCTGTTTTCTTGCCTGCTTCGGGTAACCGCTACGGGGATGGGGCGGATGCATACGATGGGCTATACAGCGGCTATTGGCTTGCTACACCTTACGGCTCGGACTACGCGGGCACATTCATCTTCAGTTCGAATGAAGCGAAAGCGTACGGCTATTGGAATCGCGGCAGCGGGCACGCAGTCCGTCTTGTCCGTAACCTGTAAACCCGTCACCCTTTCAACGTATCCAATCACGCATAAACGTATCAACCCATAAACAAAAAAAGTAGATATTAAGAAAGAAATCCTCACAATTGCTCTTGCAGTCCTGGCTCTTGCAGGCACAACCTCACAGCAAGGGATAAGCAACCTATAACGAAAGGTCGCACCATAGATGACGAACCGATAGTATAAAATAACCTAATGGATTTACAGATGCGGGCGTTTACTCACCATACACTGGGAAAATGCCGGCAGACTTGTGTAAGTGATTTATTATTAGTAACTTTGTAGGTGGTTAGACGATAATATATACATTGCAACATGAGTACAACACCTCTTCAAACGCCGGCACTGCACCTTGTGCAGGACCTGCGGCAAATCATACAGGACGCACGCGGACGCGTTGCCGCACAAGTGAACTCCGAACTGACACTGATGTATTGGCACATCGGCGAGCGTATCAACCGCGATGTGCTTGATAATCAACGTGCTGAGTATGGCAAACAAATTGTGTCAACAGTGTCGACACAATTGCAAGAGGAGTTCGGACACCAAGGATTCGAGCCCCGAAACATTCGCCGTATGATGCAATTCGCACAGCAATTTCCCGACATCAAGATTGTCGCGACAGTGTCGCGACAATTGACATGGTCTCATATCGTTGAGATTCTGCCCCTTAAGGACGACTTGCAGCGGGAGTTCTATCTCACTATGGCATCCGCCGAGCGGTGGAGCGTGCGTACCCTCCGCGACCGCATCGACAGTATGCTCTATGAGCGCACCGCCATCAGCAACAAGAAATCCCTTGCCGAAGCCAAACAACGCCTCGGCGAAGAATAATAACGAACTAAATAAATATCAAACGTATGAACAAATCTTTACTCACTTTGGCACTCGTTGCCATTGTTCTCACAGGCGCAGGCACACAGGCAAGCGCACAAGTACCCGCCAATGTACAAGCCGTTGACCTCGGTCTGCCGAGCGGCATCAGATGGGCATCATGCAACGTCGGTGCCACCGCCCCCGAAGACTACGGCAACTACTACGCTTGGGGCGAGACGGAAACCAAAGCCGACTACTCGTGGGCAACCTACAAGTATGCCAATGGTGCTGATGACAAATTCACAAAGTACTGCATCAATGCAAGTTACGGCAATGAGGGCTTCACCGATAACAAGACGACCCTCGAACCCGAGGACGATGCCGCTCACGTGAACTGGGGCGGCGTATGGCGTATGCCTACCGATGCCGAATGGACGGAGTTGCGTGAACAATGCACATGGACTTGGACAACGCAGAATGGTGTGTACGGTTACCAAGTAACAAGCAAGATCAACAGCAACTCTATCTTCCTCCCCGCTACGGGCTATCGCTACGGCACGCGCCTCTACTATGCCGGCACCGACGGCCGTTACTGGTCTTCGTCGCTCTTCGCGGGCTACCAGAACAACGCGTGGAGCATCAGCTTCAGTCCAAAAACGGGCAGGGACTACTACGGCCGCAACTTCGGCTTCCCTGTGCGCCCTGTGCAGGACAAACAGGAAGAAGAGGTAGAGTCTGCTTATGTACCCAAGCCGTTCACGGTATCCGAAGGCAAGCAAATCACCTTCTCCGGCGGCAACCTGCAGTACACCCCAAGCACACAGACATGGGCATTTGCGGAACACCAATATGATATGCTTGGCGAAGCCAACATCACCACCGGCGCCGATGGCAACAAAGTCCTTGCCGATAAGATAGACTTGTTCGGTTGGAGTGGTAGTACTGCAACAGCCAAGTGGGGCATTGGTACATCGCAGTCCCATTCGGATTATAGTGGTGATTTTGCGGATTGGGGTACAAACACTATCGGCACAGACGCTCCTGACACATGGCGTACATTGACAAAGGACGAATGGTATTACCTCCGTTATTCTCGTGCCAATGCCGATGACCTTGTAGGTGTGGCACGTATCGACCTCAATGCCGATGGTAGCAAGTATGTGAATGGTCTTGTCTTGTTACCTGACGACTGGACTTGTCCTGCAGGTGTAACCTTCAAGTCGGGTTTCTTTGATACGAATAGTGTGCAGGCTTACGCCGACTACCAGACATTCACTCTTGCAGATTGGCAGAAGTTGGAAGCCGCCGGTGCTGTTTTCCTGCCTGCTTCAGGCCTCCGCCTCGGGTCGAATGTGCGCTACATGCAGTACTACGGCGACTATTGGTCTGCTACGCCTGACGACTCGGGCTACGCACTCGAGTTCAACTTCAACTCGGACGGAGCGTACGCGAGCAACTACGATCGCAACTACGGGCTAGCAGTCCGTCTGGTGAAGGACAAACAGGAAGAAGTAGTAGAGCCTGCCTATGTAGCCAAGCCGTTCACGGTAGCCGAAGGCAAACGAATCACCTTCTCCGGCGGTAACCTGCAGTACACGCAATCCACGCAGGCATGGGCATTTGCAGAGCATCAGTATGATATGTTGGGTACGGATAATGTGGATGGTAGCACCCTTGCCGATAAGATAGACTTGTTCGGTTGGAGCGGTAGCACAGGCAGTGCCAAGTGGGGTATCAGCACATCTACAGATTACAACGATTATAGTGGTGATTTCGTGGATTGGGGAACAAATACTATCGGTACCGACGCTCCTGACACATGGCGCACCCTGACCATAGATGAGTGGCAGTATCTGTTTATGCATACCCGTTGGACAATGGCAAAGGTGAATGGCACCTTGGGCTTTATGCTTCTGCC
>DJSG01000076.1:43771-44028 GCA_002440265.1 Bacteroidales bacterium UBA6340 | reverse complement strand
AGCGGTGCCTCATCCGAACAGGTTCTTAAAGAAGTTCTTTTTGTCGCTACTGCCCGGCTTTACGTTCTCGCTGGTCTTGAGTTGCTCAATCAACTTCTTCTCGTCGCGATTCAGGTGTTCGGGTATATATACGCCCACGTTTATCAGCATATCACCTGTCCCGTATTGGCGTGCGTACTGGTCAATGATAGGCAACCCCTTGCCTCTCATTCTCAACACTTTGCCGGGTTGTGTACCCGGGGTTATGGTAATTTTGG
>DJSG01000076.1:30425-43688 GCA_002440265.1 Bacteroidales bacterium UBA6340 | reverse complement strand
AGCAGGTTATATACCAGGTCATTGCCGTCACGTACAAAGTCTTTGTGCTCATCCTCCTCAATAAGTACCAGCAAATCACCCGGTACACCACCATTCGGAGCCGCATTACCCTTGCCTTTGATAGGTATCTGCATACCGCCTTGCACGCCTGCAGGTATGTGAATATCAATCACTTCCTCCGCACGAACCACACCTTCGCCGTTGCACTTCGGGCATTTGTTCTTGATAATACGTCCTTCGCCATGGCAAGTCGGACACTCATCCTGTACCTGCATCATACCGAAGATACCACGCTGTGTACGCACAACACGTCCTGTACCCTTACAGGTCGGACATACATCACCTTGGCTACCGTCGGAACTACCTGTGCCGTGACAGTCTGGACAGGGTACCAGTTTCTTTACCCTTATCTTCTTGTCCACGCCCGTGGCTATCTCCTCCAACGTAACGTGTACGCGCACACGCAGGTCGGAACCGCGGCGCACACGCTGACCACCGCCACCGCGTTGCCCGCCGAAGAACGATGAGTAGTGTCCGCCACCGTTACCCATACCCCACGACTCGAACAAGTCTCCGAATTGTGAGAATATGTCTTCCATATTCATACCTTGTCCGCCATTGAATCCGCCGGCTCCGTTCATACCGTCAAAGCCGAACTGGTCGTACTTCTTACGTTTCTCAGGATCGGACAATACCTCGTATGCTTCAGCAGCCTCCTTGAATTTCTCTTCTGCCTCTTTATCCCCGGGGTTCTTGTCGGGGTGATACTGTATCGCCTTCTGGCGGTACGCCTTTTTTATTTCTTCGGGTGTGGCGGTTTTACTGACGCCAAGCACCTCATAATAATCTCTTTTCTCTGCCATACTCTATTTCTTTCTACTAGTTACTCTAGTTATTCTAGATTTTCTAGTTACACTGGGTCTCCTATTCACTCTCCTACCACCACCTTGGCAAAACGAATCACCTTGTCGCCTAATTTATACCCTTTCTGGGTGCAATCGATTATCTTGCCTTTCTTGTCCTCGCCTGCGGCGAAAGTGGTTATCGCCTCATGCTCATCGGTGGAGAACTCCACATTCTTGGTCTCTATCGGGTGCACGTTATTGGCATCCAAGAACTTCATAAACTTGCTGTAAATCAAGTCTATACCTTGTCGGATAGCAGCCACGTCATCGGTCTTCTCCATCGCATCTTTGGCGCGCTCAAAGTCGTCCACCAGCGGCAACATCTCTTTGAATATACGCTCACCGGCGGTCTCCATGAGGTCCAGTTTCTCTTTGTTGGTGCGGCGGCGATAGTTGTCAAACTCTGCCATCTGGCGCAGTTTCAAGTCTTCCAACTCTGCCACGCGCTTCTGCAGTTCTGCCACTTTGGCTTGCAGTTCTGCGTCTTCCTCACGCACTTCCGCGTCCGTCGCACTCTCCAGCGACTCTTCTTGTGCCGCCTGCTGCGGCTCTTCTGTCTGCGGATTCTCCATACTCATCTTCTGTTCCTCCTGTGCTTCTGCACTATGTTTATGCTTGTTTTTTGACATAATACGAATAATTTACTGACATTTTACATTATGTGTAGTATGCGGTTCACTTCACATTTCATCACCACAGAACGTACATATTCCGTGCCAACGAATTATTGCTGCCATTTTGGCAGCCAACCGCATAACTCTGCAAAAGTACTGCTTTTTCCTGACTTGTGCAAATCCCCTTCCATTTCTTTATGGCAAAGGCATCTTCCCTTTCCCTGCAAGTAAATATCCTATATGCCACATTGCACCGACAATCCAAATTGTAAGTAATTTTTAATACGCACTATTACCGAGAGAATGTCGGGTGAACTCCGAGCGCATTATGGGTCTTTATAACAAGAAAAAATCGAAATTGTTAAATCATATAATCAACACTCATCCTCCGTGAAACCGCATGCAATTTGTATAAACACTATGTTTTTCGTACCTTTGCACGCGGTTGGGTACGCACATTATCGGTCTTGTTCCTAAAAGCGGTGCGCGTTCTCAGCGGAGTATAACTATCTATCAATGTGATTATGAAACGTTTGATGTTATTTTTTCTGACCGTTTTGCCGTTGGCATTCGGACTCTCTACGGCTGATGCCAAAGTGAACAAACAAACCGTCGTCTTCTATGTGGACCTCCATTGTCAAGGTTGCTGCGACAAAATCATGAAAAATATCGCCTTTGAAAAAGGCGTGAAGGACATCGTCTGCGACCTCAATACCAAGACCGTCACTGTCACCTTCGACGCTGCTAAAACCGACATACCGACGCTGCAAAAGGCGTTTGCCCGTATTGGCAAACCGGCAACAACCACACCGACTGCCGACCATAGCGCACCCGCCGGCAAGGCAACACCCGTTACACCGCAACCGCAGCGGAAATAACTCGCTGCAAAAGAAATGCTGTCTTGTATGTCTCGCGGAAATGTAGTATCTTTGTCGGTCTGTAATAGTACTTTTATGCATTTGATAGCGAAACATATACTCTTTCTTATAGTCCTCTGCACCGCTCTTATGGGGTGCGGACAGCGTGCGGTCCCCAAGCCCTACGGCTATTTCCGTATCGCCATCCCCGACACGGCATACACGCAGTATGCCCCGCAGGGGTACCCGTATGCCTTTTCTCTCTCAGGCAATGCCACGGTGCACCCGCATGCACACAAGGGTGACGCCTATTGGATAGACATCGACTACCCGAGCCTCAACACCACTGTCCATTGCAGTTACAAGCCCGTTCACGGCAATCTCCGCGCACTCTCGCGGGACGCGCAGGAGTTCCTCTACAAGCATGCCACCATAGCCACCTCTATTCCCGAACAGGGATTCGAGAACCCCGATGCGCGTGTCTGGGGCGTGTACTACGAACTCAACGGCAACACCGCGACGCCTATTCAGTTCTATCTCACGGATTCTGTGCGGCATTTCTTCAGGGGTGCCGTCTATTGCAACACCATTCCCAATCAGGATTCCCTCGCGCCCGTCTATGACTACATGCGTGCTGACGTGCGCCGCCTGATGGAGTCCTTCACGTGGCAGCAGCCCTAAGACAACGATGAGCGTCCTCTCCTATATCCAATCGCAGCACCTTGCGGGGCACCCCCTCTTGGCGGTCCTTCTCGACCCCGAGAAGCCCGCGGCAGGCAAGGCACTTCTCCCACATCTCAACGGCGTGGACTTGGTGTTGGTAGGAGGCAGTACAAGTGCAGAATGTGCAGATTTCGCCGATTTCATCGGGCTCATTCGCGCTCACACCACGCACCCCCTGGTGCTTTTCCCTGGCAACGTGGCGCAGTTCACCCCCGCGGCAGACGCTCTCCTTTTCCTGTCGTTGCTCACGGCACGCACACCCGATGTGCTTATCGAACCGCATATCCGGGCGGCATATGCCATTCGCCAGTCGGGCATCGAGTCCATCCCTATGGGCTACATCCTCATCGATGGCGGACACTTCAGCAGCACCCAGCGCACCACACACAGCACCCCTTTGCCTCAAAACGATATTTCCGCCATCGTGCACACTGCCATTGCCGCCGAGTTATTGGGCAAAGACCTTATATATTTAGAGGCAGGCAGCGGAGCCAAGACGCCTGTTTCCAGAGGTATTATCCGTGCCGTGCGCGAACAGACAAGCGTTCCGCTCCTTGTGGGTGGGGGAATTTGTACCACAAGGCAGATGACAGACGCCTACCGGGCAGGGGCGGACATCGTGGTCATCGGCAACCATTTCGAGCACCACCCCGAACAACTGCCCCTGTTTATCCAAGCCCAAAACGACTATGCAACCCGTTGAAACCGACGATATCCGCTATATGCGCCTTGCCCTTGACGAGGCACGGCAAGCCCTCCGCGCAGGCGAGGTGCCTGTCGGTTGCGTCATTGTTGCCGGCAATCAAATAGTAGGACGCGGACACAACCTCACCGAGACGCTGCAGGACGTTACCGCGCACGCCGAGATGCAGGCAATCACCGCCGCCGCACAGACATTGGGCGGCAAGTACCTCCCGCAGTGTACCTTGTATGTCACCGTCGAACCCTGCGTGATGTGTGCGGGGGCAATCGGTTGGGCGCAGGTAGCGCGTGTCGTCTATGGCGCACCCGACCCCAAACGCGGCTTTGCACTCTTCGCACCACGTGCCTTACATGCTAAGTGTCAGGTGGTTACGGGCGTGTTGGAAGACGAATGTCGTGAATTGATACAAACCTTTTTTCAACATAAACGTGTATGAAAATCCAGATGAGCCGCACCGTGCGTATCACGTGCCAAGTGCTTTCTTTATTGGCTTTGGCAGCCATCACCCTGTACCTGTTTCCCAAGTACAGCACGCCTTTCAAGTACCATTTCGAGGTCGGTCAACCATGGGGCTACGGACTGATGACGGCAGAGTTCGACTTCCCCATCTACAAGACCAACGAACAGATTGCCGCCGAGCAGGCTGAAGCATTGAGCGATTATACCCCCTGCTACACTTTCGTCCCGAATGCCGAACAAAAGGACATCTACATCGTCTCCTTGGAGGAGATGGAGCGTATCCGTACATCGGGCTGCAGCCGCGTGTCTGTGCTCAACAACCGCGTGGCAACCGCCGTACCCGTCACCGACATCTACACGCCCAAAACGGCTTTCCAACTCACGATGCAGGAGTTGCAACCCAACCTCGTGTACGACACCGTCACCTCCGACAACCTCCGCAACAGCCTCTTGTCCTCGGTCTCCCTCACGCAGGGTATGGTACAGGCAGGCGAGAAAATCATTGACACCGGCGAAATAGTCTCCTCCGAGGACTACCGGATTCTCGAATCGCTCCGCCGCGCATTGGAGGAGAAAAACGTCTCCCGCACGCAGTCTGTCGTGTCCACTATCGGGTGCGGACTGCTGATAATCATAATGTTAGGCATCTTTGTACTCTACTTGTACATCTTCCGCCGCAAACTCTTGGATGACCTCAACAATATGCTTTTCTTCACCCTCCTCATGGCTATCATCATCGCAGGGGCATTCCTCGTCTTGCGTTATGCGCCCGTGGGGTGGGTCTATCTCATACCTTTCGCGTGGGGACCTGTCATCGCCCGTGTCTTCTACGACTCCCGCACTGCCGTCTGCCTCAACCTCATCACCGTCTTCATCGTCTCCATGGCGGTCCCTGCACCCTACATGTTCATCATCCTGCAGGTGTCTGCGGGTATAGTGGCGGTAGCCAGCCTGCGCGACATGACGCAACGTGCCCAACTCGCGCACACGGCTCTGTGGGTATTCCTCACATATTCAGTGGTTTACACCGCCATTGTGATGATTCTGTCGGGCGATATGCACGATATTGACTACCACTACTACATCTATTTCCTCATCAACGCCATCCTTGTCATCTGCGCCTACGGAGTCGTCTATCTCTTTGAGCGCACCTTTGGCTTGGTCAGCAGTATCACGCTTGTCGAACTCACCAACGTCAATTCCGACCTCATGCACGAGTTCGCAGAGAAAGCCCCGGGCACATTCCAGCACTCGCTGCAAGTCAGCAATCTCGCCACCGAAGCCGCCAAACGTATCGGGGCAAAGGTACTCCTCGTGCGTACCGGCGCACTCTACCACGACATCGGCAAGATGGCTAACCCCGAGTATTTCACGGAAAACCAGGCTCCCGGCTGCAATCCGCTGCTTTCCATGCCTACCAAAGAGGCAGCACGTATTATCATCGCCCATGTCACCGACGGCGAACGCATCGCACGCCGCCACCACCTTCCCGAAGTCATCGTGCATTTCATTCGCTCGCACCACGGCACTTCGGTCGTGCGTTACTTCTACAATACCGCTGTCAATCAGGCAAATGCAGCCAAAGCCGAGGGCAAACCCGTGCCCGAAGTCAACATCGCCGACTACACCTATCCCGGACCCAAACCCTCTACCAAAGAGGCGGCTATCCTCATGATGGCGGATGCTGTCGAGGCACGCTCGCGTAGCCTCACGGATTTCTCCGAGAAGTCCGTATCCGACATGGTGGACAATATGATTGACTTGCAGGTCAGCGCAGGGCAGTTCTCCGATACACCGCTGTCATTCAAGGACTTGGAAGACATACGCGCCGTCTTCAAAGAGAGAATCCTTGCCATGAACCACCACCGTATCGCCTACCCCGACATCAAGAAGTAGCCCCTATGCTCCACCCCCTCTACCTCGCACCCATGGAGGACGTCACCGACCCTGCCTTCCGCTTGCTCTGCAAGCGGTTCGGAGCCGCACGCGTCTATACCGAGTTCGTCAATGCCGATGCTCTCGTGCGGGACGTGGCATCTACCATACGCAAACTGCAAATATCCGACAGCGAACGCCCCGTAGCCATACAAATCTACGGACGCGAACCCGAATCCATGGCAGACGCAGCCCGTATCGTGGAGCAGGCGCACCCCGATTTTATCGACATCAATTTCGGCTGCCCCGTCAAGAAAGTGGCGGGCAAAGGGGCGGGGGCAGGGCTGCTGCGCGACATTCCCAAGATGCTCTCTATCACCCGTGCCGTAGTCGATGCCGTGCATACACCGGTCACTGTCAAGACCCGCCTCGGATGGGACCACGACAGCCGTATCATCGTCGACCTTGCCGAAGCCTTGCAGGACTGCGGTATCACCGAACTTGCCATACATGGACGCACGCGCTGTCAGATGTACAGCGGCAATGCCGACTGGTCCTATATCGGAGCCGTCAAGAGCAACCCCCGCATGCACATCCCTGTCATCGGCAATGGCGACGTCACCACGCCACAGCGGGCACGCGAGTGCTTCGAACGCTATGGCGTGGACGCTATCATGGTCGGACGGGCTACTTTCGGCTGCCCGTGGATATTCGACGATATGCAGCACTACCTCACCACGGGCGAACTCCTGCCTCCCCGACCGATGCAATGGTGTGTGGACATACTCAAAGAGCACGTCCTCCGCAGTATCGACTGGATAGGCGACGAACGCAAAGGCATCGTCCACAGCCGACGCCACTTCGCTGCCTCGCCCGTATTCAAGGGACTCTATGATTTCAAGCAAACGCGCATCGCTCTCCTCCGCGCCGAAACCAAAGACGAAGTCTTCTCTATTATGGATTATATTGTCGCTACTTGGGGCTCTTCCCCTCAGCAGCCACTTGGCGGTACTTGTGCAGACTGAGGTTGTCGCTCACTATCTTCAGCGCGCTCAACCGTGTAAAGCCCATACCCGCAATAAAGGCGAGTTCCATATCAAACACACAATCCCTGTACTCCGACTGCAGCACAAAGTCCGTGTTGCTGTAGCACACTGCATGCAGCACGTTGTCAGGCTCTTGCAGCAGACCCGCATCTACCGGTATCAAGTGCATTTCTGGCTCGGGATACTTCACACACGGGTGGTTCAGCCGCACTTCTGTCACCTCTGTCAGACTGCCAATCTCAAAGTTCGCACTCCCTGCATACCCGATATTCAGCAGGCGCGTGTCCTTTGGCATGTCACGCAGACTCCGCATCACATTCAGTGCTCCCACACCTGTCACTACAATATCCCACACACTTCCGTCTGCTGCATGCCATTGGCTGTCTGCCATTTCTCCTTGCAGATATTGTCCTATCAACTTCTTCTCGCCGATTATATCGCCTTCTTCGGCAATCACAATCACATTCTTCATACTTTTCATTCAGCATTTTCTTTACGCCTGCAAAGATACTACATTTTATCAACCCTCGCAACTCACTTTCTTGTATTCCCCTCCTTGAAGAAGGGGTTAGGGGAGGTCCAGTATGATATTAGTATGTGATTGTCGGGAAAATGTCGAAACATTGTGCATTAGCACAAAAAATAGTACTTTTGCAAGCAAAATAGATTTACAGGGACTGTGACTCAAAAGACCGAAGCCATTGTATTGTCATTGCGCAAATGTGCCGACAATGTGAGCGTTGTGCAATTATATACTGCCGCTAACGGCAGGATGGCTTTTGCTGTCCGCGGCAGCAAGTACAAGGGAATGCTCACACCTCTCTCTCTAGTCGAAGTGACAGTCTCTCAACACAGCAACCATACCATGGGCACGCTGTCTTCCGTCACCCTGACATATACACCCTTGCACCTGACAACCGACATCACACGGCAATGCATAGCCTTGTTTATTGCCGAGGTGCTGACGCTCACCGTACGCCACCCGCTGCAAGACGAACAACTGTTTCATTGGCTGTGCGGTGTGATACGGCAATTGGACGGGAGCGAACACATAGAGAACCTGCACTTGCGTTTCCTTCTGGACTATACGATGTTCTTGGGCATTGGAATCGACGAGGCAGAGCACCCCGAATGGTTTGTGGCACCTGTCTCACGGCAGCAACGACGGCAATACCTGAAAGAGATTTGCACCTACTATGCAGAGCATATCGAAAATTTCAACGAACCTAAATCGCTGAACGTGCTAATGGAAGTGTTTGACTGACAACACTTAATGGTTGGATAATTCCGATACCAATATCTTGTCCATATCCGGATGTGCCAACACGATGCGGTTGTACTGCTCCCAGAAGTGCTGCATCTCGGGGGGCGTGTTGCGGAGGAACTGCTCGGTGCCCTGTGCGGATATGCGGTCAAGCACTATGCCGACGGTGATGCGGTGGGTGTCGAGTGCGGGGACGTAGGTGGTGTCCTCCTTGTCCTCGACATAGACCTCACGGACGATATGCGTCTCCTCAAGGCGGGAGAGCAGTTGCTGCACCAAGCGGATAGGGAGTTGGTTCTGCTGCGCCAGTTCGTGCGCCGTGAGGGGTATCTCGTCCTGCTCGAAACGGCGAATGATGACGGTCAGCAGGTAGAGCATGACATAGTCCTTGTAGCGGCGGGACATGTGCTGCAGGTCACGCTCGTAGGCAAACATCTCGTTGTTCTGGATAGCGAAACCCAGTTCCGCGCCCACGATAAGGAGCAGACAACTGATATGTAACCATATAAGAACCAATGGGATAGCCGCAAAGGCACCATAGACGACGCTGGTGCGGGTGAAGAACATCATGAGGTAGGTGCTGAGCATCTGTATGAGTTGGAACAGCACGCCGACCAGCACGCCTGGCACTACCGCAGCCACAAACCGCACTTTGGTGTTCGGAATGGCGGTGTACATCCACGTGAAGATGCCCGATGCCACAATGAACGGGAGTATGCGGAGTATCCAGCGGCGGAGGGGCTCTATCGCCTGTATCAGCGGGTTGGATGCCGCCGAACCTAATAAGATGGACAGACCCGAAGTGACGATAATCAGCACGGGGACAAGGAAAAGGATGGCGAGATAGTTGGCGAACTGCCGTCCGAAAGAGCGCGACTGGCGCACATTCCAGATGCCGTTGAAGGACGTCTCCACCATGCGGAAGAACGAATAGACCGCCCAGAGCAGCACCAACAATCCGATGCCAAGGAACACTCCGCCCTGCGCGGTCTGGAGGTAGCGGTCCACCCACTCCATGATGGTCGGGACGAGGTTGGTCTCGCCGAGAAAAGACCGGTTGAGTTTCATCTCTATCACCTGCTCGAAGCCGAAACCGCGTGCGATGGCAAGCGTGACAGCGATGATAGGCACTATGGCGAAGAGCAGCGAGTAGGTGAGGGCGTTGGCGCGGACATTGAGGTCCTTGTCGCGGAAGCCCCTGACAACCAATATGATGGTCTGCAGCAGTTTGTACCGCACACGCTTGTGGCGGTCGCTGAAATCAGTACGGTTGTGTCGCCACAGGTCGTACTGAATGAAGTCGCGTATGTGTTGCCAACGGTTACTCACAGAGGGTGGTTACGGCTTTGCGGGTGATGTCGTCGTCGCGTTCGAAGAGCGGGAAGAAACCCTCGTCGTTGAGGATATTGCGGACGATATAGGCGTTGATAAGCCGCTCCAACCACGGGCGTGACTTGGCTATCTGCTCTTGGTCGGGCTCCACCCCTTTCTCCTTGGCGAAAGCCACGAATTCGGGCATCCAGTTCGCCTGCTTGAGGTGCTTCTCGAGTGCCTGCCACGTGGTATAACGGCTCAGTTCCTTGCGGTGCTTGTCGGTGTATTGGTACGCGAACTGGTAGGTGTAGGCGCGGTTTGCCACCTGGTTGAAATAGGGCGTGTAGAGCGTGGTATCGCGTCCGACAAAGATGTCGGGCATGATACCACCGCCACCGTGTACGATGCGCCCGTGCTTGGTGTAATAGACCGTAGTATCCTGATAATGAACACTATCCGCCGAGAAGAACTCGCCATGCTCGTAGCGGTTGAGGATGTCCATCTCGTAGTCGTCCTGCTCGCCGAGGGTGTACGGCTTCTGGATACAACGCCCTGACGGGGTGTAGTAGCGCGCCACCGTGAGACGGATAGCACTGCCGTCGGAGAAGGGCAGTTGCTGCTGCACGAGACCCTTGCCGAAGGAGCGGCGACCGATGATGGTAGCACGGTCGTTGTCCTGCATAGCCCCCGCGAAAATCTCGCTTGCCGAGGCGGAGAAGTCGTCAATCAGCACCACCAGGGGTTCGCGTTGGAAACGTCCTGCCCCATTGGCACGTGCCTCGTAGCGCGGGTAGGAACGCCCTTCGGCATACACAATCATATCGCCTCGGCTCAGGAACTCGTTTGCCATCTTGATGGCCTGGTCCATGAAGCCGCCCACATTCTCGCGCAGGTCCACGATATAGGATGTCGCGCCCTGCCCTTTGAGGGTGGCAAGTGCCGCGATGAACTCGTCGTAGGTGTTCTCGCCGAAGCGGTTGACGCGCACGAAACCAATCTTTTCGCCTTTCCGCTTTGCGTGCTCGGGCGTAATGATGAACTTGGCATCCACAGAATGGATAGGTATATCGCCACGGGTGACAGTGAAGTTGAGCACCTCGGGGGTGCCTTTGCGCTTCACGCCGATGGTGACTTGGGTGCCTTTGGGACCGCGCAGGGTCTTCAGGACACGCTCGTTGTTAATGCCCTTGCCGGAGAAAGCGGAGTCGTTGACCGTCACAATCCTGTCGCCTGCCAGCAAGCCCACGCCTTCGGAGGGTCCGCCCGGCACAATGGCAACAATCTGCACGGTGTCGTTCTGAATGGAGAACTGCACGCCGATGCCTGAGAATGAGGAAGACAACTCCTCGTTCACCGCCTGCAAATCCTTCTTGGGGATATATGCGGAGTGCGGGTCGAGGTGCTTGACGAGGTCCACCATCACATCTTCGGTGATACTGTCCACATCAATGTCCTCCACGTAGGCGGTCTTCATGAGTTCCAGCAGTTGGTCTATTTTCGACTCGGGCTGCTGGAAGAGTTTGCCGTTCTGTATGTAGAAACGCTGGGCGTTGACCTTGTTGGATACCGCGTTGCCAATCAGAAAGCCGATGAGCAACGCCACAATAGTCAGGGTAGGGAAAATGTATTTCTTCATAGTCTTGTATTGTTTAGTTCTCTTTGTCGGGCATATAGTCCACCTGTATGCCTACGCGGCGGAGTAGTTCGGTGCCGTCCATAATGCGGTACTCCTCGCCATAGACCACGCGCTTGATACCCGCCTGTATAATCAGTTTGGAGCACTCCATGCAGGGGGCGGCAGTCACATAGAGGGTGGCACCGTCGCTGCTGTTGTGGCTGCGTGCCACCTTGGTGATGGCATTCGCCTCGGCGTGCAACACGTATGGTTTGGACATTCCGCTGCCGTCTTCGCAGATGTTCTCAAACCCGCTCGGGGTGCCGTTGTAGCCGTCAGAGATAATCATCTGGTCCTTTACCAGAATAGCCCCCACCTTCCGGCGTTGGCAATAACTGTTCTCCGACCATGTCCGCGCCATGCGCATATAGAGGTAATCACGTTTGGTCTGCTTGTCCATGATAGATTGTTGTTGGTTGTTGATTAAACATCTTTGCAAAAATACTGCTTTTTATGCACATATACAAATCTTGTGCCAATTCGCATTGTCGGTTGTTGTTGAGCATGTCCTATGTTTTCTATATGGCAAACAAAAAGTATCAAAGTCGCGATTTCTGTAATGGAATACGGGCTTTTTGTCTCCGCCCAATCAACTGCATCACATAATCAGCACAGACTGACGATATTAGACGATTGTCTATCAATTCACGAGTAACTTTGAAACGCATATTGTTTTTAGGGCGCATCACGAAAAAGCCTCCTGCTTGTTGCATATGCCGCATTTGTACAAAATAACATAGGCTTTGTCGGCAGTGTAAATCGCTCGACATTCAATGGGTAGTTTTGCCCACATATTATTGTCGTGCCATTTGCCATCGGTGATATGGATATTTACAGGAATGCTGCCCCGCAAATCCAACAAAGTGTGTACATTAACGGCTCCTTTGCTGTATTTGCCCAATGCCACGAGGCAAGATTCACACATGTTGATATGGTCATCGAATCCAAGCGTAGAGGGCATTTTCGGCTATTACATTAGTGTTACTGCTTTGTCGAATACGTAACGTGGGATAAAATCTGTAATTTGAGCAAAAATATATCGTCTGATATGCATATTTGCCTTTTTTGACGGCAAATTTACTCATGCGGAAAGGGAGAACTGTGTATTCTTGTGGTTAGAAGAGGATTTTTACTACCACTTTTGTAACATTAGTTGTAGTATTTGTAGCATTGCTTGTAACATTATTCGGAACAGGTGTGGGCTGAATGGATGGGGCGTGCAGGTCTGCGGGGAAGAAGATGAAATACTTGGTGGGATCTGCCAACAGGAGTTGGTCGGGGTGGTACTGATAGAACGTGATGTCCTTGGTAGTATCGTAAGGGGTGAGGACAGGCAATGAAGTGTCGTGCGTGAGGGCAATATATTCGGAGCCTTGTACTACGTATTGGATATCAATATAACGTCTGTGCGCCTCGTAGCGGCATTGCTCTACGGGCTTGGGCAGGTAGACTTCGACATTCACATAGACATCGGCAGAGAGGTCGGTGCGCCCGCGATGCAGGTTGTGCAGCAGTTGCTCCTTGTTGCTATCGGGGGCGGTGAACTGCGATAAGAAATGGAATGCGGTATTCCAACGTGCGGGGTGGGTGGCAAAATGCTCGTCCAAAGCCTGCCTATTGACAGAAGAGTCCATAGTTGCCGCAAAGCAGGTACTTACCATCCCTGATGGTAAAATATCAAAATACATAGGTTTTTAGGTGTTGATTACCACCTAAACAGGTGGTTGTTTAACAATAATAGTCGGTCCAACGTTATTACGAACCGGCAGCGTGCGATATAAAAGTGCTCGATATCCTCATAATAAAGACGGCTCAATCACATACTAAT
>DJSG01000076.1:12930-30398 GCA_002440265.1 Bacteroidales bacterium UBA6340 | reverse complement strand
TAATCTCATACTAATCTCATACTAATCTCATACTATTCACTCGACATGAAGTCGAGTTAATAGTAGTAATAAGTAATGGCTAATAGTTAATATGCGGTAAGGCGGAATTTCTTTCACCTTCAAAGGAGGGGAATCCAAAGAATGCTTACTAATTGAAGATATGCATTAGGGTGGGATTTCTTTCACTTTCGAAGATGGTGGTTTTTTATTGACGATGTGAGTTGCACCGTTTATCACAACATATCGTACCGTTTATCAAACCATAATAAGAAGAGGTTGCCTGCACTTGTCAGACAACCTCTTCTCGCATATGAACAAAAACTTCTTCTATCTTGTCTTGCAAGTAGTCTTGATCAGTAACTGGTACGCTGTGTGGCAGCATACGTGATTTTCAACGCATAGGCGCGACGCAACTCCTGCTTGATGTCGGCAATGATGCCCATCTTGGTCTCTTTGTCCGCCTTGATGCAGACGGTCATCAGACCTTGGTCGGACTCCTTCATAGAGGAACGCTCGTTGATGATATAATCACCTATCTCGTTTGCCTCAGCAAAGGCGTCGTCCAGTTGGATACGTGTCTCGGCACCATACTGCTTGCGGAACTCTGCGGTAGGAGTACCGACATAGATGTAGCGGATAAGGGACTTCTTCTCCAACTTGGTGAGTTCGGTTGCCTGCGGGTTGGATATCTGCACCTTCATATTGACCTCTTTCATAGAGGTTACAGACATGAAGAAGAACAGCAACATGAAGATGATGTCAGGGAGTGACGACGTGTTGAGCGCCGGCATCTCACGCTTTTCATTTCTACGAATCTTTGCCATGGTTATTGTCCTCCTCCATAGTTTTTAGGTTCAGCCTCGGAAATCTTCTGAGGATAAATCTTCTGTATTTGCTTCTGTTGGTCTTCGTCCAACTCGTTGTACGTCTTGTGGAAGTACTGTTCTGCGCACTCGTTGCGCAACTCGTTGTAGGCGGCTACCAATTCATTCTGCACCTCAAGGTACGCCTGATACTGTGTCTCCGCGTCGTTTTGGACGGAGATGACGTGGTCTTTGGTGTACTTCAATGTCCCAAACGGAGCACCGAAATCCTCTTCGACGAGTTTCGGCATATTGGGGTCATCCTCGGGGTTGGAGATGAATTCCTTCGCCTTGGCGCGCAGTTGGCGTACATCCATCGGCTGCCCTTGTACAAGCAGTTTGTTCTCCCAGTTGATTTTGACAACGAACAAGTTGCGCTTGTTGATGTCGGTGTCCTCAATCTTTTGATCGGGTGGAATGGGAGGCGGCAAACGGCGTGCCAGTCCTTGGTTGACGTCCATAGAGGTGGTCACCAAGAAGAAGATGAGCAGCAAGAACGAGATGTCCGCCATGGAACTGGCGTTAATCTGCGGAATTTTCTTTGCCATAACCGACGATAATTACTTCTTACATTTAGTATAGATAACGCCCCATACGAGGGTGATAACAGTAGCGGCAGTGAGCAGGTAGGTGAGATACATAATAGCATCGCTCATACGAGCCATATTGCCGACGTTGTCCGTGCCCTCATAACCAAGGATTTCCATCTTCTCGGGGCTGCCAAGGAACCAGCATGCCACGCATACGAGTACGAACCCTATTACGACAGCCAACTGCGCGAAGCCTTTCTTCTTGTCCACCTTGAATGTGTTAACAAAGCCCCAGATGACTACAGCCAGCGTAACGAGGCAAACAAGTGCCACCAAGATATAGTTCCAACCAAGGAACAGGTCGGTGAAATAAGGTATATTCAGGAAGTCTCCTGCTACCTCAAGAGTACCCTCAGAGCCCCCGGCGTAGAACATCACCGAAACGACGATGCCCACCAGCAAGAGTACCAGAACGGTAATCTTAGGTAATAACTTATAATTCTTCATAATAATCAAATTTTGCAAGTTTAACTAAATACGTTTTGTGCGATGCAAAATAGATTACTTCTTTTGTTTTGCGTCGTAGTTAACCACGAGGTCGAGCAGGCTGATAGAACTGTCTTCCATCTCGTTTACCAGACCTTCAACAAGGCTAAGGATGTAGTTGTAGAACAATTGGAGAATGATTGCGATAACCAAACCGAGGAGGGTGGTCAACAGAGCGACCTTGATACCGCCTGCAACGACTGTAGCCGAGATGTCACCTACCTGTTGGATTTTATCGAATGCCTGAATCATACCGATGATGGTTCCCAAGAATCCCAACGACGGAGCGATAGAGATGAAGAGGGAAATCCACGAGAGGTTCTTCTCCAAGAGGCCGAGTTGCACGCCACCGTAACTTGCGACGGTCTTCTCCACTACGTCCACGCCCTCGTCATAACGGCTGAGACCCTGGTAGAAGATACTTGCCACAGGACCGCGTGTGTTGCGGCAAACGTCGAGTGCTTTTTCTATTCCGCCCTCGTTGAGAGCCTTCTCAATCTTTGCGAGGAGAGCCTTCGTATTTGTTTTGCTCAGGCTAAGATAGATAATACGCTCAATGCAAAGTGCCAAACCAAATACCAAGCAGAGGAGAGTAGCAGCCATAAAGCCTGCGCCACCTTCGATGAACTTGGTCTTCAATGTCTTGTGAAGAGCCACGAGACCGCCTTCTTCTGTCTCTGGAGCGATAGTCTCTTCTACGGCAACCGTCTCTACAATAGTAGTATCCTCAGTTACCTGTTCCTCGGCAGCGGGCATAGTGTCCGTTGCGTCTTGAGCCATTACAGCAACGCCATTGAAGGCGAACATTGCCAATACCGTAAGGGTTGCAAAAACTTTTTTCATACGATTATTCGTTTTTTGTTGAGTTATTAGTTTGTTTCTACGATTATAAGGTAAGGATTTGTCCGTAAGAGACGGGGATTTCTGCGTAATCCCCACCGTCAGCCACGGGCATCCGGTGCAAGCCTTTTTGTTCCCGCATCGCACTTGTGCAAGCACAGACGCGCTGCGTTCTCAAAAATCCTTGCGGAGAGACGGGGATTCGAACCCCGGAAACCCTTTTGGAGTTTACACGCTTTCCAGGCGTGCCTCTTCAACCACTCGAGCATCTCTCCTTCGTCGGAATGGGCTTGCAACATTGAAAGTCGCTACGCGACTTTAGGTCGCCGCCATTCCTCCTCTAAATAACAAAACAAGTTTTGTCATCTTGGTTGGTTGTATTTTTTGTAAGGCTTGCAATACAGAGAGTCGCTACGCGCCTAACTATTACAGAAACCCAATCTGCACAAAAGCGGCGCAAAGGTACGAAAAAAAAATGATATGCACGCAATAATATTTCTATTTTTTCTATTTTTTCGTCATTTTGCAGCCAGAGTATTGTCAGGACTACCACACCAATACCTTTTGAGTCATTGCAGGTGTCTGAACAATATATATCCCCGATGGCAGATTGTCCTTTTGCGCCGTCACCTCCACTCCCGCAAGGGTATAGACATGCAAATCGTTGCCGTGAATATCCGAGATGCAAATCGTCCCGACAGCACTACCTATGTCGCGCGACAGGATACGTGTCTGCCCCCACTTCATCTCAGGCGTGCCGTTGTAATTCAGCAGATTGCCCGTAACAGCCACTTTATACCCCACTTTCACTTCCTCATCGGGGTGCTTGCATTGAAATGCATAGAACACCTGACCGCCATTCTGCTCATCTGCCATCCAATACGACTGGCTATGATAACTATTGTCATAACTCTCTGCCGAGGTTACATAGCCGACCACAATATACTCGTCCGAACTCTGACCCTGATTGGCAAGAGCCAATGCCAACGACCGCGCCTCAACGCACGTAATAGAACCTTCCACCACAGTGCTATCGGGCTTCTCTACCTCACCATTACATTCATATCCTTTGCCTTTCATCGTTCCCCAGATGTACTCCGCCAAGTTCGGGTCGTCCACAAACGGATTGCGGTTGCCCTGTTTCTTTGCCACTTTCTCGTTGCGGGTTATCTCACGCTCCGACACAGGGTCTTGACGGTGCCACTTGAGCAGCAGGCTGAGTGCAGAAGCAGTAAAACCTGCCGTCGAATTGCTGTAGGTGAAATAGCGATAACCCTTTCCACCCTGCTTGAAATTCTTGTCCAAATAGCAGGTAAGCATATAGAAATAGGTGCGGGCAATGTCCCCTTTGTATTCGTTCACAGGCTCAAAGGCTGTCTCTCTGTCTCCCCAAGTCTTGCTGGTACCGAGTTTGGAACCGAAACTATTCGTCCATCTGGCACTATTCACCTCATCATACACCCATGCAGAACGTTTTGTGTTCGCATTGTAGTCCGTAGGAATCACATGATGAAGGTCTGTATACATAGGTTCGTCCTGCGAACCACCCCACCACGACTTGGGCAGACTATGCTCGCGGTTATAGCAGGAGCAGTCTGGCACTTCTGTAACACTATGGCAATAGTCCGAAGGATAGAAAGAGCAACCCGCATAGATGTCATCCACCGTACCATCGTCCAATATATCCACTTTCGCGCGGTCTGCACGGATATTGTCATAAGACAATGCCGTATGCTCCGCTATTGCCGTATGAAGCCGTTGCAGCAGTTCGGTAGAAGAATACCCCTCAAGCCCCTCATACCGGCAGGGTTGCTCTACAGGCTTCCCCGTCGTGGTGAGAGACACCCATTGCACCTCCCACGTAGGGGCTGCAGCGGATGTACTGGTATAGACAAATGCTATCTGCACTTTCGCCTCTCCCGCAAAAGCAGACACATCAGCCGTGCTTGTAACAAACGTCCACGAGTTGCCCGACGGCATAGGGCTGACCGGCACATCTTTCCAATTCTTACCGTCTGCCGTCATACGGACATACATACCATCTTTACCAAATTTCATAGCCTGGCGTACCGACAGTGTAACCATCCCTGCCGCCGACAAGTCAATTGCAGGAGAGATAAGCCACGACTCAGCAGCGTGAGGAGTATTACTGACGTATGCACTCGCCTTCATGAAACTGTTGCCTTTGTACGTACTGTGCTGCCAGACCCATGACAGACCATCAAGGGTCAAATTGTAAATCGTCCAATCGCCCTGACCGGAAGTAAAGTCAATCCTGTAAACCTCAGTGGTAGTATCCTGTGCTGCAAGTGGAGCAATGGACCAAACAACTGCAAGAAATGAAAATAAAAGTTTTCTCATAGTATATTGTTATTTTTTACCAATCTCTGCCGCAAAGTTACGACAAATAGTTGATATATACAACCTTATTCCATATATACTGACAACACGAAAAACGCAGTATTAGGAGATTGCCCAATATCGCGCCCTGTATCTGCAAACGCTTTTCACACGATGTTGTGCCATATCATATCATTCTTCTGCTTTTCAAGTACATATACACCTGCTCTATCGGAAACCCCATCACGGTGTACTGCGACCCTTCTATGCGCGTAATGCCCACATAACCAATCCATTCCTGAATGGCATAACTGCCTGCCTTGTCCATAGGGTGATAGTGCTCCACGTAGTAGTCAATCTCTTCATGTGCCAACGGGCGGAATGTAACATCCGAACTATCCACCAATGTGTCTTGTCCGTGCAACGTGGTGAAGCACACTGCCGTAAACACCTGATGGGTATGCCCGCTCAACCGTCCTAACATCTGCTTGGCATCCTCCACTGAATGGGGCTTGCCGAGCATCTCACCGTCCAACCAGACAATGGTATCCGAGGTGATGAGCACATCTTCCTCCGTCAGTCTGCTTGCGTACGCGCGTGCCTTCGCGCGCGATATATACAGAGGAATATCTCCTCCCTGCAACTCTTTCGGGTACGACTCATCGGCATCTATCGTGATTGCCGTGAATGGAATGTCCAAACCCCGCATCAGTTCCCTGCGGCGTGGACTCTGACTACCTAAAATGATATTCATAGCATGCGCACAATCACAAAACTGTACAACGCCCCCATCAGCATCACGAACTTCATAAGTGCCTGGGCATTATGGTATTCCCGCGGCAGGTGGGCGCACCAAAGCAGTATTACCTCGCACACGCACGGCACCAGCAAACCGAATGTGAGATACCTTGTGGACAACGTATTCCACTCGTGCGGGAAAGGCACCACGACAAACCCGAAGTAGCAAATCAGTCCGCAAACAATGGCAATCAGCACCGTCACCACCGCCTTGCTCACCGTATTGCCCCATTTTATCGGCATCGTGCGGCACTCATACTCGCGGTCTCCCTCTTGGTCTTCCATATCTTTCACTATCTCTCGCGCCAGCGTAGTGAGGAAGGCAAACAACGCGAAGCCGCCTGACCACATGTATAACTCACCGGAAATGGGAGAGTATCCCAGCATCTCGTGGTACAAGTGCCGCAGGTAGTCCACATTCGCTATGGCGACTAACAGTGGTACCAACGCCGCCATAAATGCCACTACGATATTCCCGACAAGGAACTGCCGCTTGTACGACGCCGAATAGAACCACAGCAACCCGGGAATAACAAGGAATATCGCACCTAATGTCCAACTCCTTGCCCATACTGCCACGGCTATTCCCATGACCACACCCGCAGCCGTCAGACACTGAAACAGACGCATCGCCGCATTCTTTGATACGATATCCGGCACTATCAGCCTGTCCGGACGGTTGATTCTGTCTATCTTGATGTCGAAATAATCGTTGATTACGTACCCCCCTGCGGCTATACATACCGTCCCGAGTATGAGCAACAGCAGCACCCACCACGGCATCTGCTCATGGAATAAAGCCCTGTTCAGCAGCGGTGTAGCCACCCATTTCTCCATCACATACAGCAGTATAGCCACAAACAGCAGGTTCCCGCCCCGCACCAACCGGAACCAGACCCCAATCTTCTCCGTATCAAACGACCATCTCTTCATCTTTTCTGCCCTCCAACCTATAACTATCCTATAACCATCCACAAACAAATGCCCGCACTATTTCGTGGTCTTCACCTTCAGTATCACACCTTTCCATGCGGGCAGTGTCAGGCACACAGGCGTGTGTGCTGTCAGCGGAAAGCGGTATGTAGCACCGGTCAGCAAATCAGTTGCCTCGACCATAGACTGTTCGGATAACTCTAAATGCTCAAACGCTTCCTTGGGTACACGCACCTGCATATCCACCTGACGGTCATCAAAGTTGAGTACCACCAGCAGCATCTGCCGCTTGTACTTGCGGATATACGCAAACTGCTCGTGTTTGTTAAAGCCATCACCCTGAGCATATTCGAGGTCATACATCTCCCCCTGCGTGATGGCTTTCTCGGTTCGTGCCACGCGTAGCAACTGCCTGTAGAACGCCCTCAGGTCGCGTTGCTCATCATCCAACAGGGCTCCGTCGAACTTACCGTGGTTTGCCCATGCCTGCAACGATGCGATACCCCAATAATCGAATATCGACGACTTGCCGTCCATGCCCGAGAAGCCCTCGGCGTCCATACCTTTCTCGCCTAATTCCTGACCGGCATACACCATCACGGGGTTGGTTCCCAACGTGGCAGCCACTATCATGGCAGGCTCCGCACACATGCCGCGCCCACAGAAGAAACCGCTTGCTATACGCTGTTCGTCGTGGTTCTCGAGGAAGTACAACATATGCTCGCGTATGTCGTCCACACGTTGCCACTGTTGCGTAATGCCCTCCACAGGCCAGTTCTTGCTCGTTACACCGCGCAGATAGTCATACATGCCAACCTTGTCGTACAGGTAATCAAATCCTGCCGCCAAGTAATCGCGGTACAAAGCAGGCTGATACACCTCCGCAATATACATTATATCGGGATACTGTGCCTTCACCTGCTCGATGCTCCACTGCCAGAACTCCTGCGGTACCATCTCCGCCATATCACAACGAAAGCCGTCTATGCCTTTGCTTGCCCAGAACAGCATGATATCCAGCATCTTATGCCACGTGTCCGGTATCGGGTCAAACTGTTTCTCGCCCCCGCCTTGGTAGAAGACGCCGTAGTTCAACTTCACGGTTTCGTACCAGTCATCCTTGGTCGGGTGGGCACTAAAGCAGTCGTTTCCCGTGGCTTTCGCCGGGTTTTCCGTGTACCCTTGCACGTCAAACTGCGGCGCAAACGGCTGCCCGGGCAGGTAGTAGAAGTTGTTCAGCGGCGAGAATGCCCAGTTAGGGTTATCGTCTTCCCCCAGGTCTTTCACCCCTTTCGGACGGTGTGTCGAGCGGTATTCACGCGCCACATGGTTGGGCACAAAGTCTATGATTACCTGCAAGTTAGCCTTGTGCGTCCTATCTACCAACGACTCGAACTCCTCCATACGCCTGTCTTGGTCTTCGCACAGGTCGGGGTCGATGTCATAGTAGTCGGTTATCGCGTACGGACTGCCCGCCAGACCTTTCACTATCGACGGGGTATTGTACTGCGCTGTGGCGTGTCTAATCACGCCGGTGTACCACACATGCGTGGCTCCCAAGTCGCGTATCGCACGCAATGCGCGCGGGGTGATGGCATTCAGGGTACCGCAGCCGTTCTCCTGCAGGGTACCGCAATGCCGCCGTGTATCATTATAGTTGGCAAAGGTACGCGGCAATAACTGATAAATTATCGGTTTCAAGGTTCAGTAATTTAATGTTTGCGGGGCAACCCTGTCGGGCGCACCCATGTTTATCTATATATGCGGAGACGGCACCAACCGTCCCCGCATCTCTTTTCTTACAGCAATGCCATCGTATCCGATGCTATCATCCACTCCTCATCGGTCGGGATGACGCACACCGTCACACGGCTGTCCGGCGTCGAAATCACAATCTCCTCGCCGCGGCTGCGCATATTCTTCTCCTCGTCAATCTTCACACCGAGGTAACCGAGTCCTTTGGCTATCTCGCCGCGGATATACATATCGTTCTCACCGATACCGCCCGTGAACACGATGATGTCCACACCGTCCAAGGCAGCCGCATAAGCACCTATGTATTTCTTCACACGATAGATGAACATCCTCCGTGCCAAATCCGCACGTTTGTTGCCATTCGCAACGGCATTCTCTATGTCACGTGCGTCGCTTGATACGCCGCTCACGCCCAGCAGACCCGATTTCTTGTTCACCAGCGTCGAGAACTCTGCCGTCGTCAGGTGCTCTTTGTCCATGATGTATGTCGCAGCCCCGAGGTCGAGGTCGCCGCTGCGGGTGCCCATCATCAAGCCCTCAACGGGGGTCAGACCCATCGAGGTATCCACGGATTTGCCGTCCAACACCGCCGTGCAACTGCCGCCGTTGCCGATATGTGCCGTGATTATCTTCTTGCCTTTCGGGTCCACGCCCAGGAACTCGCACACACGCGCTGACACGTAGCGGTGCGAGGTCCCGTGGAAACCGTAGCGGCGAATGGCATACTTCTCGTACAACTCGTACGGAATGGCGTACATATATGCCTCATCGGGCATGGTCTGGTGGAAAGCCGTGTCGAACACTCCCACTTGCGGCACGCCCGGCAGCGTCTTCTCAATCGCCTCGATACCCTTCAGGTTGGCGGGGTTGTGCAGCGGAGCCAGGTCGATGCACTTCACAATCATCTCTTTCACCTCAGGTGTAATCACCACCGACTTGTTGAATTTCTCGCCGCCGTGCACTACGCGGTGTCCCACAGCATCAATCTCTTTCAGCGACTTCAGGCATCCAATCTTCTCGTCCACCAGGCTGTCCAATATCAACTGGATACCAATCGTATGTTCGGGCATCGGTTTCTCTATCTTCACCTTCTCGCCGCTCGGCAGTTTCACTTGCAGAAACGAGTCCGGCAACCCTATCTTCTCCACGCCGCCTTGCGCGAGGATGCTGCGGGTCTCCATCTCGAACAGTTTATACTTGATGCTGCTGCTACCGCAGTTCAATACTAAAATCTTCATATTCTTTTCGTCTTGTTGTCAATTAATTTACATTTCTTCACCGTGTCAAATCCGTATCTTTCAGCAAAGGATACGCAAGGGATACGCAACCCTTGGGCAACCTTTGCGCTACGGATGCGCCAATACTTTTTAATCTTTTATGGCTTGGTTGGCAGTGATGATGACCATCTGCACGATATCCTGCACTTTGCAGCCGCGGCTCAAGTCGTTCACCGGAGCAGCGATACCTTGCAGGATAGGACCTACAGCGTCTGCACCCGAGAAACGCTCCACCAACTTATAACCTATATTGCCCGCCTGCAAATCAGGGAATACCAGCACGTTTGCCTTACCTGCCACGGGCGAACCCGGAGCCTTCTTCGCAGCCACACTCGGCACCAGCGCAGCGTCTGCCTGCAGTTCGCCGTCCAGTGCCAAATCAGGTGCCAACTCGTGCGCGATACGCGTAGCCTCCACTACCTTGTCCACCAACTCATGCTTGGCACTGCCTTTCGTCGAGAAACTCAGCATCGCCACACGTGGTTCGATACCTGCCAGCGTACGAGCCGTCTCGGCAGTAGATACCGCTATCTCAGCCAACTCTTGGGCATTCGGACACGGATTGACGGCGCAGTCTGCAAATAGCAGGAAACCGTCCTCACCATACTGTTTGGCGGGGGTGAACATCAGGAACACACCCGATACCAGATGCACACCGGGTTTGGTCTTCAGTATCTGGAATGCGGGACGAATCGTGTCAGCCGTCGTACCGCGTGCGCCTGCCAACTCGCCGTCTGCGTCTCCGTTCTTAATCATCAGACAACCCAGATACAACGGGTCTTGTGCTTTCTTGGCAGCCTCTTCCTCGGTCATGCCTTTGGCTTTGCGCAATTCGTAGAGCAGGTGCGCATATTCCGGCATCTTGGCATCGGTCATGGGGTCGATAATCTTCGCCTCTGTTATATATTCATACCCCTTCTCCCTTGCCATCTGATGTATCTTCTCGGGGTTGCCGATAAGAGTCAGATGGGCGATTTTGTCGCGAAGAATGATGTTTGCTGCCTCCAACGTACGGGGTTCGTCGCCCTCAGGAAGCACAATGCGCTGCGGATGTTGCTGCGCGCGCTCCAGCATTTTACTCAATATATCCATATTTATATCATTTATTTTTCTCCTTTTCATTGGCATCCACCCTCCGCACTATCTTCAGCGTCCCAACTCACCCATCGGAAAAGCAGCGGAATATCCACCCCTTTTTCTTCGGACCGGAATCGGCTCTTTCCCGAGAGAATACCGAGAGAACTTCGAGAGAACCTCGGGTAATCTGACCTGCAATTCCCGCCCCGCCCTTCTATTAATTATTAACTATTACTTATTACTGATTTTGTAGTATCTTTGGCACAGTGAAGTCGTGGCAAAGATACTACAAAATCACAATATACGCAACTTTTTTGTAAAAAATCACATTTTTAATACATTTTCTTTGATATTCAAAATAATTGTTGTACCTTTGCAGTCCCTATGTAACCATATCATAGTTCTGTAAATGTGTAGATTGTCACCTATAGCCACACGAAAAGCCAATACTTTCATTAAGTTTTGGGCACTTTTTTGTATGCTCCTATGCCTGCAAAATCTGTCGGCGCAACGGCACTCCGCCACCGGTGTACGCCCCTATGGCAACACCTCCAATGCTGCACCGGTGGCATCGCATTGGACGCTCTATCTGGATGCCGGCGGCAATTGGTTCGATGCCGACTACTCCGCGGATATGGTAAACGCCATCTATGCTCCTACCGTAGGACTCGGATTCAACTATAACTTCAACTCCACATGGGGCTTGGGCCTTGAAGGACTGTATTCCACCCTCAGAATCACGGACAAAGACAATAACTCCCGAAATGAATTATTCAAAGCGGATATGTTCCGCGTACAGGCTCTCTCCTCTTTCGACATAGTCAATGCTTGGGCTCCGGACAACCGCAACAAAATTTTTGCACTCAACATACTCGCCGGAGGCGGAGCCGGTATTTGCCAAAGGAGCATCTACTCGGAATTCAGACGCGAAACGGACAATATAATCACCGGCACCCGCAGCGATGACAAATACCACGCATACCCCATGATTGTCGGAGGGGCTGACTTCCAGTTCAATGTCAGCCGAAGCATTTCCTTGGGAGTAAAAGCCACATACACGTATTTCATGAACGACAAATTGGACGGTCGTATCAAAGGTACTAACAACGACGGTATTGTGGATATCACTCTCTCCTTGCGCTACAAGATAAATGCTACCAAGAAATCACATGTATGCAACATAGCCGACGAGGACAAGTTCGAGGAGCGTATCAGCAAACCTAAGGACAACACCAAACCTGCCAAGGCGGACACGGTGATAGTGGTGCAAAAAGACACCGTCATCATCAGCAACACGGTAACGCCCATACAGGAAGTCGTTTCTGACAACAACTATTACTATATCTATTTCGCACCCAATCAATCCTCGCTCAGAGACAACGACTTGACCGTCATTCAGCAGGTGGCTTCGCGGCTCCAACGCGATAACAGCCTGTATGTCGAGATTGTCGGCTACTGCGACAATACGGGTAGTGAGAACTACAATCTGCAACTCGGCAGCACCCGTGCGCAAAACGTCCTCAACGAACTCATTGAGGAACACACCATCGCACCGCAACGGCTCGTGGCATATAGTGGCGGCATCATCGAGGGTAAACGCAGCAAAGCCGCGTATGGTCCCAACCGCCGAGTAGAGATACGTCTGCTCAACGCTGATGAGTTCGAGACCGCCAAACAGCGGTATCGTCAGGCACCGCAACCGGCTCCCGCAACGGAACGCAAAGCCCCTGCGGCAAGCAAAGCAACAAGCAAGACGCAAAGCCCCGTCTCTTCCGCTCCCGTCATCGTGGATATGCAGTTGTCCGGCAAGACGGTGGCGAAAGAGGTTACCCGTCAGGATTGGACGCTCTCCAAGATGGCACGCAAGCACTACGCCAACACCTTCTGTTGGGTGTACATCTATATGGCGAACAAAGACAGAATTGCCAACCCCGACAAGGTAGCCGTCGGCTTGGAAGTCAATATCCCCGAACTCACCGAGTCGCAACAGATGATAACGCGCCGGCAAGCCGACAAAATACTTGCAAACTTAAAATAATTGCACTTCTCACATAGATTGGCATAATTTTTGTAGTATTCTCTTATGCTAATGTGCAACGGATATGTTGGCTGATGATAGTGGACATATTGCAGATACATGGCAAACAAGTAGGTTCTGTAGCTCAGTTGGTTAGTAGCACCTGACTCATAATCAGGGGGTCCTTGGTTCAAGCCCAAGCAGAACCACAATCACAAGGAGACTGTCTGGCGGACATCGTCAGGCAGTCTCTTTTTCAATGCTGTCCCATCACCCTCCCGCACAGGTCGTGATAGAAACGCATATACGCCTCTTCGGAGATAGCATCGGGGGCTGTCAGCACCACCAGCGGGTGCGGCTGATAGCCCTCTCTGTATGCGGGGTGGCGGTGCGTGTACGGGTTCATGCGGAACCCGCAATGCGTGTAAAACCGCAGCCGCGCCGCCGACACCTCGTCCACTATCGGGTCTATCTCAAGGAGCACGGTCTTGCCTTTCTGCTCCACAAACATCCGCAGCACCCGGCTCCCGTAACCTTGCCCGCGCAGGGCGGCATCAATGGCAAAATGCTCGACATAGATATAGGTGTCAAACTCCCAATACGAGATAAAACCTATCCATCTCCCCTTGTCCGTATAGCCCGCAAGGTGGTACTCCGCCTGCTCAAAAGCCCACGCCTGTTGTTCTTCCGTGCGCTGCTCAAAGATGGGGAAACTGCTACTATACAACGCCTTGAAATCACTGTACATCCTATCCTTTTCGCTCTGTATATCAATCTCTTGTATCATCTCTTCTTGCGTTTGCGGTCGGCTACGATGTCCTCCAAGTTCGCCACTGCCCATTGTATCATCGGCGTACAGGCTTGCATAAACGACTGCGCACGCCCTGTGAGCCGATAGTCCACACGCGGCGGCACCTCGGCATACACCGTCCGCACCACAAAGCCGTCCTCCTCCAACGTGCGCAGCGTGGTGGTCAGCACCTTCTGCGAGATGTCGGGCAACGCACGCTGCAAGGCGTTAAACCGCACAGGCTCAGCACTTTGCTCCAACGTATGCAGTACCAGCAGCGACCACTTGTCACCTACCCGCGACAGCACATTGCGTATCGGGCAGTCGGGGAACAGCACATCCCGTGTCTCTTCATTATGTAGCATATCTTCCATCAATTAACAGGCAGACGGAAACGCCCGCCTGCCTGTTTTCGCACAATAACTATGCCAAAATCACCACTTCACCGGCTCATTCAGTATGTCCGCATCTGCGGCATCGTCCGCCGTGAACGTGTTGCCGCGGTACTGCACGCACAGCATCACCAGCGGTTCCGTCCCGTTGTTGCGCACCGACCGTTTGCCTGCGGGAGCCACACGCACCACGCTGCCCTCCTCAATGGGAAACACCTGCCCGTCCACCTGAAACTCGCCCTTGCCGCTCAGGAAGAAATACAACTCCTCATGGTTCTTGTGCGTGTGCAGGAAACCCGTCTCCGCGCCAGCAGGGAACACTTGGAACGAGAAGTCGCCGCCTGTAGCGTGCAATGCGGCTCCGCCGAATACTTTGCCGGGGATAACCACGTTGGGTCCGAGGTGCAGTTCATACTCACTCAGTTGGTCCAACTTCCCGACGTTGATGGCACTGAAGTTCTGTGCCGTTGCAATGGTTTGAATCTCTTTCATTGTCTTATAATTTTATTGGTTTGTAATTATTGTCTATCGGTTTATAATTATTGTCTCCTAAATGCCATACTCTGCATATTAACTATTAACCATTAACTATTACTTCTTTTTCGCGTTGCTAAATTACTGCTTTCTCCTATACCGCACAAGAACGCACATAATTATCAGTTAGTTACTTCTGTGTAACCATTGCAGACTATCAGCCTGTTACCCTCCGCAAAAAAATGCGAAAAAGATGTACTTTATCAGGTGATACATATTATTGAGCCCTTCCTCTGGAGGGGGTGGGGAAGTCTCTCAGAATCACGCTGCAAAGATACTACATTTCTGCTCTTTTTGTTGGTAAAGTATTACCAATAATGCCTCTGGACAGGTATTTTGCCCGGTTCGCTTGCAAATCATTATCCATGCGATTGCCACACGAGATTCTTCTTCTATTTGCACAGGTGCAGAAAAAGCAGTACCTTTGCAGGCGTAAAAGGTATTGTATCAGTATGATACAACTTGATACAACCAATAAACAATAACAACTAAAACAAATAAACTGCTTATGTAAACCGGCATCGGCAGGCGATGCAACGACATATATTTTAACAGCATTGGCTATTATTTCGCACTCGAAGAAAAAAGTCCTGGTAAAACTATTTTTCTCTGAAAGAAATAGTGCAATCGCTACTAATAGGAGTCTTGCAGGCTTCCTACAACCACGTAATTCACGCTATCCGTGTGAACTTTCTTGTGGTTGTAGGGTTTTCTACCAGGACTTTCCTATGAGTGCGAAAAGAAAGTTTGCACTTTTTTTTCTTTGTAACCTATTTCCATTAGTCGAGATTGATAGCATTGCATAAATCTATCAATCTATGGCACGGAAAGACTTGGCACAAGCCAAAGATGCAAAGAAGGACGAGTTCTACACCCAATTGGACGACATCGCCAAAGAACTCAAATACTACAAACCTTATTTCAAAGACAAGGTCGTATTCTGCAACTGCGACGACCCGTACGAAAGCAACTTCTTCAAATACTTTGCCCTCAATTTCAATGCATTGGGGCTCAAGAAACTGATTGCCACCTGCTACAACGGTTCGCCCGTATCGGGCAATGAACTGCTGCTCGACTTCGGTACCACCGTGGACGACCCGAAGAAAGTCGCCTACAAAGTGGAGATTACCGAGGTAACGGACACCAACGGCGACGGGGCAATCAACCTCGCAGATATTCAGTACCTTATGCAGAATGACAAGAACGTAATTTCTATTCTGCAAGGCAATGGCGATTTCCGTAGCCCCGAGTGCGTGGAACTACTCAAACAGGCAGATATTGTGGTAACCAACCCACCGTTCTCGCTGTTTCGGGAGTATGTGGCACAGTTGGTAAAATACGATAAGAAATTTATCATACTCGGCAATATGAATGCCGTAACCTATAAGGAGATTTTTGCTTTGATAAAGGCAAATAAAATGTGGATAGGCTATGGCTTTAATTTATCTATGATATTCCGTACTACATATCCGAACTTGTTGGAATCCAACAGAAAATATGTACGTGCTAAAGGATTTAATCCCGATGATAACTATGTAAAAACACCCGCTATTGCGTGGTACACGAATGTTGATATTATCAAGCGGCACGAAGACATAGTGTTGTACAAACATTATACTCCAGAGGAATATCCCGACTATGATAACTATGATGCAATAAATGTGGATAAAGTATCAGATATTCCGTGCGATTACGAGGGCGTTATGGGTGTGCCGATTACGTTTTTGGACAAGTATAACCCGGAGCAGTTTGAGATAATAACACTTGGCATTGGTGAAGATAACTTTACTCCCACAAAAAAATATGAGAAGTTTAGAGACGCAGCAACAGGACTGCCATCTTCTGATAAACGGGATTTTCTGTTATATATCCGAGACAATAAAGGGAAGTATCTAACAGCAGATAATTACCGAGTTACCAAAGTCTATGCCCGTATTCTTATCAAGCGGAAGCAGTAAACGATGCATGCCAATCTTAAAATTTGACACTTTTTATGGGTTGCGCAAGGGTAGCCTATCCTATGCGCATCCTATGCTGATTGAAGCGACTTTTTCACGGAGATGAAAGGGAGAAGAATCTTAACAAAAAGCACTTTTTCGGAAATGGCTATCCGCAGTGAAAGAACAAGGGAAAGGACATCGGCGGGCAATGATATTGCGTGCTGCGCACACAATATCATTGCCCGAGTGATGGGAGAAGACAAAAGCATTAACGATAAATTAATGGGCATTAACGGAGAACTTTTTAATGGACCTTTAATGGGCATTAATGGAGACATAACCGCGGGCGGGGCACCCACGTCCCCGGCGAGAGCATTAACGGGCAATTATACGGACAATTAACGGAGAATAGAAACAAATAACTTAACGGAATATGATGAAGATTGATTTGGTGCCGATTACGGTGCGGGAACTGTGTGCCAGTTACGAGGACTTGTCGGTGAGCGAAGAGGGCATCACCGGTTATGGCGGTCGGCTGAATATACGTCCGAAGTACCAGCGGGAGTTCGTGTATGACGACAAGAAACGCAATGCCGTGATGGACACGCTGTGGCACGGCTTCCCGCTCAACGTGATGTACTGGGTGCGTATCGGCGACGACCAATATGAGTTGCTGGACGGGCAGCAGCGGACTATCTCGATATGCTCGTTCATTGCGGGCGAGTATATGATGACTTTCGACGGCAACCTGCTCGGGTTCGAGAACATGACCGACACGCAGAAGAACCGTATTCTCGACTACACGCTGCAGGTCTATATCTGCGAGGGGACGGACG
>DJSG01000076.1:5338-12871 GCA_002440265.1 Bacteroidales bacterium UBA6340 | reverse complement strand
AGATACGCAACGCCATCTACACGGGGCAGTGGACGACGCAAGCCAAACGGCGTTTCTCCAAGTCGGGCTGCGTGGCGTACAAGATTGGTTCGGACTATATGACGGGTTCGCCCATCAGGCAGGACTATTTCGAGACCGCCTTGCGCTGGATAGGCGATGCGCAGGGGCTGACGATTGAGCAGTATATGGCGCGGCACCAGAACGACCGCGATGCCGACGAACTATGGCAGTACTTCCAGAACGTGATACACTGGGTGCAGGTGCATTTCACGAAACTGTACAAGAAAGAGATGAAAGCGGTGGAGTGGGGACTGCTGTACAACCGCTACAAGGACACCGCACTGACTGCCACGGCGATAGGCGACGAGGTGGCGCGGCTGATGCGGGACTCGGACGTGCAGAAGAAATCGGGTATCTTCGAGTACGTGTTCGACCACGACATACGGCACCTGGGTATCCGTGCTTTCGACGACAACACCAAGCGGGAGGTCTATGAGCGGCAGGAGGGAATTTGTCCGCTGTGCGGCAGGCACTTCGGGATAGAGCAGATGGAAGCCGACCATATCACGCCGTGGGTGGAAGGCGGCCGGACGGTGGCGGAGAACTGCCAGATGCTGTGCCGAGAGTGCAACAGACGGAAGAGTGCAAAATAAAAGAGTATGCAGTTTATGGCTAATTAGCGATAATACGGCGCAGCCGTCCGTTCCCAAGCCCCTCTCTCGTTATATCAAACTCACGTGATAGTGTATATAGCGTATCTTGCATTGCATCAAGCACATTGAAGCGTATATTTTATTGCGCCCCTTCTTTGAGATGAAGGAAATACACCTTAACTATGGATTTCCTTCATATACCTTTTTGGATTCCCCTCCTTCGAATGTGAAGGAAATACCGCCTTACCGCATATTAACTATTAACCACTACTTATTACTACTATTAACTCGACCTTATGTCGAGTTAATAGTATGATATTAGTATGTGATTAAGCCGACGATATCGCAAGGTCAGCGACAGGATATGCGCATATCCTGAAAAAGATGTACCTTTGCAAACCAAATGAAAACCAGAGTCATAAACAACAAGGAGCAGGTCTTTTGCACGTGGCGTCGGCGGTTTGTCCGTCTGACACCCGAAGAGTGGGTGCGCCAGCAGGTACTGACTTCGTTGGAGAGCGAATCCGGCTACCCGCACGCGCTGATTGCCGTGGAGGTCCCCATCGAGGTGGCAGGGCTGCGGAAACGATGCGATGCCATCGTATATAGCCCGCAGATGCAACCTCTTATGCTGCTGGAATTCAAGGCGGACAATGTGCCGCTGACGCAGAAAGTGCTGGACCAAGCAGCCGTTTACAACCGCCAACTGCACGTACCCTACCTCGTGCTGAGCAACGGAGCGCAACGAATAGTGGCACGCGTGCTGCCAAATCAATGTGAATATCTAAACCAAATACCGCTATGGAGTCAATTATCGAACTGAACGACACCCTCGATACCGCCCTTTTCTACGGTGTCAACAACCGCAATATGCTCTGCCTGAAAGACCAGCACCCCGATGTCAGGGTGGTGGCGCGTGGCTATCACGTGAAGGTCTCGGGACCTGATGCAGCCATTGCACGCTTTGAACGCAGCCTACGGCTGTGTGAGGAGTTCTGTATCAAGAACAACACCCTCAACGAGGAGCAGATACTCATGCTTCTCCATGGCGAACAACCGCAAGAGTATCTGCAAGACAATCTTATCCTGCACGGCGTAAACGGCAAGTCGATAGTGGCGCGCAGCCGCAACCAGCAACTGTTGGTAGACGCCTATGAGGACAACGACCTGTTGTTTGCCATCGGCCCTGCAGGAAGCGGAAAGACCTATACCGCTATCGCATTGGCAGTGCGTGCCTTGAAGAACCGAGAGGTGAAGAAAATCATCCTATCGCGTCCCGCGGTGGAAGCAGGTGAGAAACTCGGCTTCCTCCCTGGAGATATGAAGGATAAGATAGACCCCTATCTGCAGCCTCTGTACGATGCCTTGCAGGACATGATACCGGGAGCCAAACTCAACGAGTACATGGAGCGCGGTGTGATACAGATTGCACCGCTGGCATTCATGCGCGGACGGACACTGGCGGACGCCATAGTGATATTGGACGAAGCACAGAACACTACCACCGCCCAACTGAAGATGTTCCTCACGCGCCTGGGTATCAACGGCAAGATGATTGTTACAGGCGACTTGACGCAGATAGACTTGCCTGCCTCGCAGAAGTCAGGACTGCGGGATGCCATTGAGCGGCTGCGCGGCATACGGGGGATTGCCATTGTTGAGTTCAACCAGAAGGATATTGTACGCCACCCGTTAGTGAAACACATCGTGTCGGCTTATGCCAAGCACGATACCCCAACGGACCACACACCCGACGACGAAGACAACGGAACACTGCATATTGACAGCACCCTGTTACACAAGTAACAAGGTGCTGCATGGGAGACGACACTCTTGGGGACGACGCGACTCGCGTCGCCGAAACATACTATGAACCCCTACTCCTATAGCCCCTCCTTTAGAGGGGTTGGGGAGGTCACGACAAGAAGATAAACAGCAACGGTATCAGAATACCGATAAGGAACTCTATACCCCCTATACCGATAAGGCTATGCTTGCCTTTGAGCATCAGTATACCCGAAAGCACAATAACCACCAGCGCACCGGCAAAGATATCCGAGAACCATGTCCACGCCTTACCCGGGTTGTAGTGCAGTTTGCTGAGGCTGCCCAGGATAGGGCGTTTCTTCACTTGCTCAAGGACAGCATTACCCGTGGAGAGATTGACCACCAGGTTGCTATTGCCCTTCAGGAATACTTTGAGCGTGTTCGCATCAGGGAAGTAGTGCTGTATCTCTTGACCCTCCACACCGCACGCAGAGAGCCATGCGTCTATCTGTGCTTGATTGGCAGTTGCTTGCGTGGCGGGCGCGAACCGGTACTCGGTGCGTGTGATAGAGTATTGGCTGTTGAACGAGTTCTTATGGTTGAGGGCAATGCCGCTGATGGCGTACACAAGCAACATACCCGCAAACACATAACTCAGTTCGCGGTGAATGATACGAAACCATTTGCGCGTCTTGGCACCTCTGCTTGCTTTCGGCTGTTCCATACTATGGATAGCGCGAGCCAACTACTCGGTGATGATTTGGTAGGAGACCGCCTCGGCATAGTAGCCTTTGATGGCAGCCTTTTCTGTCTCACAACCGTTGCCGTCGGTACCGTGTTGCTCGGCAGGGTCGTTGGCTGCTACAGGTTCGGGCTGCACCTCAAAAGCGTGAAGCACACCCTTTACACGGACGATATTGTTGATACAAGCGGCATCAAAATTGCCCATCTTGGCTCCTTCGACACGCAATATACGCGGACGGATAATGGTGTCATTGTCCGTATAAACGGTATCGGACTGTGTCCCCATGAGGAAGGCTTTGCGTCCGCCGTGTTTGCAGAGATGGGTACATACGCCTTGGAAGGTGATGGTATCACCGAGAAGCGAGTCGGCTTGTGCATAGACCTCATCGATAGTGTAAATGGTTTCGGCTTTCTCTGTAGTCTTGGCACATGATGCCAAGAACATGGCAGCCGCAAGGGCTGCAAAAAACATGATTTTTTTCATATGATTTATGATTTACGAATTTACGATTTATCGGGTGATTTGGATACAGGATGATTACTAAAGTGGCTGTCCGAGTGCATTGAAGAGTTGCTCACCTCGACGGATATATAGTCTTCCGTCAATAATTACCTTCTTTGCCTTGTCAATAGTGACCGTTGGAATATCAATACCCGAAAGCATACCGTCTCTCATTTTCCAGCCGGATAGGGTGGCATACCACAGAGGAGCAGGTGCAACAATGGTTTGATTGCCTATCATAAAATCAGTCCCCCCATGAGCGCGAGTTCCTATCCATACATTACGACCATATATGGCTATGCTCGTGGCAATAGATTGACCACCGCCTTTTGCCAACGGAACAACCCCGACGGGTTGCAAATGCCTGTCGTAGCAACTCAGGCGAATGTCACCGAAAGAATAGTTTAGAGTATAGAGTGTATCATTGAAGAATACAGTTCCTGTATTGATATTCAACACCTTACCATGAGTAAGAGTGGCATTATCAACGGTCGCTGTGGTTGGATTGATTTGCAATAGCAGACCATCATTGAAATTACCCTTCTCATCACTGCCACCACGAAGCGTGTCGCCATTCAGTACCAATCCGCCTATGATAGAGCCCGACATATAGACATATGAGCCATCCGGAGAGTATGCGAGTTGCTTGAACATTCCTCCGAGACTGCCAAGACGTACCTGCTGCAAGGCATTAAGGTGCGTACAGGTGAGGTCTCTGTTGAGACGGGCGATGACAATACAACGGTCGTTAATGGCAACTTGCTGCTCACCCCATTGCAGTGTGCCGCCAAGGTCGCCTGCTTTGGCATGGCCCAACACCATTAGAGTGCCGTCATAGTACGCGGAGAGCATGAAACGGTCGTAGAGCAGGGTACTGGTTGTCGTGGTGTGAGCGAGGTGACGGAACTGCGCATCGGTCTTGATAATGAACGAATTGCAGTGTTCAGAGAACGAATTACCATCCCAATCGGAGTTCTTGCGTGCGCGAATGGTGTCGGTGCCGAGAGCAATATCCATGGCTTGCCCGCCCTGCAGATATACATTGCCGTCTTTGTCTTCCATAACGGCAGTGATGTCGGCTACATCATAGGCAGGCTTGTTGTCTTTGCTTTTGGCTGGTATTGCTTGCGATGTCCATACAGGAGTTACTTGCGTAATAAGTCCCTTTGCGTCCACACGAACCAATACAATATGATGGAAATTAACGTCTTTATAGGTGGCAGAGAGCGAATGTGTCTTGCCTTCGGCATCAACCAATGTCATATATGGAGCGGTTGTGCCGGGCTCTTTATTCTTCTCTGTAAGGCGGAACTTAACCGCAAGCACGGCACCGCCATCGTGCGTAGGACAATAGGTGCCGCCTGCAAAATAGCCTTCGGAACTGTGTATCATCCATAACGGAGCACCTAACGAGTCCGCCTTGGCGAAGACCAGATTCGGATTATAACCATTCCCCGTACCATACTCGGCACCATTCAGCGTTTGCCCGAGGAAGGTTGTCTCGTCTGTGGTATTGATAGAACCGTAGTTCGCCAACAAAAAGGCGTTGCCCTCTTCATTGGTGCGGATGTCATAGCCTATGGCTTGACACTTGTTGTCCGCTGGGGGCAATAGAGAGGATTGCCATTGGAAAGTGATGACATCAGCAGCCTTTAGGGTAGTAACTGCCAATAAGGATAAAAAGAGTACTTTCTTACGCATATTCGTTTCATGCATATTTAGTGAGCGCAAAGGTAGTGATTTTATGCGGGATACGCAAATATCTATGAAGTAATTCACTACTTTTGGGTATTGCACCCTTGGGTGAATAGCAGTAATTTTGCACTCGGTTTAGAAGGACAAAATATAAACAACAAACATTATGAAGAAATTTTATCTGTTTTTAGGTGCAGCCCTGCTCTCAGGTAGCATGATGGCTGCCACATTGGACACCATTCAAGTGGATGGAGTGTACTATCAGTTGAACGAGGAAACGCAGACCGCTGCGGTGATTCGCAAAGACTCGAAGTTCATATACGAACAAGAGTCTGTGGTCATCCCTGTGTCTGTAAGCAAAGACGGGAAATCGTATGATGTAACAGGCATCGGCAAGGCGGCATTCAGTAAAGCCAAATGCAAATCTATTGTCTTCGCCGAAGGAAGCAAGATTACGGAAATCGGACAGCAAGCCTTTCAGGGAGCCTTGGAACTGACGGAGTTGGCTTTGCCCGAAGGTGTTAAGCACTTGCAACTGACCGCAATACAGGGTGTCGGCAGCAATGCAGGCATGAAATTGCACAAACTCACCTTGCCTTCCACAATGGACACTTTGGATGTGATGTCGCTGCAAGTTGCCAATCTGGATACGCTGATTTGCAACGCCGTCGTGCCTCCTCATTGCGCACTGGCAACAGGCAAAGCACAGGTGCCATGTCTGCCGTTCACCTCGAACAACGCAACCGTTTACACCCCGAAAGCAACCAAAGTGATAGTACCCGCAGGCAGTGAGACTTTGTATGCCGCCGAAAACGGTTGGGACTATTTTGACTGCTTCAATAGCGGTAATACGGATACTCTTCGTGCAGGCAATTTGTTTTATATTGTAACATACACGGAGAATGATACAACTGCCGCTGTAACAGCCAACCTTACAGACAAAATATATCAGTTGGAAACAGTGGTCATTCCGGCTACCATCTCAAAAACAGTGTGCGCTATTCCTGCAGAAGCCAACGGTAAGGTCTCTATCACACAATTTGATATCCCTGTCACGGCACTCGGGCGTAAGGCTTTTATGAACGATAGCATCACCACATCTTTCACATTCGCTACACCGAGCAATGTCGTTGAGATTGCTTCGCAGGCTATGCAATATATGGCAGGATTGACTGGTACATTAGAACTGCCGGAAGGGTTGAAACATATCTCGATATCGGGTATTCATAGTGGTTTGAATGGTGGACAGATGCCCGTAAAGAAACTGATACTTCCTTCCACTTTGGATAGTTTGGATGTTATTTCTGTCATTCTTGACGAGTTGGAGACTCTTGAGTTCCGTGGTATCGTTCCTCCGCACTGCCAAACTCGTGAAACGAAGACCTATACACAGATGCCTTGGCTGATAAATGAACCGTCGAAGAACCAACATCCCACCCCGACAGATGTAGAAATCATTATTCCTGAAGGTTCGTTTGAGGCATATAAAGCACAAACGGGCATCGGTGATTATTTCGATTATTTCAACGAGTCTGCAGTGGACAACATTGGAACCGAAAATAATAATGGTAGCAAATATACTGGCATCTACAACATCATGGGCACCTATCTCGGTACCGATGATAGCAACCTGCCCACAGGTATGTACATCATCAACGGCAAGAAGGTCATCCGCTGATAATCAGAGGAGAATATCTCACTCTCCAACACAAGAGGCTGTCTCACAAGGCAGTCTCTTTTTGTTTTATGCCAACACCTTGCAGACCACGCTTGGAGAACGTTTGAGAACCACGCTTGGGAGACGACGTGTCTCGCATCGTTAATGTCAATGTCAGTTCTATCTGATTTCATTGCTGAATTTTATGGCTAATCATCGATAATACGGCGTAGCCGTCCGTTCACTTTCTAACCACACCCTTTACAATCATTGCGCATTACGCATTTTGCATTGCGTCAAGCACATTGCACCATACATTTTATTGAGCCCCTCCTTTGGAGATGAAGGAAATACCGCCTTATTGCGGATTTCCGATTGATGCCCGGGGGGCATCATAGAACTCCTTAACCAGTTGGGGAGGTCTTCCCTATTTCTTGGAAGTATTGGAGGGGTCTTCCCTCCCCCTTTGAAGGGGGAGTTGGAGGGGGTCTTATCGAGTTAATAGTATGTGATTA
>DJSG01000076.1:0-5294 GCA_002440265.1 Bacteroidales bacterium UBA6340 | reverse complement strand
GTATGTGATTAAGCCGTCAATAGCGACCCCATACAGCAGCAGCAACACGCCCGACCGCAGCACATGTTTTATCTCCTCCACTTGCATAATCAATGCTTTTTGTATAACTTTGCAGCCTATGAAGCATATCCACATCATATCCCCCTCAGGAGCCATAGACAACATCCTGATTGATAACGCTATCACCCGATTAGAGCAATGGGGGTACACGGTAACTGTCGCCCCACACGCACGCGGACGCAACGGGCGGTTTGCGGGTACAGAGCAAGAGCGGTTGGGCGACATCAACGAGGCACTCTGCCTGACGGACACAGATATCATCCTTTGCAGTCGCGGTGGGTATGGGTTGCAACAGATAGCCGACCGTATTCGCATACCCGACCAACCCATACCACTTGTGGCAGGCTTCTCCGATATCACCGTACTCCACAGCATATTAGGTCTGCATGGCTTGCCTACGCTGCACGCCTCCATGTGCAAATATATCGCTTCCCTACCCGATACGCACCCTGCACTGCACCTGTTGCAGCGTGCCCTCCAAGGCGAAAAAATGACATACTCTATCCACCCTCACGCACTCCAACGGACAGGCGAGGGCGAGGGCATACTGATAGGCGGAAATCTGAGTGTTCTATATGGGCTGCAAGGCACGCCATATTCGCTCAACTGTCTGATAGACAACTGCGAAACACCACCCATACTCTTTATAGAAGATGTGTGTGAACGGCACTACCATATCGACCGTATGCTCCAAAATCTCCGAATGAGTGGCGTGCTGGCACGCTTGGGAGGTATGGTAATCGGACAATTTACCGACTGTGAAGACGACCCGCTAATGGGGTGCACCATCCATGATACCGTCATGAAAGCGGTATCGGAATATAGGTTCCCTGTCATGATGAACTTCCCTGCAGGGCACGTGGAACGGAATGTGCCGCTGCGTCTCAATGTCAGATGGCGTCTCTCTGTGTCTTCCGATAGGGCACAACTGACCGAACTCTGATAAATTCTCCCACATGGCAAACCTCTCTTATACCCTCATTTTACCGAGAGAATGTCGGAAGGATGTCGGAGGAATATCAAGAAAATATCAGGAGAAATCCGAGAGAACGTTGGGGAACAACCTGCCGATTACAGCACTTTCAGATTGCTGTGCGGGAAGTAATGGGCAAGTATCTGCTCATAAGTAAAGCCCTTGTCTGCCATAACGGCTGCACCTATCTGGCACAGCCCGACACCATGCCCCCAACCGCGACCGGAAAGGACAAACTCGGCATCCGCATTTTCCTTGGCGGGGACAAACTGCACATCAAATGCACTGCTATACAGGTGTGTACGGCTCAGCCATTTGCGTATCTCCAATTCTTTGCCCACTATCATACTACGCTTGGTACCGATAATCTCCAACTCATATATACGGTACGACGGACCGCGCTTGATGGGGCGCAACTCCAATATCGTGCCAAAGTCAATACCGCTTCTATCGCGCACAAGAGCCGATAACTCACCCTGTGAATAGCGCACCTGCCAGCGGTAGAAGTCCTGAGTCTCAAGGTCGTAGTCATTCAGTACCTGTGAGAGCACACGGCGGTCATGCGTGTTGCAATAGGGGCACTCGACGCTCTCCAAGTAGCGGTAGTGGATGGGAGCCCATGCGTTCTCAAACAGTTCAGTACGCCCGCCACAACTCTTGTAGAAGCGTGTGTCACATATCTCGTCATCGCACATCAGCACCTGTCCCTTGGTGGATAGCACGGCTTCACGCACACGCTCCGCCGCTTCGGGATGCTTGTCTCTGCGCGTGATGCCCTCGTAACGCTGACAGTGGTCATCGGCACACACATCAAAACCGACATGGGCATCGCGTTCATACCATGTGATATACCGCTCTATGCCGTCTTCTGCAGGCTGATTTGCCATGGGTTTCTGTGCCTCTACCGGATTCAGGATAGGTCTCAGTACCCAACTGCGGGATATAACGGCATGCGCCTTCAGCAATTCAAGGGAAGAAGTCGCCGACATCTCCGATGTGATAACCGACGAGAGATAGTCCTCCACGTCGATGATATTGATAGCGGTCTCGCTGCCATCAGCATTTTTGCGTATCTCCAGTCGTCCTTCAAACAATTGGTCTTCCGTACGGTCCCAGTGAAAACCGATACCGATACGCACATTTTTCAAGAGAAAAGTCCCGCCCCGCAACTCATAATCAATATGCGGTGCTGTCATTATACCTACACGAATATCCATAACACTCATCAGAATTTGCACGTTACAGGCACAAAGGTACTATATTTTTTACATACATACAAATATAGCGTTCATCGAAAAATCCCTCCTTTCCGCTGAAAAAACGTCCTTACTCACAGAAAACATTAGGCTAAGTCATAGAAAATGTGTACTTTTGCACCGAATAGCAACCGAAATGCATATTCTTTTATGCCCAAAGAAATAATATGTACTATTATATGATTGTTTTAATATACAATAGTAAAGCATGGATAGGAGAGTAAACATACACATATCACGGATATGTCGATTATTGCTGTTGGCATTACTGTTGCCCGCTATGGCATGGGCTGACCTCTCGCCCGAGACACTGGCCAAGCGTGCCAAACGCAAGAACCTGACCATACGCGAATGGAACACCGACGCAAAGGCAAAGGCCCGCTGGCTCGACCACGTCACCACCTACGACTCGCTCGGACGCAAGGTGGAGGAAATAGAATACGCCACCTATGGGCAGGTGCAGCGTATCACCATCGAGTACGATGCCGAGGGGTTTGTCTCCCGCGAGGTGGTTTATAACGGCAAGGACAAGCCCGTCCGTATCCGCAAGTACGAATACAACGACAACGGCACCAAGAAAAAACAGTACAACTACCTGCCCAACGGCAAACTCTATTCGGTCAAAGTGTTTGAGTATGCGTTCAGCGATGACTGATATGACCCCTATCTCGCTTGCCGGGATGGAGAGCGTCAAACTGATGAATCGTATTGATACCAAGTTTGTCGCCCCCGCTCGTCTGTTGCCCGAGATATTGCGCCTTGCACAGCCGGACTATTACATACAAGAGACTGACGGTCAGCGTCTTGCCGCTTACGATACCCTCTACTATGATACCCCCGACTTGCAGATGTATATCCGCCACCACGACCGCCAACTGCGCCGTCAGAAGATACGTATCCGCACCTATATCGACTCGCAGACAACCTTCCTGGAGGTGAAAAACAAGAGCAACAAAGGGCGCACCAAGAAGAAGCGTATCATAGTACATACCAACGACTTGCAAGATATAGACACCGCGCAGCGCGAGTGGCTTACCGGCAAATCATGGTACGACATCAGTACCTTGCAACCGCAACTACACACCCGCTTCGAGCGTATCACCCTCGTCAATCGTGCCAAGACCGAACGCCTCACTATCGACACCGCACTCTGTTGGGAGAACGTACAGACAGGGCAGACAGCCGCTCTCGGTGATGCGGTAATCATCGAACTCAAGCGCGATGGCTATCAACCCTCCGAGATGCTGGATATACTCCGCTCCTTGCGCATCAAACCGATGAAAATCAGCAAGTACTGTATCGGCACCGCCCTCACCGACCCTGCGGTAAAAAACAACCGCTTCCGCCCCAAACTGCGACAATTAGAAAAACTGACTTCCCCAACCCCTTCAGAGAGGGGGCTGATAGAAAGAAACACCCGATAATGTTTTTAATGGAACTTTAATGGGCTTTAATGGAGTCAAAAGAATAAAATAGAATAACTTAAACGGATAATAATATGGATGGCTTAATGGACACCAGCACTATCGGTCAGGTAACGGACACCATCGTCAACGCCCCCGAGTTCGACCCCTCTATAGCAGCGGAGTTCGCTGTGCCGATGCAGTCGGTTGCTACCTTCCTCGGCGTGCCGCTCTTCGATGGCAGCAGTATTCTCAATATCCTTGTCCGCTTCCTGCTCAATTTAGCAGTGGCGTGGACATTGGTGCATTTCCTCTACTACCGCAAGTCGAAGCGCATGGACTACTACGTTACGTTCATGCTCTTTTCGGCAACGATGTTCCTGCTGCTCTGTATGCTCGACAACGTCAAACTGCAAATCGGCTTCGCCCTCGGTCTCTTCGCTATCTTCGGTATGATTCGTTACCGTACCGAGACTATCCCTATCCGCGAAATGACCTACCTCTTTGTCCTTATAGGGCTCAGCGTCATCAATGGTCTGGCTATGTCCGTCAGTTGGTCTGATCTCCTGCTGGTCAATATCCTCCTTCTCGGCGTGGCGGCGTTCTTCGAGAACTGGCGCGGACTCGCGCACCGCTCGCAGAAAATCGTCCTCTATGAGAAAATAGAGAATATCGTTCCTGAGCGCCACGCCGAACTCAAAGCCGACCTTGAGAAACGTCTCGGGCGACCCATCGAGTCCTTTGAGATAGGGCACGTCGATTTCCTCCGCGATGTCGCCTATATCAAGGTCTGTTATATGCTCCGAAAGGGCGAAACCAACACTATTGACTCCCAAATTAAACCACGATGAAACGACTGATTTACATAGCATTGGCAAGTATCTTTCTTGCCCCCGTAGCCGCAAAAGCCCAAGAGATTGTCAGCAGGGAAACCACTACCGAGCAGGTTGCCAAACTGCGTCTCGTAGCCTCCTACAACCGCTCCTTCAACCACGGACTGGGGCTGTCCATTGAGGAGGAACTGCGCACCTGCCTCGGCGGCACGTCTCCTGCGGAGTTCTCGCGCTCATACACCACATTATCGTTTGATTATGAGCCGATTCCCTACCTGAATATCGCCCTCGGCTATACCTTCAGACTCTATGGCAACAAAGGCTGGACTGACCCCAACGAGTACATCCGCCACCGTGTTTTCCTCAATCTCACGGGGCAGGTGAAAATCAACCGTTGGAAACTCTCCCTGCGTGAGCGGCTGCTGATGGACTGCCGCACCGACTCCGTCAACCCCAACGAGAAGAACGCCATCGACCTCACTATGCGCCACCGCCTGCAAGCCACCTATTCCATGTTCTCCAAGCCCCTGAAGTTCCACGTAGGTATCGAGTTTGCCAACTCCCTCAATGCGCCTACCGACTACTTAAATGCCTGCAGCACAACGCGGTACGGACAGTATATCACCCGCATTCGTCCCGAGGTGGGTATGCGCTGGCGTATCGACAAATGCAACAGCCTCTCGCTCTCCTACCGCTTCGACTATGGCTACGAGCGCGACATCAACATCAAGCGCAAGTCGGGCAACATCGAACTCACCAACCAGTACAA
>DJSG01000064.1 GCA_002440265.1 Bacteroidales bacterium UBA6340 | reverse complement strand
ATTTCTATCTGGTTTTTCTAGATTTTCTAGATTTTCTAGAATTTCTAGAATTTCTAGTTCTTCTAGTTTATCTGGTTTATCTGGTTTCTTGTCATTCTTTTCTTGAAACACTCAATCGTGTTTTGCATCAGCATAGTGATGGTCATAGGTCCGACACCACCGGGCACCGGCGTGATACAGCCTGCGATGTCATTGACGGCATCGAAGTCCACATCGCCCACGAGGTGTCCGTCCTCGGTGCGGTTGATACCCACATCAATGACTGCCGCACCGGGTTTGACATAGTCAGCGGTAATCATCTTGGCACGCCCTACCGCCGCAACAAGGATGTCCGCCTCACGGCACACTGCGGGCAAATCATACGTACGCGAGTGCGCTATGGTAACGGTGCAGTTCTTGTCAAGCAGCAGTTTGGCTACGGGCTTGCCCACGATATTGCTGCGCCCTACTACCACCGCCCGCTTGCCGGCAAACTCTACACCCGCTTTCTCCAGTAGCACGATAATACCCTTCGGCGTACAGGGCAGGATACAATCCTGATTGAGCCACAGGCGTGCCACATTCTCGGGATGGAAACCGTCCACATCTTTCTTAGGCGAGATAGCATCAATTACTTTCTGCTCGTCGATATGCTTGGGCAGAGGCAGTTGCACGAGGATACCGTCCACACCGTTGTCGCGGTTGAGGCGGTCTATCTCTTGAAGCAACACGCTCTCCTGCACGTCTTCGGGCAGTTCGACGAGTTCGCCGTCGAAACCGCAATACTCGGTGGCTTTGATTTTCCCGCGTACATACGACCGCGAAGCAGGATTGTTGCCCACAATGATGACCTCCAAGCGGGGCGCACGACCATAATCTGCACGCAGTCGGAGTACCTCTTCACGCATTTCGTCTTTGAGCGACTGAGCAATCTGTTTTCCGTCAATTATCATAATGCTTGATAGGCTATATCTTTTCTGTAAAACAAGTTATCACAATGTATCTTTTCTATCTCCTGATAGACTTTGTGCTGTGCATCGGCGATGTCCTTGCCCGTGGCGATACACATCATCACGCGTCCGCCGTTGGTGAGCAGTTGACCATTCTCCGACTTGGTACCCATGTGGAAAATCAGTCCGTCAAAATTCTCCGTACCGGTAATGGGAAAGCCCTTGTCGTAGTGTGCGGGGTAACCTTTGGATGCCAGCACCACGCCCACGGTGGCCTTCTCGTGCCAACGCACGTCGGCAAGGTCACCGCCCGTAGCAATAGCATAGAACACATCGTACGCATCGCTGTCCAGGAGCGGCAGCACCACCTCGGTCTCGGGGTCGCCGAAACGGGCATTGAACTCTATCACCTTGATTCCCTGCGGGGTCTTCATCAGTCCGCCGTACAGCACGCCCGACAGGGGCAACCCTTCTTTAACCATACCCGTGGCAGTCGCCTGCAATATATGGCGGAGGGCAAACGCCTCGTCCTCCCGAGTGATGAACGGCAGCGGCGTATAAGCGCCCATACCGCCCGTATTCGGACCTTTGTCGCCATCGTACGCCCGCTTGTGGTCTTGCGCCAGCGGCATAGGATACACCCGCTCGCCCGACACAAAGCACATAAACGAGAACTCCGGTCCTGTCAGATAGTCCTCTATCACCACCTTGCCTTTACCGAACTCCTCGCCGACCAGCATATCGCGCAAAGTGCGGTCTGCTTCTTCATAGTCTTGAGCAATCACCACGCCTTTGCCTGCTGCCAATCCGTCGTATTTGAGTACCACGGGGAAAGTCCCATTGGCTATATACGCACGCGCTTCCTCATAGTCGGAGAACGACCGGTATCCTGCTGTAGGTATACCATAGCGGGTCATAATCTGCTTGGCAAACTCTTTCGACGACTCGATCTGCGTCGCCGCCTTGGTATGCCCGAAGACGGGCAGTCCCGCTGCACGGAAAGCGTCCACCACGCCCGCAGCCAAAGCGGCTTCGGGTCCCACCACGGTGAGGTCAATACGGTGGTCTTTGGCAAAAGCCAGCAGTCCCTCCACATCGGTGTCCTTGAGAGCGACACACTCCGCCAAAGCGGCAATACCTGCATTGCCGGGAGCGCAATATATCTTACCCACTTGCGGACTGCGACTCAACGCATACACGATAGCGTGCTCGCGACCACCACCACCGATTACTAAAACCTGTTTCATAGGACTAATAAGACTAATAAGACTAATGGGACTAATAGATTAATGTTTGAAATGTCTCATTCCGGTGAAGAGCATAGGTATGCCGTGCTTGTCGGCTGCGGTGATACTTTCCTCGTCGCGGACGCTGCCACCCGGTTGGACAATAGCCGCAATACCGTACTCGGCTGCGCTCTCCACACTGTCGCCGAATGGGAAGAAACCGTCCGAGCCCATCACGAGCCCCTCTTTGCGAATATCCTTGCCCTCTGCCCGTAGTGCTTCTTCTGCCTGACGGAGTGCGATACCTGCCGAACCGACACGGTTCATCTGACCGGCACCCACGCCGTAGGTGCGACCATTCTTCACCACCACGATGGCATTCGACTTCACGTGCTTCACAATACGCCATGCAAACTGCAGGTCGGTCATCTGCTCGTCGGTCGGCTTTGTCTCTGTAACGCACATATCACGGGTGAGCGTAACGGTGGCAGTGTCCTGCTGCTGTGCGAGCAGACCGCCGTTGACCGACACATACTGCATGTGCGTCTCGTTGTCGGCATCCATATTCACTTCGAGGAGGCGCAGGTTTTTCTTGGTGCAAAGGACTTCGAGTGCGCCCTCCGAGAACTTGGGAGCCATAATAATCTCGAGGAAGATAGGTTTCATCAGTTCCGCCGCCTCACGTGTGAGTTCACAGTTGGTAGCCACGATACCGCCGAAGATAGACACCTTGTCCGCCTCGTAGGCTTTTGTCCACGCTTCCACCACGTCTTTACCGATAGCCGCACCGCATGGGTTCATGTGCTTGAGCCCTACACAGAAAGGCGTGTTGCCAAACTCGCGCACGATATTGAGGGCAGCATTGGCGTCCTGTATGTTGTTGTATGAGAGTTCCTTGCCGTTGAGTTGTTTGGCAGTAGCCAGCGAGAAAGGCAC
>DJSG01000041.1:4280-37378 GCA_002440265.1 Bacteroidales bacterium UBA6340 | reverse complement strand
ACGGAACTTTTACTATGCGCCGGATTTCCTCGGCAAACTGATGCGCCTGCCCATTGCTTTCTTCGACAGCAAAAAGTTGGGCGACATCCTGCAGCGTATCGGCGACCACAGCCGCATACAATCATTTCTGACGGGGTCGCTGCTGAGCATTGTGATTGCGGTAGTGACTTTTGTGGTCTATGGCTGCATTATGGCGGGCTATAATTGGAAGATACTGGCAATCTTCTTGGCGGGCAGCGCACTCTATGTGGCGTGGGTGCTACTCTTTCTGCGGCAGCGGAAGAAACTGGACTATATGCGCTTTCAAGAGGCTGCCAACAACCAAAGCAACCTCGTGCAACTCATATCGGGTATGCAGGACATCAAACTGAACCACTGCGAGCAACAGAAACGCTGGGAGTTTGAGCGCATACAGGCACGCCTGTTCAAAATCAATATCCGCGGTCTGTCGTTGGGGCAGGCGCAGCAGGTGGGCGGTCTGTTTATCGAGCAGACCAAGAATGTGTTTATCTCTTTTTTGGCTGCGGCTTCAGTGATTAACGGTGACATTACACTGGGTATGATGACGGCGGTGCAGTATATAATCGGGCAACTGAACGCCCCGATTTCGCAGTTTATCACCTTTGTGCAGGATACACAGGATGCCAAAATCAGTTTGGAACGATTGGGCGAGATACACCAAAAAGAGGACGAAGAGCCGCCTTCTTTGCATAAGCGCACCGATATACCCGATAGTGCCGATATTGTGCTACGGGATGTGTCGTTTCAGTACGAAGGTACTCACTCGGAGAAAGTACTGGACAATATCAGCCTGACTATTCCGCACAACCGCATAACCGCCATAGTGGGCAGCAGCGGCAGCGGAAAGACCACGCTGCTCAAACTGCTGTTGGGCTTCTATCCGCCCGCCGAGGGTGAGGTGCTGGTGGGCGATGTGCCGCTACGGCAACTGAGCGACAGCGCATGGCGCAGCCGGTGCGGCGTAGTAATGCAAGAGGGTTTTATCTTCTCCGACAGCATTGAGAATAATATCGCCGTAAGCGACGAGATACCCGACCGCCAACGTGTGGAGCAGGCAGCCGCCGTGGCGAATATCGACGGCTGGATACAGGCTTTGCCCCTAGGTTATAACACGCAAATCGGTATGGACGGACACGGGCTGAGCACAGGGCAGAAGCAACGCCTGCTGATTGCCCGTGCGGCATACAAAAACGCCCCGTATCTGATGTTCGACGAAGCCACCAATTCATTGGACGCCAACAACGAGCGCACGATAATGGACAATCTCAACAGGCTCTTCCGCGGCAAGACGGTGGTTATTGTGGCGCACCGCCTGAGTACGGTGCGGAATGCGGACAATATCGTGGTGCTTGACCACGGACAGATAGTGGAAAGCGGCAACCACAGCGACTTGGTTGCACGGCAGGGCTATTACTACCGCCTTATCAAAAACCAATTGGAATTAGGAACCTGATGCCCATAGACAGAGAAACACATATTCAGCACGCAGAACACAGCGAGGAATCTGCCGACATCTTCGGTAGGCAGCCTGCGTGGATTATCCGTTGGGGCATCACCGTCCTGTGTCTGATTGTGGTCAGTTTGGCGGTGGGCTGCTATTGTATCCAATACCCGCAGACGGTGGATGCCGTGGCGGTCATTACCACACTCAATCCACCTTCCGACTTAGTTATCCGTACCGACGGGCGCATTGATACCATCTGCGTCTCGGACAAACAGACGGTGCATAAGGGCGACCGCATTGCCTTGCTCAATGATGTAGCCAATGCCGCGGATATTGACAGCGTAATTGGGTGTTTGGCGCAGTCATATCTGCAGAGTGCGGAAGAGTTGGCAGGCAGTCCGTGGCTGACAAAGGAATACAACTTGGGCAATATCCAGCAGACCTACGAGACATTCCGCCTGCTCTGTGCCGATTACCGCCACTACCTGACCACCGACCATGTCGGCAAACAGAAGGAACTATTGCAGCAACAGATAGGGAAGAACAGGCATTATTGCCGCAAGATAGCGGAACAGCAACGCCTGCTGTCGCGCGATTTGGAATACGAATACCGGTCGGTAGCACGTGACTCGGCATTGTATGCGGAAGGGGTGATTTCGTTGTCAGACTACGAGGCGGCTATACGCAACACGCTGCAGACCGAGAAGAACAAAGCCACTATGGATGCGGGGCGGACGGCTGCCGAACTAGAACTGATGCAGTTGGAGCAACGGCTGATAGAACTGGACCTTCAACACGATAACGAAACCGCCGACTATGAGCGGCAGTTGCGCCAGTATCGCCAGCAACTGATGTCGGCATTGGAGCAGTGGAAATACCAATATGTGGTGGAATCGCCTATTGACGGTACGATTACGTTTATCAACTATTGGAGCAAGAACCAGTGGGTAACCACGGGTGAACGGATTGCAAGCGTCATTGCACAAGACAGCATAGAAGTGATCGGGCGTATGAATGTGCCTTCCGCCAACTTCGGCGAGGTAGAGACAGGGCAAGCGGTGTATGTGCGGCTGAACAGTTATCCCTATCTGCGCTTCGGTATGCTGCGCGGCGTGGTGCGCAACATCTCGGCGATTCCCGATGTGCAGACAGGCACGTATATCGTAGAAGTGGCGTTCCCAGACGGACTGACCACCACCTACCACAAGCCGATAGCCATGATACAGCGCATGGACGGCACAGGTAAGATAGTGACCAAAGAAAGACGGCTGATAGAGGTGTTCGTGGAGCCGATAAGGGCGTTGTTTGGGGAGGTGAAGTAAGGGGCTGCTATTAGCGAACTATATAAATGGGGTCAAGTATATAGGCGGGCAGGTGAGAGATTGGTCGCAGATGACGTCCTTGGTATGCAGCAAGTAGCATTGTCCGAGGCGGGCGGAGAACTTCTGCGCAAAGGCATCTATGGACGGATGCGTCTTGTAGTCGGACGATTTGACCTCTATGGGCATTAGTTTGCTACCACGCGAGAGGAGGAAATCTATCTCGTAGTTGTGCTTTGCGTCCTTGGGGAAGGTGTAATAGAACAGTCTGTTGCCCGAAGCACGCAACATCTGCGCCACCATGTTCTCGAACACATAGCCGAGATTGACTGGCAGTTTGTCGCTCAGCAGTTTGCCATAAAGTACATTTTCGGTATAGTCCTTGTCCCAAAACGCCAATGTGATGAAGAGCCCCGTGTCGCACAAGAATATCTTGAACCGCTTGTAGTCGGCATTCAACGACAGTCCCACATTCGGGTCATCGGCATGGTATGCCATATAGATGGTCTTGCTGCTCTCCAACTGCTGCAAGAGTTCGCTCATCTTGGTGGGGGTGATGCCATCCACTATGGATGTAGGGGCGTAGCGGGAACCGTTCTTGCTCAGTTGGCTCGGTATGGCTAAGAATAGGCGTGAGAGCCGCTCCGTGGGGTCTATCTTGAGCAGGTCGTCGGCATAGAGTTGGAGTATTTCGCGCTTGACGGTGTCCACCTGCTGCATATTGTTGGTGTCGATGTAGGCGCATACAGCCTGCGGCATACCGCCTACCAACATATAGATACGCAGATCGCGCATATTCTTGCGGTGTGCGGCTTGTCCGAATGCAATCTTCTTGTCGAAGAATACACGCAGGGTGTCCATGGTGTGTGCTTTGCCCGTCGCCCACAGAAACTCCTCATAATCCAGCGGCAGCAATTCAATGCGGTGCTCCTCGCTGGGAATGGTGATGTGCTGCGTGTTTTGACGGATACTGATGAGCGAGCCCGTCTCGATGTAGTCGTAACGCCCGTCTTGCACCAGATACTTGATGGCTTGCCGTGCAGCGGGGCAACGCTGTACCTCATCGAAGACAATGACCGACTGACGCTCCACCAACTGCACGTCGTAGTAGTTCTGTAGGCGCAAGAAGAGTATATCCAAGTTGTCCAAATGCTCGAAATAGCCCAATACCTCTGCCGACACGAAGTTGAAATCTACCAGCAGATAACTGCGGTATTCATTCTGAGCGAACTCTCGCACGATAGTGGATTTGCCCACACGGCGTGCCCCCTCAATCAATAGAGCGGATTGCCCTTGGCTTTCCTGCTTCCAACGGAGCATCTTGTCGTAAATCTTGCGCCTGAAAATATGCTTTGCCATAACGTTTTCTTAATTCTGTTGCAAAGATACTGTGAATAAATGAATTATGCAAATGTTTTGTGCGGATTTATTCCTTCCCCCGTTGAAATAACGTTGATTTTTATTCCTTTCCCCGCTATGAATTGGCTTAAATTTATTCCTTTCCCCGTTATAAAGAGAATAGATTTGTTCATTAAAGACAGGCAGTTGATAGAGGTGTTCGTGGAGCAGGTAAGGGCGTTGTATGGGGAGGTGAAGTAACTTATGCTTATGGGTTGCTTATCCCTTGCTTATCCCATGCTGAAAGGTGGTGGGAATTCTCGCTCTGCATTCCCATTTGCGCACATGATTGTCGCATGCATGTGCGGTTTGCCAAGAGGTGCGCATATATGAAGCATCGAAATTAATGGCTAATTGTATGAAAATGATATGCTTACAAGTTGCTTTCTGTGCAATTGCTTTGATAAAAATGCGATAAAAATGTCCCAACATTTGCGCACGTCGGAAATTAGCATTACCTTTGCAGTCGCTTTCGTTCCTACGACGGCAATGCCCAGATGGCGGAATCGGTAGACGCGCTGGTCTCAAACACCAGTAGGTTCACCCCTGTGCCGGTTCGACCCCGGCTCTGGGTACTAGCGACTGCCTGACCAATGTGTTAGGCAGTTCTTGTGAAGAAAATACAAAACAGCACCCGCGCAAGCGGACGGAGATGTGAAACCATAATTAAAGGTCAGGCGGAAGACTTAAACATCCGCTATCACTCGCAGCAGGCCGAATGCCTGGAGAGTAAACGGAAAAGGAGGTGTATGCAATGATTATCGTACCGGTAAAAGAAGGAGAGAACATCGAGCGCGCGATTAAGAAATTCAAACGCAAATTCGATAAGACGGGTGTCGTGAAAGAACTTCGCCGCCGTCAGCAATTCGAGAAACCGTCTGAAATCAAGCGCGAGCGTATGATGCACGCTATCTACGTTCAGCAAATGCATGCTCACGACGATATGTAATTCTCTTCTATGCTACGCGCAGTAGCATAGGAATTATCGAAAAAAGAGGCTGCCTGACAAGTATGGGTAGTCTCTTTCTTTTATACTTACTTCGTTGTCTGTGATTGCAAAGGCTTCGTTTTTATCTCATTCCTGCAAGTCCTTGTTCGTCGTCTTTGCTATCATACCCAAGGTGGGGATATATGCTGCAACCGCTCCTAATGCCAATACTACCGCCGCGATAATCAGTATGTCAGCACCCTGCACGGCAACAGGGTAGGCGGAGACCACATACTCTGTTCCTGAACCCAACTTGAGAATACCGAAATGTTCTTGTATCAGGCAAATCACCAACCCTGTTACCAAGCCGGCTGCTGCCCCCAAAGCCGAGATGAACCAACCCTCGTACAGGAAGATACGGCGTATCATCTTGCCATCGGCTCCCAAATCCGATAGTATCTTTATATCACGCTGCTTGTCAATGATAAGCATGGATAGTGCGCCAATGATATTAAAGGTGGCTATCAGCAGGATAAATGCCAGCAGCAATCCCGTCAGTAATTTTTCAATACGGAGGATACGGAAGAAGTCCGCCTGTTGTTCGTAGCGGTCGAGTATCCGGTAGCGGCTGCCTAACACGTGCTGCAACTCCCGCTTGGCTTGGCGTACGGACACGCCGTCTTTTGTCTGTACCAATAGTGCCGATACCTCATCATCACCGAAGTCTAACAAGCGGCGTGCCAGTTCGATAGACACTATCATCAGAGCATCGTCGTATTGTGTCTGTTGCACGGCAAAAGTGCCGGCAATGAAGCATGTCTCGTGATTGAAACTCTCGTCGGGGCGCAACATATTCACTCGCCCTGTCCGTTTGGGGGCATACACGTGCATGGCTTGCACGAAATGCGCATTTATGCCGAGTTGCCATGCCAATCCTTGTCCCAATACTGCTCGCTCAAACGCGCCGTCAAACACCATATACTTCCCGTCTGTAATGATATTGTCAATGTGCGTCAGTTGCGCGAAAGCCGTGTCCACGCCACGCAGTTGTACGGGCATCTGTTTGTCATCGTAATAAATCAATGCCGTCTCTTCTATGCTGCGGCTGAGCATGGCTACCGAAGGCAGTTGTGTCAATGCGTCTTCTGTCTCTTTGCTTAGACGGAACGATTTGCCTGAAACTGCTTCTATCCGTATGTCGGGGTCGAACTGCGAAAAGAGTTGCTCCACCATTGTGCCGAATCCGTTCATCACACTCATCACGCACACCATAGCAGCCGTGACCACCGCCACTGCGGCAGCACTCACGCCCGACACAATGTTGATGGCATTATGCCCCTTCTTCGAGAAGAGGTAACGCCACGCAATCCTATATTCTACCCTCAGCAAACTAATCTCTCATTACATTGCGCATTGCGCATTGTGCATTACGCATTGTGTAGTAGTTGGTCTATCCGCTCCATCTTGTCAATGGTTTCGTCAAGATGAAAATGCAATTCAGGGATAATACGCAACTGATGACGCTCCATACTGCCCATCTCGCCGCGTATCTTGCCCGTGTCTGTCTGTATTTGCTCCATAGTGGAGGCTTCTTTGTCCTGCGGAAAAATGCTCAGATACACGTGAGCAATACTCAAATCGGGCGAGATACGCACCTCGCTTACCGAAATAAGAGTGCCGCGCAGTTCGCGCGCATAGCGCAGGAACAATGTGCTCAAGTCCTTTTGAATGAGCCGTTCTATCTTCTCTAATCGCGTTGATTCCATTGCTGTGATGCTTGTTGATGATTATTGTCAGTCATTGTTTATCGCAACAAGGGAAAGGAGTTCCCACTCTTTTCCCTGCAGCATTCTTGGAGCCTACTCCTCCAAGCGGTTGGTCATCCGTGCGGATTAATACTTGTGACGCCCTTCGTCTGCCACAGTCAGTTTCTTGCGACCCTTGGCACGGCGGGCAGCCAACACACGGCGACCGTTGGCGGTTGCCATTCTCTGCAGGAAACCATGTTTGTTACGTCTTTTGCGTTGCGATGGTTGAAACGTTCTTTTCATTGCCTTATTCCTTTATGCCCCGTCATAGTGGGCGAGTTTATAATTATCAGTCTGCGCTCCTTAGGCGGCTCAATATCTGTTGCATAGCCATTTCTGACAGGCTCTTTTGATTTTGTTGCCGAAAAAGCGTGCAAAGGTACGCCTTTTTTTTGACTCTGCAAAATTATTTGTGTAAAACGTATCTTTTTTTACATTACCGAAGTGGTGTGGAGGAATTGTTATATGCGGCACTCCTTTCCGTATCCCTGCAAATTTGGTACACAAGCGGGAAAAAGCGATGGGAACTTGTGCGGGTCTGAAAAAAACAGTACCTTTGCGCGTTCAATACGAATAGAACTAAATACCAAATATATGAACAAACCGCTTTTAGTATCAATTGTATCGCTTATGGCTCTTACAGCGTGCACGAAACAACAGCAGACAACGGGCATCCCGTTGAGTAACTTGGACACCGCTGCGGTGCCGCAAAACGATTTCTATCAGTTCGCGTGCGGCGGCTGGATGAAGGAGAACCCGCTGCCCGCGGAGTACAGCCGCTTTGGCAGTTTCGACAAGTTGGCACTCAACAACCTCGAGCAGGTGAACGGGCTCATCACCGACATCGCGAAGGAGAAACACCCGCAAGGCTCTATCGCGCAGAAGATTGGCGACATCTACAACCTCGCTATGGACACCGCGCGCCGTAACACCGAAGGCACTGCGGCTATCCAACCCACGCTGGACGAGATTGCTGCCGTCACAAGCCCCGACCAATGGTCAGAGGTACTCGGCAAGGCAATGGAGTATGGCATTTGGGCAATGTATGTGGATGCCGATGCCATGAACTCTACCATGAATATCCTCAACGAATACCAGGCAGGTTTTGCCCTCGGTGAGAAGGAGTACTACCTCGACCAGGACGAACACACGCAGATGATTCGTGCCGAATACCTTAAATATATAGAGAAGATGTTCAACCTCTTCGGCATTGACAACGCCGCCGAGCGTGCGCAGACTGTGCTCCGCCTCGAGACGCGCCTCGCTACTGCCGCCCTCAACAATGTGGAACTGCGCGACCCTGTTGCCAATTACAACAAGATGTCCGTTGCCGACCTGCAGAACCTCGTGCCGCAAGTGGACTGGAAAGTCTATTTTGCGGGCATGAACATCAGCCCAGACAGCCTGTCTGTAGGGCAGATACGCCACTTGCAGGAAGCGGGCAAGATGCTGGCAGACGAACCGCTGGAGGACATGAAGACCCTCTTCACATGGCAAGCCATTGACGGTTGCGCGTCCTACCTCACCGACGAGATTTACACGGCGTCATTCGACTTCTACGGGCGCATTCTGAGCGGCCGTCAGGAACAGAGCCCGTTGTGGAAACGTGCCGTAGGTATCGTCAACGGTACCCTCGGCGAGGCGGTCGGACAGATGTACGTGCAGAAGTACTTCCCCGAGGAGAACAAAGAGCGTATGCTTGCCCTCGTCAAGAACCTCCAGCACGCCCTCGGCGAGCGTATCGAGGCACTCGAATGGATGTCCGACGAGACCAAGGAGAAGGCTCTGGAGAAACTCAATGCCTTCACCATCAAAATTGGCTACCCCGACACGTGGCGCGACTATACCGCACTCGACATCGACCCCAACATCACCTACTACGCCAACCTCCAACGCGCATCGAAATTCGAGCAGGACTACAGCCTCAGTTTCCTCGGCAAGCCCGTGGACAAGACGAAGTGGTATATGACTCCCCAAACGGTCAACGCCTACTACAACCCGTCCAGCAACGAGATTTGTTTCCCCGCGGGTATCCTGCAATATCCGTTCTTCGACATGGCGGCTGACGATGCCTTCAACTACGGTGCCATCGGCGTAGTCATCGGGCATGAGATGACCCACGGCTTCGACGACCAAGGCTGCCAGTTCGACAAGGACGGCAACCTCAACAACTGGTGGACGGCAGAGGACAAAGCACGCTTCGACGCGCGCACCAAGGTTATGGAGGAGTTCTTTAACAGTATCGAGGTTGCCCCGGGCGTACACGCCAACGGTGCCTTCACGCTGGGTGAGAACATCGCCGACCATGGCGGACTGCAAGTGTCGTTCCAGGCATTCATGGAGAACGAAATGGCGAAGCCCGAGAGCGAGCGTCTGAAGACGATTGACGGCTTCACGCCCGAGCAGCGTTTCTTCCTCGCGTATGCCAATGTGTGGGCAGGCAATATCCGCCCCGAGGAGATACTCCAGCGCACCAAGTCCGACCCGCACTCACTCGGTCGCTGGCGTGTGAATGGTGCACTCCCGCACATCAACGCATGGTACGACGCATGGCACGTCACCGAGGCTTCGCCCCTCTATGTCGCTCCTGCCAACCGTGTATCTATTTGGTAATGTTTGGGAGACGTGAAGCGTAAGGCAGATGTGCGTAGCACATTGAGTGCCTGCGGGGTCCCCGTAAGCCCGTGGGCGAAATGAGGTGCTCCTATCGACAACGAAGCCCTGCGGGCTGAATAGAACTCCTTACCGGCTCGCGTCGTTACAAGCACATGCCATACGATGCACATTAACTATTAATTATTAACTATTACTTAAAAATAAAATGATTAAGCATATCGTTTTCTTCCGCCTTTTGGATGAGGCGGAGGGGCATACCAAGTTGGAGAATGCCCGAATCATCAAAGACGGACTCCTGTCCTTGCGCGACAAGATAGATGTGTTGGTCAGCGAGGAGGTGGGTATCAACATACCCAATGCCAAGAAGACCGACTACGACATCTGTCTCATCTGCGAGTTCCGCACATGGGAAGATGTGGACACCTACCAGAACCACCCCGAGCACCTCAAGGTGGCAGGCTATATCGCCAAGTGCCGCTCCGCCCGTGCCGCCGTGGACTACGAAATGGACTAAACAAAGTAATTAACCTTATAAAAACAAACGTATGAAGAAATTCACAAACGCTCTGATGCTGGGCGCAATCAGCATCGCAACCGTTGTCGCTATGAATAGTTGCGACAAGACTCCGACAGAACCGGATATGGCTATTACTCCTATTGAGGGCGAACTTCACTATGCTGATGCTGTGGCACTGACTGTAACCGGTGCTCCTGCAGATGCAACTGTTACGTATGAGAGTAGCGACGAATGGGTGGCTGTCATCAAGGGCGACTCTTTGTTCTGCAACCATATTGGTGAGGCTGTGATTACTGCTACTGCAGGTGACAAAAAGGCGACTTATACCGTTAAAGTGACTCCCAGATACACAATGGCTACCGAACCTCTGTGGGATTGGAACTGCACGGCTGCTGACTTGAAAGCAAAGAAAGGCGAACCCTACCAAACGAGTGAAAATTCTCTTTACTACCTGCAGGACAAAGAGAAGAATATTATAGAGTCTTATGTGTTTAAGACAGATAAGTTGATTGCCAGTGCTTTGATGATACCCGTTACAACAAAAGAAGAAGTTGCTGAGTGGGGAAATTTCCTCTATGAAAGATATATGGGAGCCGGTACGAGCCAAGACCAGTCAACTATCTATTTCATCAATGCTTCGGCACCTGAAGATGCGACAATGATTGTGCTCGTATATATGCTGGAGGATGGCAATTTGGTCATTGAGTACCAACCATATGAGCATAAAGCCAACGCTCCTGCACTGAAACCGGCGAAGAAAGGGATGCCTTTATTCCTTTAATTCATTAGGCATCTTTTGCGCTCGGCTTTCGTGCGCAATACAAAGAGGCTGTCTGACAAAAGTGTAGGCAGCCTCCTTTTTGTGCATTTAGTGCTGGGGGACGAGGCGGCTTTGCTTTTGACGACGCGGCTCGCGTCGTCAAAAGCGGTCTTTTTCTGAAGAACCGGCATTCTTTTTAACTTGTTGGACAGCCCCTTTGTTTGTGCGCTTGTCGCTTTTTGCAAAAGGGCTGCTTGGAAGACGAAGCGTCCCGCGTCGTTAGTTTCGATGTAGTTGTACTACTTTGTAGAATAAGGAATAGGTGGCTATTTAGTGATAATGCGGCGTAGCCGTCCGTTTGATTTTTTTTGTGTGTCTTTACAATCATTGCGCATTATGCATTGTGAATTGTGCATTACGCATTGCGCTTTGTTTATCGAGATAACTGTATGTTATTAGTATGTGATTAAGCCATCAGTATCGGACGAAAATCGAATAAAAATACACGAAATGCATATTTTTTTGCGATTTATTTTGCAGGTTCCGAAAAAAGCAGTACCTTTGCACCGCTTTTCCGCCAAATACGACGCGAGTTGGAAAGCAAACGCCTCTATAGCTCAGTTGGTAGAGCACTAGATTTGTAATCCAGCGGTCGTTGGTTCGAGTCCGACTAGAGGCTCAAAAGCGAGTTCTTTGAAAGAGTAACCATAGTCTATCTTGTGACTAACAAGTACAAGACCCTGCAAAAACGTACCTTTTTTGCAGAGAGCGGAGCGGCAAGTCGCCCGATGATTGCGCAGCAATCAGCCTTTGCGACCTTGCACGCGAACGCGAGGGTGTGTTCCAGAGTGGCCAAATGGGGCAGACTGTAAATCTGCTGTCTCTCGACTTCGGTGGTTCGAATCCATCCGCACCCACATTATTATATATACGCGCGGAAGCGGACATCTGCGGAAATAGCTCAGTCGATAGAGCACTAGCCTTCCAAGCTGGGGGTCGCGGGTTTGAGTCCCGTTTTCCGCTCCATTTTTGTGCTAAAACGAGGACATCGCGCACCTCGTATGCTAATGTAGCTCAGTGGTAGAGCGCATCCTTGGTAAGGATGAGGTCGCGGGTTCAACTCCCGCCATCAGCTCCAACAAATACCTGGCAACGATACTTCCAATGTATAGGGAGTATTGTGCTTTGTAAAATGGATAAGATAAAAAATAGTATTAACGTTAATATCTAAATTCTAGAATTATGGCAAAAGAAAAATTTGACCGTTCCAAACCGCACGTGAACATTGGTACGATTGGTCACGTCGATCACGGTAAAACTACTTTGACCGCTGCCATCACAATGGTGCTGGCTAAGAAAGGTCTCTCTGAGATGCGTTCTTTCGATTCTATCGACAACGCTCCTGAGGAGAAAGAGCGTGGTATCACTATCAATACCGCTCACGTTGAGTATCAAACCGCTACTCGTCACTATGCACACGTTGATTGCCCGGGGCACGCTGACTATGTAAAGAACATGGTTACCGGTGCTGCGCAGATGGATGGTGCTATCATCGTAGTGGCTGCTACTGATGGTCCTATGCCTCAGACACGTGAGCACATCCTGTTGGCTCGCCAAGTGAACGTTCCGCGTTTGGTTGTATTCATGAACAAGTGCGACCTCGTGGACGACCCCGAAATGCTTGACCTCGTTGAGATGGAGATGCGTGAGTTGCTCTCTTTCTATGACTTCGATGGCGACAATACTCCTGTTATCCGTGGTTCTGCTCTTGGTGCATTGAACGGTGTACCTGAGTGGGAGGACAAGATTATGGAGTTGATGGACGCTGTTGACAATTGGATCCAATTGCCTACACGTGCCGTTGACAAACCTTTCTTGATGCCTGTTGAGGACGTCTTCTCTATCACCGGTCGTGGTACTGTGGCTACCGGCCGTATTGAGACGGGTGTTGTTAAAGTAGGTGACGAGGTTCAGTTGATTGGTCTCGGTGCAGACGGTAAGAAATCGGTTGTGACCGGCGTTGAGATGTTCCGTAAGTTGCTCGACGAAGGTGAGGCTGGTGACAACGTAGGTCTGTTGCTCCGTGGTATCGACAAAGACGAGGTTCGCCGTGGTATGGTTATCACCCACCCGGGTGTTGTTAAACCTTACAGCGAGTTCAAGGCTTCGGTTTATATCCTGAAGAAAGAGGAAGGTGGACGTCACACTCCGTTCCACAACCACTATCGTCCTCAGTTCTACATCCGTACTATGGACGTTACAGGTGAGATTACTCTTCCGGAAGGCACTGAGATGGTAATGCCGGGCGACAACTTGGAGATCCAGGTTAAGTTGATTTACCCGGTAGCATGCTCCGAGGGTCTGCGTTTCGCTATCCGTGAGGGTGGTCGTACCGTAGGTTCGGGTCAGATTACCAAACTGATTGACTAATATCAATCTATCATATCTCTCGACTGAGCGGTGAGGCGTAAGCCTCGCTGCTCTACGGAGAGAGATACCGCCGACGCAGTCGGCAAAACACAATTAGCAATCAAGCACAAGCGCAGATTGGTAATTGTGAGAGGAAGAACGGCGGCGACCTAAATTCGCGCAGCGAATTTCAATGTCGCAAGCCGGTTCTGACGAACGGAAGTCCTCCAATGGTAGGAGAGCGGTCTCCAAAACCGTTAATGTGGGTTCGATTCCTGCCTTCCGTGCTGTTACAAATAGCTTCCAATCTGACTTCTGTCACCCACAGGAGCCGGATTGTTGGCGTGAATAAAGAACAACAATAGAAATAACTACTGATATGAAGTTCGTTGATAATGTAAAAGAGTCCTACGACGAGTTGGTCCATAAAGTTAGTTGGCCTACTCGCAAGGAGTTGTCCCAAAGCGCAGTGCTGGTGTTGATTGCTTCCATTATACTGGCGCTGATTGTTTGGCTCATGGACTGGTGCTTCGAGTCAATAATGACGTTCATCTACGGCTTGTTCTAATCTCTCTAATCAAGACTTGGATATGGCTGAAGGTAACATGAAGTGGTATGTCCTCCGCTCGATTAGCGGCAAGGAGAACAAGGTCAAAGAGTACATCGAAGGAGCCTTGGTTACCTCTACGCTCTTCAAGGAGTATGTGTCACAAGTATTGATTCCCACCGAGAAAGTAGTGAGTCTGCGCGGTGGTAAGCGTGTCATCAAAGAGCGCAACCTCCTTCCGGGGTACGTGCTTGTAGAGTGCAACCTTACCGACGAATGCTACCCGCTGCTTCGCAATATCCCCAACGTGCTCGGTTTCCTCAGTGACGGCAAGGCTTCCACTAAGCCGGCACCGGTACCCCAATCTGAAATCAACAAGATTATGGGTACTGCCGACGAGACCGCAGGGGAGAGCATTCTCGACGAAACGTATCTGGTTGGCGAACACGTCAAAGTCACCGACGGACCGTTCAACGGCTTCGAAGGTGTCATCAACGAGGTCGCTGCCGACAAACGCAAACTCAAGGTCGTCGTTACTATCTTCGATAGGCAGACCCCCCTCGAGTTGGGCTTCGATCAGGTAGCAAAAGAGTAGGAGGCACCCGTTACAGGCCGTTGTACTACTCGATAGTTTCATTTATCAACTGACCGAGGATATCACGTATCCGCTTGAGGTCAAAACTATTAACAAAGTAAAACTAACTAATTATGGCTAAAGAAATTGCTGGATTTATCAAACTCCAGATCAAGGGTGGCGCAGCCAATCCTTCGCCTCCGGTAGGACCGGCACTCGGTTCCAAGGGTGTGAACATCATGGAGTTCTGCAAACAATTCAATGCCAGAACGCAGGATAAGGCAGGTAAAATTTTGCCTGTTGTTATCACTGTTTACACTGACAAGTCGTTCGATTTCATCGTTAAGACTCCGCCCGTTGCCGTGCAACTCAAGGAGGCTGCCAAACTCAAAAGCGGTTCCGCTGAGCCCAATCGTAAGAAGGTGGCTAACATCTCCGAAGAGCAGTGCCGACAGATTGCTGAGGACAAGATGGTCGATTTGAACTGCTTTACCGTAGAAAGCGCCTACAAGATGGTCAAAGGTACGGCACGTAGTATGGGTATTACCGTTAAATAATTAAACTTCAATCACCATGGCAAAATTGACAAAGAATCAGAAACTTGCTGCAGAGAAGATTGAAGCAGGTAAACTCTACACGGTAGCCGAGGCTGCCGCTCTCGTCAAAGAGATTACGACCACCAAGTTCGACGCCAGCGTGGACATCGATGTCCGCCTTGGTGTGGACCCCCGCAAGGCTAACCAGATGGTGCGCGGCGTGGTAAGTCTCCCCAACGGAACCGGTAAACAGGTTCGCGTACTCGCATTGTGTACTCCCGACCAGGAAGTTGCTGCCAAAGAGGCTGGTGCAGACTACGTAGGTCTCGACGAGTACATCGAGAAGATTAAAGGTGGTTGGACCGACATCGACGTCATCATCACCATGCCCCAAATCATGGGCAAGATTGGTGCTCTCGGACGTGTCCTTGGTCCCCGTGGCTTGATGCCTAACCCCAAATCAGGTACTGTTACCCCCGACGTCGCTAAGGCTGTCAAGGAGGTTAAGCAGGGTAAGATTGACTTCAAGGTCGACAAGTTCGGTATCGTGCATACCTCTATCGGTAAGGTTTCCTTCACCCCCGAGGCTATCGCCGAGAACGCCAACGAGTTCATCCAGACCCTCGTCAAACTCAAACCTGCTGTCAGCAAGGGTACCTATATCAAGAGCATTTATCTTTCCAGTACGATGAGTCAGGGCATTAAAATTGACCCCAAATCCATTGAGTAATCATTTAATCCAAGACAGTTATTATGAAGAAGGAAGATAAAACCGCCATCATCGCAGAGTTGCAAGAGCAATTGGGTCAGTACTCCCACTTCTACCTCACCAATATCGAGGGGTTGAACGCCGAGAAGACTAGTGCTCTCCGTCGCGCATGCTTCAAAAAGGACATCAAACTCCTTGTTGCCAAGAACACCTTGCTCCACAAGGCACTTCTTGCAAAAGGCATCGACGACCAAATCTGCGCTGCTCTCAAGGGTAACACCGCCCTCATGCTCTCCAACACCGGCAACGCTCCCGCGAAACTGATTAAGGAGTTCACCAAGGGCGACAAGACAGGCGAGGCTAAACCCCGGTTGAAGGCCGCTTACGTAGAGGAAACCGTTTACGTAGGTGCCCAAAACCTCGAGTTCCTCTCCACCATCAAGTCTAAGAACGAACTCATCGCAGACCTCGTTGCACTCCTGCAATCGCCTGCTAAGAATGTCGTTTCTGCACTCCAATCCGGAGGTAACACCATCCACGGCGTCCTCAAAACGCTGGGAGAACGCGCTGAGTAATCAGCAAACATGCCGACATTTATTCATTTTAATGTGCTGTCAAGTCGCAATCCCGCAGCAAAGGATACGCAAGGGATAAGCAACCTATAAGCATCCTATAACGAATAAATCGGGCATGAAAAATAACTTAATAATAAAATAAACTACTTAAAATTATACAACAATGGCAGATCTGAAAGCTTTTGCTGAACAATTGGTTAACCTCACGGTTAAGGAAGTAAACGAACTCGCTCAAATCTTGAAAGACGAGTATGGTATCGAACCCGCTGCTGCTGCAGTTGCAGTTGCTGCTGGTCCCGCGGCTGACGCAGCACCCGCTGCTGAAGAGAAGACTTCGTTCGACGTAGTCCTCAAGGCTGCTGGCGCACAGAAACTCCAAGTCGTTAAGACTGTTAAGGAGCAAACCGGTCTCGGCCTGAAAGAGGCTAAGGACATCGTTGACGCTGCTCCCGCTACCGTTAAGGAAGGTCTTGACAAGGCTGCTGCTGAGGCTCTCAAGAAGGCTCTTGAAGAGGTCGGTGCTGAGGTTGAACTCAAGTAATAACCCTACCTGTAAGGTGTTAGGTTTAGACCCCGAACGGGGGTCTAAACCTTTTTCTCTGAATATACGAGGATGTTAAAGATCGGTTAAATATAGGTAATTCTACTGCGATTCAGGTTAAGAAAGAATAATCCACCGAATCATCTATTTAGGTCTAAATAATTCGTTACCAACGATTTGACGTCCGAATAATATAAACCCATCTACATAAATAAATGGCTAAACAACAGAAAACACAGAGAATCAACTTCTCGGCAATGCAACAACAGATGCCGTATCCCGATTTTCTGGATATCCAATTGAAATCCTTCCGCGAATTCTTCCAGATGGACTCCACTCCGGAAGTGCGCCACACAGAAGGACTCTACAAAGTGTTCTCGGAGAACTTCCCCATTCAGGACACACGCAACAACTTCAACCTTGAGTTCCTCGACTATCACATCGACCCTCCGCGTTATTCTATCGAGGAGTGCATTCGTCGCGGACTCACCTACAGCGTGCCCCTCAAGGCGAAACTGTTCCTCACCTGCACCGACCCCGACCACGAAGACTTCGAGCCGGTGATGCAGGACGTGTTCCTTGGCACAATCCCCTACATGACACCCAAAGGCACCTTCGTCATCAACGGAGCAGAACGCGTGGTTGTCAGCCAGTTACACCGTTCCCCTGGTGTCTTCTTCGGCACCTCTATGCACTCCAATGGTACCAAACTCTACTCCGCACGTATCATCCCTTTCCGCGGGTCATGGATTGAGTTCGCTACCGACATCAACCGCGTCATGTACGCATACATCGACCGCAAGAAGAAATTGCCTGTAACCACCCTTCTCCGTGCCATCGGTTTCGAGAGCGACAAGGACATCCTTGATTGCTTCGGACTGGCGGAAGAAATCAAGTGTACCAAAGAGAACCTCGACGCTGTCGTAGGGCGCACCCTTGCCGGCAACGTCCTCAAGGCTTGGACCGAGGATTTCGTCGATGAGGATACGGGCGAGGTCGTAACTATCGAGCGTAACGAGGTCATCATCGAGCGCGAGACCGTGCTCACACAAGAGATGTGCGACACCATTCTCGAATCGGGCGTCAAGACCATCCTTCTGCATAAGGAGGAAGCCAACGAGGCTGAGTATTCTATCATCTTCAACACCCTCCAGAAAGACCCGTCGCACTCCGAGAAGGAGGCTGTGCTCTACATCTACCGACAACTCCGCAACGCCGAGCCTGCCGATGATGCCACCGCACGCGAGGTCATCCAAAACCTCTTCTTCTCCGACAAACGATATGACCTGGGCGAAGTCGGACGCTACCGCATCAACCGCAAACTCAATATGTCTATCCCTATGGAGACGCGCACGCTCACCAAAGAGGATATAATTGAGATTATCAAATATCTGGTGCAACTCATCAACTCCAATGCCGAAGTCGATGACATCGATCACCTCTCCAACCGTCGTGTGCGTACCGTAGGCGAACAACTCTACAACCAGTTCGGTATCGGTCTCGCACGTATGGCGCGCACTATCCGCGAGCGCATGAACGTGCGTGATACGGAGGTCTTTACGCCTACCGACCTTATCAACGCCAAAGCCATCTCCAGTGTCATCAACTCCTATTTCGGTACCAATGCGCTCTCCCAGTTCATGGACCAGCAGAACCCGCTCGCGGAGATTACCCACAAGCGTCGTATGTCTGCCCTCGGCCCCGGCGGCTTGAGCCGTGACCGTGCGGGATTCGAGGTACGAGACGTCCACTACACGCACTATGGCCGACTCTGCCCTATTGAGACACCTGAAGGACCGAACATCGGACTTATATCTTCGCTTTGTATATATGCGAAAATCAACAACCTTGGCTTCATCGAAACCCCCTACCGCAAGGTGGAGAACGGTGTCGTGGACCTCAACAACGACCATGTAGTGTACTACACCGCCGAGGACGAGGAACAGTCCACCGTTGCACAAGGTAACGCACCCCTCGACGAGAACGGCAAGTTCGTCCGCGACAAAGTCAAGGCTCGTTACGAGGCGGACTTCCCCGTAGTGGGACCCGACCAAATCGACCTTATGGACGTGTCGCCGTCGCAGATTGCGTCTATCGCAGCGGCACTCATTCCGTTCCTTGAGCACGACGATGCCAACCGCGCCCTCATGGGTTCCAACATGATGCGCCAGGCAGTTCCTCTGCTCCACAACGAAGCACCTATCGTCGGCACAGGTATCGAGGCACAACTCGTACAGGACTCCCGCACCCAAATCACAGCAGAGGGTGCTGGTACGGTCACCTATGTCGATGCCGACAAGATTCGTATCCAATACGACCGCACCGACGAGGAAGAGTTCATCTCTTTCGACCCCGCAGAGAAGGAATACAAACTGCCTAAGTGCCAGAAGACCAACCAGAACACCACCATTGACCTCCGTCCTATCGTACGCAAGGGCGACCGTGTGGAGAAGGGCGACATACTATCCGAAGGCTATGCCACCGAGAATGGCGAGTTGGCACTCGGCAAGAACCTCAAGGTAGCCTACATTCCTTGGAAGGGATACAACTATGAGGATGCCATTGTCCTCAGCGAACGCATTGTGCGTGAGGATATGTTCACATCCATTCACGTGGTCGAGCAACTCCTTGAGGTACGCGAGACCAAGCGTGGTATGGAGGAATTCACTGCCGATATTCCTAACATCAGCGAAGACGCCACCAAGGATTTGGATGAGAACGGTCTCATTCGTATCGGTGCGCACATTCAGCCGGGCGACATCATCATTGGTAAAATCACCCCGAAGGGCGAGTCTGACCCGTCACCTGAGGAGAAACTGCTCAAGGCTATCTTCGGCGACAAGGCTGGCGATGTCAAGGACGCTTCTCTCAAAGCCAGTCCGTCACTCAGCGGCGTGGTTATCGACCGCCAACTCTATGCCAAGGCACTCAAAGACCGTAAGCAGAAGATGGAGGACAAAGAGACTCTCGCTAAATACGACGCAGAGTTCGAGGCGAAAGCCGAACAACTCAAGAAGATTCTCGTTGAGAAACTTGTCAAGTTGCTCGAGGGCAAGCAGTCTGCCGGCGTAGTGGACTATGTCAAGTCCGACGTCATCGCCAAAGGGCTTTCCTTCACCCGCGAACGCCTTATGCAAATCGACTATACATCGGTTATGTTGGCTGACTGGACCAACGATGCACACATCAACGACCTTGTTGAACGCTGCATCATGAACTACATTGCCAAATACAAAGAACTCGACGCACAACTCAAACGCGAGAAGTTCAACCTCACCATTGGTGATGAACTGCCCAACGGTATCATTCAGATGGCGAAGGTGTACATCGCCAAGAAGCGTAAGATTCGCGTCGGCGACAAGATGGCAGGTCGTCACGGTAACAAGGGTATCGTCTCCAAGATTGTTCGCGTAGAGGATATGCCGTTCTTGGCAGACGGAACACCTGTCGATATCGTCCTCAACCCGCTGGGTGTGCCTTCGCGTATGAATATCGGTCAGATATTCGAGGCTGTCCTCGGTTGGGCTGGTCGCGAACTGGGCGTTAAGTTCGCTACGCCTATCTTCGACGGTTGCACGCTTGATTCGCTCAACGAGTGGACGGACAAAGCAGGGCTCCCGCGTGCCGGCAAGACACAACTCTACGATGGTGGCACAGGCGAACCGTTCGACCAGATGGCTACTGTCGGTGTCACATACTTCATGAAGTTAGGGCACATGGTTGACGACAAGATGCACGCGCGTTCCATTGGTCCGTACAGCCTTATCACACAGCAACCGTTGGGCGGTAAAGCACAGTTCGGTGGTCAGCGTTTCGGTGAGATGGAGGTTTGGGCACTCGAGGCGCACGGTGCCGCTCACGTACTGCAAGAGATACTGACTGTCAAGTCCGATGATGTCACCGGGCGTGCCCGCACCTACGAGGCTATTGTCAAAGGCGATCCGTTCCCGACACCCGGACTTCCCGAGTCGCTCAACGTATTGTTACACGAACTGCAGGGTCTCGCACTCTCAATCACTATGGAATAAGCGTAAGATTTACGGATATCAAACTAATAGAATATGGCTTTCAAACAAGATAATAAGAAAAACGGTTTCTCACGCATCACCATCGGGCTCGCATCGCCCGACGAAATCATGCGCATCAGTTCGGGCGAAGTGCTCAAACCTGAAACCATCAACTATCGTACCTACAAGCCTGAACGCGACGGTCTGTTCTGCGAGCGCATCTTCGGTCCTACCAAGGACTACGAGTGCCATTGCGGTAAGTACAAGCGGATTCGCTACAAGGGTATCGTCTGCGAGCGTTGCGGCGTCGAAGTAACAGAGAAGAAAGTACGCCGCGAGCGTATGGGGCATATCAAACTCGTAGTGCCCGTTACACATATCTGGTACCTCCGCTCACTGCCGTCCAAGATGGCGGCACTCCTCGGCGTACCTACCAAGAAACTTGAGTCGGTCATCTACTACGAGAAGTACATCGTCATCCGTGCCGGCGTATTGGCTGGGCAGGAACTTGGCGATGACATCGTGGCAGACCGTATGCTCCTTGACGAAGACGAGTACAACGAACTCATTGCCCGTCTCCCTCAGGACAACCAACTCTTGGACGACTCCGACCCTGACAAGTTCATTGCCAAGATGGGTGCCGAGGCGGTCGAAGAGATGCTCGCAAGCATCGACCTCGATGCCCTCAGTTACGAACTCCGCCACCGTGCCGACACCGACACATCCATGCAGCGCAAGGCGGAAGCACTCAAACGCCTGCAGGTGGTAGAGTCTTTCCGTGCCAGCAAGGGACGCAACCGCCCCGAATGGATGGTGCTCCGCGTCATCCCTGTTACCCCGCCTGAACTGCGTCCGCTCGTGCCGCTGGATGGTGGACGTTTCGCTACCTCGGACCTCAACGACCTCTATCGTCGCGTTATCATTCGTAACAACCGACTCAAACGACTCGTTGAAATCAAAGCACCCGATGTCATCCTTCGCAACGAGAAACGTATGCTACAGGAGGCGGTGGACTCTCTCTTCGACAACAGCAAGAAGACCACAGCCATCAAGTCAGATGCCAACCGTCCGCTCAAATCCCTCTCCGACTCGTTGAAGGGCAAACAGGGACGTTTCCGTCAGAACTTGCTCGGTAAGCGTGTGGACTATTCCGCTCGTTCCGTCATCGTCGTAGGTCCCGAACTCAAGATGCACGAGTGCGGTCTGCCCAAGGATATGGCAGCCGAACTCTACAAGCCGTTTATCATTCGCAAACTCATCGAGCGTGGTATCGTCAAGACGGTCAAATCGGCAAAGAAGGTTATCGACCGCAAAGACCCGGTTATCTTCGACATTCTTGAGCACGTTATGGAGGGACACCCTGTACTGCTCAACCGTGCTCCGACACTCCACCGCCATGGTATCCTCGCTTTCCAGCCGCGAATGATTGAGGGTAAGGCTATCCAGTTGCACCCGCTTGCTTGTGCAGGCTTCAACGCTGACTTCGATGGCGACCAGATGGCAGTTCACCTTCCGCTCTCCAACGAGGCGGTATTGGAAGCGCAACTGCTTATGCTCGGCTCGCACAACATTCTCGATCCCGCAAACGGTAACCCGATTACCGTACCTTCGCAGGATATGATTCTTGGTCTCTACTATATCACCAAGCCGCGTACGGGCGTCAAGGGCGAAGGACTCTGCTTCTACTCCCCCGAGGAGTGCGAAATCGCACTTAATGAGGGCAAAGCGGATATCCACGCCATCGTCAAGGTGCGTATCCACGATGGGCGTACCCACGAGACCTCTCTCGTAGAGACTACACCGGGACGTATCTTGGTCAACCATTTCGTTCCCGAAGAGGTAGGCTATCAGAACGTAACCCTTGGCAAGAAAGCCGTTAAGAACATCATCGCCGATGTCATCAAGACCTGCGGTGTGGCTCGCACGGCGCAGTTCCTCGACGACATCAAGAACCTCGGTTACAAGATGGCGTTCAAGGGAGGTCTGTCATTCAACCTCAACGACATCCTTATCCCTGAAGAGAAGAACGAACTTGTTGCCAAAGGTAATCAGACCGTCGAAGAGGTTACCGAACTCTATATGGAAGGTCTCATGACCGACAACGAGCGTTATAATAAGGTAGTCGGTGCGTGGACCGATGTCGATGCACAGGTTACCGAAGTGCTGATGAAGCACATGAAGGAGGCTGACCAGGGCTTTAACTCTGTATATATGATGATGGACTCCGGTGCCCGTGGTTCCAAACAGCAAATCAAGCAGTTGGCTGGTATGCGTGGACTGATGGCGAAACCGCAGAAGGCAGGTGCCGCAGAAGGCCGTCAGACTATCGAGAACCCGATTCTGTCCAACTTCAAGGAGGGCTTGAGCGTGTTGGAGTACTTCATCTCCACCCACGGTGCCCGTAAGGGTCTTGCCGATACTGCTTTGAAGACCGCCGACGCAGGTTACCTTACCCGTCGTCTTGTCGATGTGTCGCACGACGTCATCATCACCGAAGAGGACTGCGGCACCCTCCGTGGCTTGACCGCACGCGCCGTTAAGCAGAACGACAACGTGGTCGCTACTCTTACCCAGCGTATCCTCGGACGTGTCAGCGTCCATGACATCTACGATGGCGAGGGCAACCTCATCGTGGCTGCAGGCGACGAGATTCGTGAGGCACAGTGCCAGGCTATCGAAGACGCCGGTATCGAAGCCGTTGAGATACGTTCCGTGCTCACTTGCGAGGCGAAACACGGTGTCTGCGCCAAGTGCTACGGTCGTAACCTCGCTACCCGCCAACTCGTACAGAAAGGCGAGGCGGTCGGTGTTATTGCCGCACAGGCTATCGGTGAGCCCGGCACACAGTTGACCCTCCGTACCTTCCACTCGGGTGGTGTCGCAGGTAACGCGGCTACGCAGAACACCTACGCTATCCCGCAGGCCGGTCGTATCGAAATCGACGATATGCGTACCATCACCACCGAGGAAGGCGACATCATCGTGGTCAGCCGTCTTAACGAGATGCGTCTTGTGGACGAGAAGACGGGTGTCGTACTCACCCAGTTCAATATCCCATACGCTTCCAAACTCTTCGTCACCCCGGGTCAGGTCTATGACAAGGGCACACAAGTCTGCGAGTGGGATCCTTACAAGGCTGCCCTCATCATCGAGCAAGCCGGTACCATTCAGTATCAGGATGTTATCGAAGGCGTTACCGCCAAGACCGAGACCGACGAGCAGACCGGTAAGAAAGAGGTTACCATCACCGAGACCAAGGATAAGACCAAGATGCCTGCCGCACTCATTCTCGATAAGGAAGGCAATGTGCTCCGTACATACAACCTGCCTGTGAAGGCACTGCTTGTCCACCCTGACGGAGCCGAAGTCAAAGTCGGAGACGCACTCTTCACGCAGACACGTTCCTTTGGTACCGCAGGCGATATCACCGGTGGTCTGCCGCGTGTTACCGAGTTGTTCGAGGCTCGTAATCCGTCCAATCCTGCTATCGTGGCTGAGATTGATGGTGAAGTTTCCTTCGGCAAAATCAAACGTGGTAACCGTGAACTCACTATCACATCGCGTCTCGGTGAGGTCAAGTCGTACCTCATTCCGTTGAGTAAGCAAATCCTCGTACAGGAGGGCGACTACGTGCATGCAGGTGTTGCTTTGTCCGATGGTGCTATCACGCCCGACGACATCCTGGCTATTCAAGGACCTACTGCCGTACAGGACTACATCGTCAACGAAGCACAGTCCGTTTACCGTATGCAGGGTGTGGAAATCAACGACAAGCATTTCGAGATTATCGTACGTCAGATGATGCGCAAGGTCGAAATCCAAGACGCCGGCGATACGCGCTTCCTCGAGAAGCAAATCGTTGACAAGATGGACTTCCTCGACGAGAACGACCGTATCTGGGGCAAGAAAGTCGTTACCGATGCCGGTGACAGCGAGACGCTCCGCGCTGGTCAGATTGTTACCGCACGCCGCCTCCACGACGAGAACTCCAGTCTCCGCCGCCGCGACAAGAAGTTGGTTGAGGCACGTGATGCCATGTGTGCTACGGCAAGTCAGATACTTCAGGGTATCACCCGCGCCGCACTCGGTACCAAGTCTTTCATATCGGCTGCTTCCTTCCAGGAGACCACCAAGGTGCTCAACGAAGCCGCTATCCAAGGCAAGATAGACTATCTGGACGGTATGAAGGAGAACGTTATCTGCGGTAACCTTATCCCCGCGGGTACTGGTCTGCGCGAGTTCCAGAACATCCCCGTCCACAACGCCGAGGAGTACGCTGCTCTTCAGGCAGCCCGTGCTGCCGCCGAAGAAGCCCGCCAGTCAGGCTCCGACTCCGACGACACCACCGACCCCGAAGACCTGTAATCATTCGTAGGGACCCAATCGTCCCGTAAGGACTTCATAAAGAGACTGCCTGACAACTAGTTTAGGCAGTCTCTTTTGTGTTTCAAGGGGGCACTGTTATTGAGACGCAGACGTCCTCATTCGCATAATGGCAGAAGACGCGGCTCGCGTCGTCAATCATCCTTCCATTCATATCCTCTGCAAGCCCCTCCTTTGGAGGGGTTGGGGAGGTCTGTTTTATTCATACGTCAAAGATCACGGGCTGCTTACGTCTGCAGCCTACCGGATTCAACACCTTGAATCACGCTGCAAAGATACAGCATTTCCGAAGTTTTTGTTGGTAAAGTAGTACCAATAATGCATACGTGTGTCTTGAGTATAGTATTATAATGCCTATAGGCAAGGTTTGTCGCTTTGTCATTTTGCTTTTTCCATGGAAATGAGTATCTTTGTGGCGTGAATGGAATTATCATCACACAATATCAACTTTATCATCACACAATATCATTGTGTTACGCAGCAACGTGATGATAAAGTCCACATAATACCTGTAATATGCCAAACTCCTACTACCAGCGCAAAGCCTGTATAGATGCCCGGCTCGCTCATACACCTGATGCCTTGAAACGCAGCCCGAAGACCGACTATACATCGGGCTATTTCTTTGTAACACTCAATGTACGAGGGCATAAGCCTTTGCTCGGCTCGGTGGTTGGGCACTACGACCGTACCTCTTGCCAAGCCACAGGTGTGGGAGTGCGATTGTCTGCTCTTGGGGAGAAGATACTGCAATGCTGGCAACACATACCCAAGTATCACCCGAGTGTGCAGGTGATTGATGCCCAAGTGATGCCCGAGCATTTTCATGGGTTGCTGCACCTCGATGCTGCTCCGAATGAGACACTGGGCAGAGTGGTGCGGGGATTCAAACTTGGCTGCAACAAGATATACTGCGCACTATGTCACCAAGAGAAAGCCCCCCTCTTTACCCGTGGTTACAACGAGACCGTTCCTATCACTGCCGAAGAGGTGCAGACCAAGATTCTCTATATCCGCGCCAATCCTGAGCGACGCCTTATCAAAGGGCAGTTAGCCGATTGCTTTACGGTTTACCGTGACCAACACTCTACAAATTGGACGACCGACCGTATCTTGCAGGGGCTGCGGCACGACTACCGTTTGGCTCAGGACAAGGAGACATTGCAGCAAGCCTTCGCAGATATACAGCCTAAGTTGCTGACGGACAAACAAGGGCAACCTGCATTGGACTATATCGGCAAGCGTACACTGCTGTCTGCGCCACGCAAACTGCCGTTGGTATGCCATCGTGCTGACGCACGGCGTTTTGCAGAACAATCGGCAGTCGTTATGCGTGAGGCGGCACGTGGAGCCGTGATAGTCTCTGCGTTTATCAGTAAGCAGGAGCGCGAGATTTTGCGACAACTCTTAGATGGCGGCTATCCTGTTGTAGAGATTCGGGATAATGGCTTCGGCAAGACCTACAAGCCTGCGGGAACCTCCTTCTATGCCTGCGCCCAAGAGCGGCTGTTGCAAATCACGCCATGGGCATACCATTATGAGAAAGACCCTCAACCCGTTTCACGCCCGATGTGTATGGTGATGAATGAACTTGCCCGCCTGATTAGCGGTCAGCCTGATGACTGGTGGAAGGAATAATCGCCTCTCTATCCTTATCCGCTTGTTCCACTCCAAACAGGGCGTGCCAAACCGCTTGGCACGCCCTATAAGTTAGGTATAGTACACTACTGTTTACTGTTCTCTTGTTTCCAGTCCCTGAGTGGTATATACTTTCCCGTCTCGCAGGATATACACTTGCCCGTTGCTGATGATTTTGATGGCAGCAGAGGAAGTGTCGTCTGTAGCAGGAGCAGCATCTATATCAGTAGCCGTCTTGTCCGAGGTGACAAACGTGCCACTCTCCTCGTCAATGACTTGGTCGTCGGACAGCGACTGGCGGGTGTAGTAGTACTGCGTATTGCGGTTGAGACTGCTGATGGTAAACGAGTAGTACTCTGCAAAACGTTTCTCGCTATCGGAATCGCTGCCGGCACCATTGTCATCACCACCATTGCCATCACTACCGCTGTTGCCACTGCCCTCGTCATCTGCTACGGCTTGTGCCAAAGCCCGTTGCGGTGCGGAAGCAGCGTTGCCAAGGACAATACTCGTGAGGTAGCCCCGTTGGTCAAAAGTAAGGGTCATCACCATCTGCGTATGCGCCTCATCGCTATACAGCGTCCACACATACCCGGTAGCCGAGAAGTTTTGCACCCATGACACCGTGGCTTCGTCCACTCCCGCCACAATAGGCGGCTCTATGGGATAGATGTACTTGAAATCACTCCAACCTTCTGCAAGTTGATATGCAGCAATGCTTTTAGCAGGCACATAGAGACGACTATCCCGTTCTATGACTTCTTGTAAAAATTCCCCCACACCACCATGTTGTGAGATTTGGGGTGGGACAACAGCCCTGCATGACAAGTTTACCACAGAATCAGAATATAGGAATGATTTGTTTACAAGTTGCACGCCACTGCCTATGGTTAGATGAACTAGCCCACGACAATCCAATACATTGCTCTCTATTCTTTCTACACTATCCTTAATTATCAAACTATGCAATGTATCAATAACACTCAAGGCATTTTTCTGTATTGTTTTCAGACTTAATGGCAGTTCTAAGTACTTGATATTCTGTGCTCCTAAGAGAGAAGCCTTTTCCAATGTTTGAATGCCTTCTCTCAGGACAATCGTGTCCTGTGGGTTGCGGGCAGGATAAGCAATCAGGCTTTTCATATCAGAAGTATAGAGAATACCCTTTTCACTTTTGAAATAAAGGTTTGCACTATCTACGATAATACTTTGCAGATTATTTCCTTGGAAAGCGACTCCACCTCTATCATAAACTATAGATGTTATCGTTGCAGGGATTATAACAACCCGCACCTTTGGAACCATTCCCATAAACGCATAGGAGCCGATTTGGGTTACAATATACTCCTTCCCATCATGATTAACAACAGACGGAATGTACAATGTGTCGCACGTCAGATAGGTGTAAACAGGGGCAAATCCGTTCAAATCATCTGACCAAGAACTCTGCACATCATATGTGAACTCTACAGAATTTCCTTCTGAAAGCACATTGAATGCCAATTCTACTCCTTGTTCATTAGTCGCCTTGAAGTCGTATGCTTGCACATACGTCCCAAGGATAACTAACGAAAGAATAATTATGATACGACTTTTCATATCCTTAATGTTGTACAATGAATGTTGCGGAACAGGGGTCTCCATCTTGATTCAGCAATAAGGTGTACATACCTGACGGGAAATGTGTTGTAGTAATATCCAACTGCTTCTCACTTGTAACTTTGCGGAATACTAATTTCCCATTCATGTCATAGATACGCACAACAGAACGTTCTGCTTCAGTTGGGAAAGTAACATTCAGTATAGAACTACTTGGATTGGGTGATATTATAATATGACCAAAGTCACTATCTGTTGTTTCTCTTGTAGAACTGAAGGCTTTAGAACTGCTGCGGGTGCTACTATCATTAATGTTCATTGTTGCCGATTGCTTGCAACCATTCCCTAATGTTACTACCAAACGAATCGTCCCGGTAAAACTTTTGTGTACATTCGTTTCATAAGCATCCACAGCCTCATCTGCTAATGAATCGTTCAAGAACCATTCATAATAAACTATCGGACTATCAGTTATTACATCCTCCAACACTTCTGGGTCGGTAAATACATTGATGTATCTGCGTCCCGTCTCGGATTTGATACTAAATTGAACAGAAGCAATATGTAATGTTTCCGAAATGGTGTCCGTATTACCACAAATACCTTGTCCTGCACCGTAGGCTTTTACTACATAATCACCAGCGATGCCCGCAGTAGCGACCTTAATCTCAGTCTTGTTCGCGTTACCTGTTACGTACGTAACACCATTCGGAAGTATCCAATCATAACTTTGGTTTTGAATAACTCCGCTTAAAGTCAAAGTTGTAGTATCCTGTATACCTGCTGCAATACACCTATCCGCCTCTATTCCTTCCGGTGCAGCAGGTCTGAATACCAATGTTTTGTCCTCTGAGTACTCGCCGTCACATCCTTCCAACCCGTTGGGGCGGACACGCACTGCCTGCATATCGGTGGTAACTGTCAGCACAAGAGAATCACTGGTAAAATCACTCTGTGTTACGTAGTTATTACCCTCTTTCACCTGCCATGTGTAAGATGCTGCCTGCGGACCATTGTCACTCTGTACTGCGCGGAAAGTATAGGTCTCGTTGGGCGACAGGCATGTCTCGTCAACCGTAATGTCGCTGATAGCAGCAGGCTTCACATATACAGGCATCCATACTGCGGATACATCTTCATCACATTCTTCGCTACGTGCCCTGAGGGTGTCGGTCAAGGCTGCCGCCGCAGTAGGACGGAACGTGCGGAAACGACTGAATGTGTTGTTATCCAGCGAATCCCAACCATTAGGAATAGTCCAATAGATATTGGCACCTGTCGGAATTTTCCCCTCCACGGAGAACGCATACCCGTTGGCATCCCCTACCATAGCACAACAGGTGGCAGATGTGTTCCTATTATATGCCAAAGCAGCATCATCACCCCATGTGCGTGATACACGGACATACGACAGGTTCTCACTGCACGCCTCTTCGTCCTTGAATGCCGCAGATATAGCCAAGTCTCCGGAACTGACAGAGTCAAACGTGATGGTAAATGAGATATTGGTGCCGGAGTCGTGCTTCTCCACTTTCCATTGGGATGGAGCAATGCACTTGTACGTTACCCCTGCAACGGGGTTGATGACACTTACCGTTTGCTGATACCCGTCTCCCCACGGCACACATAGTCTGTCGGCGGAAACCTGTGGCTTTGGGGGTATCTTGCCCAATGGCTTGCGTATTGCCTTGGCGGGCTCGCGGTTGCAGTCTCCGAAATTAACTACTACCTCATCACCTGCACTCACATCGCCTACTCGGAACGTAACGGCACTGCCGTCTCCTGCTGCATAAATGATACTGTCCACAAAAGAGGGACGATTCTCGCCTGTCAGGTTCCAATAATAGCGGTCCACTCCGATGTAGTCATCAAGGTTGCGCGTCATCACAGGACGGACAGAATAGACCGCCGTCTCGCCCTTGATAAGGCAGTCGGGACCTTCTATCTCCAAGCCAAGGGCATTGGGGTCAAACGCCTTGTAGATGTGCAAATCGACAACTGCACCACACCCGTTGTTGTTGTACCTCAAGCGGGCTACTCCTTTTCCCAAACCCGTAGAACGGAAAGTGGCGGACGAATCCGCTCCATCACCCACTTTCTCCAAATCACCGAGCGTCATCCAATAATACGAGAATTGGTTACTCTTGTTAGCCAAGTTCTCTCTTACGAACTTCACCGTAATGGTAGAACTACCATCGTGTGGCAAACAAACATGGTCATACTCCGACAATGTGTCTCCGTTCACCACGAACACTTTTTGCTGCTGTGCTTGTACTCCGACTGCAGCCCAACTCGCCAATAAGGCGACAAACAGGTAAATTTTCTTCATACCTGAATCAATTAATTGGTTCAACAAATTTTGTTATACGTTATACAAACAGATAAAGAGGGCAATCTCTATTTTACAGAGAATTGCCCTTCTACAGCCGTGCCTGCCGAGTAGATACGGATAGTGTAGGAACCTTCGGCAGGAACGTGGATGGTGGTTACCCCGAGAAAATCCTGGTCGGCAACCGTGGAGCCTGTGGTTTGGTCACGCACTGTCACATGGGCGAGTGCGTCCGTGTCTGCACTTGCGGTGATAGTGTTTCCAACTTGTGTGGCACGGATTTGACGCGGGTCAGGACGACCTCCTTCTGTCTCTTCTTTGTTGTCATCCAGCGGACCAAATACCACAATTTCGGTCAGAACGATTTCTGTACCCGCTATGCTCCATTGTGCATAGGTGCTACCTGCTACGCTCCACAGACAGAGCGCGAAGATAAATAGAAGTCTCTTCATAAGAACAATGTTTTTAGTTACACGTGCGAAACCGACAATGGGTCTCGTTTCCGACTGCAAAGGTACGGCTTTTCACCGTACTGACCAAGAAAAGGGCGTGCACAAATGCAAAATGCAATATGCACATTATCAGTGTTTTAGTGTTTTGCGCCGTGCACAAATGCAGTTTCGGTGCAGAAATGTGCCTCTTATATTGCCATCTTTTGCAGCAAACCGAGCAGTCCTGCTGAGGTTACTCCTAATTTATGGGCGATACGGCTCTTGATGGTTCGGATACCGGTAGCCGATTTGCATACATACCCTGCTATTTCCGTCAAAGGCATTGTCTCATGATAGAGCAAATAGTAAATACACAGTTTGATTTCCGGTTCTTTCAGATTCTGCTCTTTCAGCGCATTGTGCAGGTGGAGAAAGGTGGGGTTCGTATCCTTCAGCAGAACCGCGAAGCAAACCCATTCCTTGCGCGGTTGCGGGAATAAGGAACGGAGATGGGACAGTTGCCCTTTCAGGTCCTGCACGGCTTTGGCTCTCAATTCTTCTCGCAACTGCTGCAATTGCAGTGCCTGCTTTTCTATAAGGTCTGTTTGTGCCTGCAACAGTGCAGATTGTGCTTCCGTCTGTATGTGTAGTTGTCGTATTTGTATGTCTCGCTGCTTTATGGCTTTGTGTTTGCGGTGGCGTAACAACCCAATGACGGCGCACAGGATGCCGCATAGCACTGTGGCAATCCACACTATGATATACCACTTGCGGTCGGGGTGCGGATTAGCGATGTATTGTCTGCACTTCTCCACGGCTGCACCGTATCTGCTGGATAGTGCCTTCCTCTCGCGACTGGCATCTTCCCTGTTATGGGAATAGGTAGCCAGCAATGCCGCGTCACCGGTTTGCTCCGCATAGTTTATCAGTGTATAATAGGCATTGGAGATTTGGGCGGGATTCGTGGAATGTTTCACAAGATACTCCGCATACGGGTATGCAAGTGTCGGCTTGCCGATACTCTCGTATATCTGTGCAATCTTCATATAATCATAGCATTTGCTTTGATTGCCACGTGGGTACTCCTCTAATTGCAAGAAACAGGTCAATGCCGAATCATATTGCTGTCTGTAATAGAAATAAAGTCCCCGAGTCTCCAATACATAGAACTGGTATGCACTGTCTAAATGAAAAGCGCGTGCTTCTTGCCATAGACTATCGGCAATAGGGTATTCTCCGAGTTTGCAATAGTTCTCACTAAGAAAAAGCAAGCCATACAAGTAACGCGCCGTATCACCACTTTCGCGGAAAGCCTCGGTAGAACGCTGGTTGAAGATGAGTGCGAGACTATCTTCGCTTTGTTGGGTACAGATATATGCCATGCAGGCATTCACCCGTCCACGACGGGCAGGGTCATCGGGCTGGAGACGGTCGCAGGCGATATAGCAGTCTGCCGCCCGCGCGAAGTCGCCATGCTGGCTCATGTTGCGCCCCATATAGTAGTATGCCGCAGCGAGGGCATTGCGGTGGATATGCCTGCCTACGGGAGTGTCAAAGGTGCGGATGGCACTGCGGAGAGCCGAGGTGTCGGAATATAGCAGGTGTGCGGCATCCATGCTGTCTGCCGCTGCCACCACTCGCTCTCCCGCCTGTCTGCGCATAGCGTGAGTGGCTTGCGCTCTTTGACCCGCCGGCAGGACGAGGAACCCCATCGGCAGGACCATGAGCCCCGTCAGAAGATAACGAAGATAACTTAATATGTGTCCATAATATCGCATAGTGCTGCCAATAACCTCTTATCGCCTGCAAAGTTACACAAAAATATGCATATAAACAACGCTCATTTGTTAGGCGGTCGCCTTGGTCTGCTGTCTGGTTGTTTGGTTTTCCTTGTTAAAATTGCACATTATACATTACCTGCGTATTAACTATTAACTATTAACCATTACCTATTACTACTAATGTCATACTCTTAACTCGACTTCATGTCGAGTTAAGAGTATGACATT
>DJSG01000041.1:0-4239 GCA_002440265.1 Bacteroidales bacterium UBA6340 | reverse complement strand
TTAGTATGTGATTAAGCCGACATTGTCGAAGGACTAAAATGGATTTGCACAATCGCCAAATAACCCGTACCTTTGTAGTGCAAATGAACTGTTATGGACAAGCGGGCACCGGAAATACTGTCATTGCGACAAGACATGGAACGCGAAGTGAAGCGCAAGATACGCACACCCTACGACTTTGAATTCCTCGCGGGGGTCATCTGGGAGCGGCTGCACGAGAATATCTCGCCCACCACGCTCAAACGCCTTTGGGGTTACATTGACGGAGCGGACACCACACGCCGCACTACGCTGTGCCTGCTGTCGCAGTTTCTCGGATATGCCGATTGGGAAACCTATCTGCACGCCCTTGCCCTGCGTAGCGAGGTGGAGAGCAACGCTTTTGAGGGCGAGGGTATTCGCACCGAAGAACTCAACAACGGCGACCGCGTAGAGGTGACATGGCTGCCCAACAGGCGATGCATATTCCGCTACGAAGGCGGTCTGCACTTCTATGTAGAGGTGGCTGAGAATAGCAAACTGCAACAGGGAGACCGCTTCGACGCGGCTTGTTTCCTAATCGGACAACCGATGTATCTGGACAATCTCCTGCGCAAAGGGCATGCCCCTGTCTCGTATGTGGCAGGCAGCCGCAACGGATTGGTTAGTGCAAAGATAATCAAATAGATATATGAACAACGACACGTCTGACTCTGCCTTCATCTTGCCCGAAGACGTATCGTCCCGATGGCAGGACATCCGTCTGTTGCAGAGCCGCCGGCACAGTGTGCTCTATCGCGGCAAACGCTATGGCCGCTGGTTCGTACTCAAGGGCTTGCCCGCAGAACAACAGCACCTTACTGACTGCCTGCGGCAGCAAGAGAAAGAGTTCCGCCTCGGCATCCAACTGGTGCACCCGAACATTGCCGCCACCTATTCGCTGGAGGAGGTTCCTGACTGCGGACGGTGTATCGTACAGGAGGCTGTGGACGGACAGACCTTGGACAGTTGGCTGGCAACCAAACCCGACAAACATAAGCGTCTCCGCGTGATGATGCAACTGCTTGACGCAATCGAGTATCTGCACGCACGGCAGTTGGTGCACCATGACCTCAAACCCGGCAATATCCTCGTCACGCACAATGGCGAGAACCTCAAACTCATTGATTTCGGACTTTCCGATACCGACGACTCGGCATCTCCCGCCCCAAACGATATACAGAGCGACTTCTGCCGATTGGCAGACCTGATGGCACTCTTACGTGTGCATGGCGGCAAGCATATCATCACAAAATGCCGGCAACGCAAATACCGTAACATCAGTGCTCTACGCCGTGACATCACGCTATGCAACAAGTGGCTGCACGCGCTCCCCATTGCACTGATAGTCACCATATTGCTTGGCTGTATATTGCTGCTTGGGCATACCTTGTGGGAGCAAAAGGCTGCGCAACAGGCAGCCGACCGGCAGAAACAGGCAGTATTGGCTGATGTGAATGCCTTGTGTTGCCGCGAGGAAACACGACTGCGCCAAATAGTCAGCCAAGAGAAGTACCGGGAATTTGCTACCACAAAGTTCTTCAAAAGCAGTAGATATGCCGCTCTTCGCGATTCCTTGAATACGGTGTACCCGCCCGATAACGTGATGCTAAACTATTTCTGCAACACTATATTCGATAATTGGTACAATGACCTGCAATCCCAACTCTACGAACAATTCGCCCAAATGCCGACTATGCCGGACGAATTTCGCGCAGGACATATCACCCCTGCGCAATACGACAGCCTGATGAGCGCATATACCACCCTTTGCAAATAGCACCCTGTTCAATGTTGCGTTGTCATCTCATCCTTCTGTTGGGATAGGAGTTGGTCTATCTTGGCGTTGAGTTCTTTGACCTGTTTCTCGAGGTCGTCGTTGTTGTCGCTCACCATGGCGTCCACAAAGATGGAGTTGACCAACGACAGACCGATGATGCTGCAAATCACCAGCAGCAGACTGAAATACAGGCGTACCCAACGGGCGGTAACAATAGAAGACCCTTCGGCGATGGTGTCTGGTATCTCGTTCCACCCCTCGCCCGTGCAGATACGGAAAATGGAATAGATGCTGTCGATAGGTGTGGCAAAGTACTCGGGTGCCGCATCGCGGAACAATGCGCACGACACCAGTGCCACAATGAGTATCAGCACAATGAAACCCGCAAAGACACCGTAACTGTCGCGCATGGCTTTGCCGAAGTTCCTGGCAATATGGGAGAAATTAGGGAAGATATGGATAATACGAAAGAAACGCAGTACGCGCAGCAGTCTCAGCACCAGCAGGACGGACAAGTTGCCCAACATGCCTGCCGGCACAAAGAATGCCACCACGGACGGCAGAGACAGGATAACAAGTGTGCCGTCCAGCCGGTTCCACCCGTCCCGCCAATAGCCCCTGACACCGTATTCCACTTGCTTCACCACCATCTCGATGATGAATATAAGTGTGCAGACAAGGTCGGCAACGGACAAAGCGCGGCTGTTGACCCCGCTCTCTTGGGCAAAGATGATTGCCGCGTTGATGAGAATGACGCACAGGATGATGTGCTCGTTGAGAAAGATTTTTCGTATCAGTTGTTTCATCATTGGTTTGTTTAATTGCTGTACAAAGGTACTGCTTTCGTGGCACATACGCAAATAACAACCCGCAACCTATTTCCCGCCCGATGTGTATGGTGATGAATGAACTTGCCCGCCTGATTAGCGGGCAAGAGGATGATTGGTGGAAAAGATAAGCGACTTTTATTATCCGCTTGTTCATCTCCAAACAGGGCGTGCCAAACCGCTTGGCACGCCCTGTAAGTTAGGTATAGAGCACTATTGTTTATTGCTCTCTTATTTCCTGTCCCTGAACGGTATATACTTTGCCGTTGCGGAGAATATACACTTGCCCGTCACGGAAGACCTTGCGGACAGCGGTATCACCGTCGGCAGATACGTTTTCTACGGCAGTAGTGGCTGCAAATCGTGCCTCAAGAGTGATATCTTCGGTGGTAGCAAAGATGTATGGGTTGTCTGTAACCCCATTGCTCCACTGTGCGAACTCGTACCCCTCATTGGCTGTGGCTGTCAACGTAACTTGTGTGCCATAATTGTATGTCCCTGCACCTGTTACCACACCTTGTTGCGGATTGCAAATAACGGTAATAGTATGTTGAACAATAGCAAATTCTGCTGTATAAGTAGCGTTTCCTTCTACCGTTATCTTGCGTGGGTTGTCTGTATTACCGTCCATCCACTGTGCGAACTCATATCCCTCGTTGGCAGTGGCTGTCAAGGTAACTTGTGTGCCCTCAACATACACACCACTACCTGACACTGTACCTTGCTGCGAATTGCAGGTGGCGGTAATGGTATATTGCGGCAATTGCTCTGCAAACTCTGCCACGAAGGTGGTATCTTGTGTGACAACTACGGTTCGGGGATTGTCGGTGTTGCCGTCATTCCATTTTACAAAACGATAGCCCTCGTTGGCAACCGCCTTGAACACACTCTTGTTGTCGTCGCAAGAAGGCTCTTGTGTAACCTCGACAGAACCCATATCTTCGTTTTGAGAGGTAACATCCAATGTGTAATTGGGAGTCTCGATATAGTTTTTGAAGTTTCTCCATCCCAAAGCGGATTGATACGCCTCTTTTGCCCCGCAAGGGATGTGGACGGGGATTGTATAAGGTACATCTGCAAAAGCATCATAACCATTGCACTCTGGTGGCGTTATGGCACACACTGTGATAGAAGTAAGACCTGTGCAATGACAGAAAGCCATGTCTCCAATGCTCGTTACACTATTTGGGATAATAACAGAGGTAAGACCGGTGCAACCTCTGAAAGCATAATCTCCAATACTTGTTACGCCATGGGGAAAGGCGACAGATGTAATGCAAGTATCATACGCAAACGCAGTAGAAATCTCTGTAACACCATCGGGAATTACTAAATCTGTCAGGAGGACATCATTGAGATATAGGTTTCTGGAATAGTAGATAGGATTACTTTTATCATATTGGTTATCTATATCTATACTAAGCCAGCCTTTTACATCTCCTGTATAATTAACTTTCTTAAGACCCGTGCAACCATAGAAAGACATTTCTGTTACACTATTAGGAATTGTTACAGAGACAAGGCAAGTGTCATACATAAGCGAATAAATCTCTGTAAACCCATCCGGAATTACAAAGTCTGTCAAGAGAACGTCATTGAGATATAGGTTTCTGG
>DJSG01000067.1:70714-74342 GCA_002440265.1 Bacteroidales bacterium UBA6340 | reverse complement strand
TTTTCCTGCAAGTCTTCCGACTTAAAAGACATCCTTGCGACATCTTTATCCGCATATTCTTATTGACTCCTCATCTTAATTTTTGATACCTTTCCTTTCACGCTGCAAAGGTAAAGCAATTAACGGAGTCCCCTGCCCATCTTTTTAATGGGCTTTTAATGGCCTTTAATGGAGCCAAAAAGAGACGTTCCGTGGAATCCGTGGAAAATTAATGATTAATTCTTGGTTAATTACATGTTCCTCAACGCATTAACGGAGTCCCTGCCCACCTTTTTTAATGGTTCTTTAATGGCTTTTAATGGAGCCAAAAAGAGACGTTACGTGGAAAATTAATGGCTAATTCGTTAATTATATGTTTCATAGTACATTAACGGCTGGGGGACGTGAAGCGTAAGGCAGGTGTGCGTAGCACACTGAGTGCCGTAGCGACAACGAAGCCCTGTGGGATGAGTAGAACTCCTTATCGGCTCGCGTCGTCGGGAAGACACTATCTGGTTTGGCACGATATTTGCAAAACCGATGTAGCAAATAATCAGTCAGATGTGTAAAAAGGCAAGTAAAACAGGCAAACAGATATTGTTTTGCACCATCGTGGCGGCAATGGCTGTCATCGTGATATGCCCGTCCGCGATGGCGGCAGAGGGCACAGGGCATACCCTCTCGGGTATAGTGCTAAACCGAGCGGACAAGTCCCCCGTCGAGATGGCGACCGTCCGGCTATTCTCCTATACGCAGACATCCGCAGGACGCGACTCTGTGCTGGTGCAGGGCGCACAAACCGACATGGACGGAGCCTTCATCCTCACCAATATCCGCGCAGGCGAGTACCGGCTCTACATATCCTCCGTCGGCTTCACCGAGGTGAGCAGAACCGTCAAAATGCCTGACAATCAACTGGATTTGCCTGCCATTCTGCTGCAAGAGGAGGTCATGCACCTCGCCGAAGTGAGTGTCCGCGGGCATGCTGCCGAGATGACAGTCAAGGGCGACACCATCGAGTACAACACCGCCGCCTACCAGGTGGGCGAGAACGCCATGGTGGAAGACCTCCTCAAGAAGATGAACGGCGTCACCGTGGACAAAGAGGGCAACGTCACCGTCAACGGTGAGAGCGTGACAGCCGTGCGCATCGACGGCAAGAAGTTCTTCGGCAGCGACGTGCAAGCCGCCACCAAAAACATTCCCGCCGAGATGATTGAAAAGGTGCAAGTCATTGACGAGAAGAGCGATATGGCGAAACTCACGGGCTTCGAGGACGACGACACCGAGCGAATCATCAACCTCTCCCTCAAGCGCGACCGCAAGAAAGGCGTCTTCGGCAACTACTCCGGCGCACTGGGCGCAGACATGGTCACGGAGAACGGCAACTGGTTCAACTACGGCGACCCTGCCTATGGCACCAACGCGGGCGACAAAACCAAGCACTTCTTCCAAGACGACTTCCGCTACAACGCGAGTCTTTTCACCAATATCCTCCTCGGCGAGAGCCAGACCACCATCATCGGCGGTGCCAACAACACCAACGAAATACGCTCCGGGCGCGGACGCGGACCCTTCAGCGGGCAGAACGCGGGCATCACTTGGTCGGAGAACCTCGGCGTGAACACCAACATCGACCTCAACTCCCGCATCACCAAGCGCGATGCCGCCACCTCCCTGCTCTTCGGCGGCGACGCGGCACTCAACCACTCCTACAACGACACCCGCACACAGACCAACAAGGAGAGTTACACAGAGGACGCCACCTACCTGAACGCCGACTCCACAAGCAAAATCAGTCAGTCGTGGGATGCCAACGTCCGACTCGAACTGGAGTACCAAATCGACTCTGCCAACAAACTCATTCTCCAACCCCGCATCAGTTACACCAACAGCCAATACACGTCTAAAAACTACTACACCTACGACCGCGAAGACGAGCGCATCAACGACGGCTACCAGAACCAGACGAGCCTCTCCGAGGACATCTCCGCCTCCATTCGCGCCATCTACAACCACAAGTTCGCACGCCCGGGCAGGGCACTGACGCTCAACGGCAACATCGACTTCACCAACACCAAAGGGCAGACCCGGACTTTCGCGTGGGACAACCTCCTCAGCCGCGCCTCCGTGAACCAGCACACCCAATCCGGCAACAACGCCCTCAGCTACTCCCTCAAGACCTCCTACGTCGAACCCATCTACCGCAACAACCACCTACTCGAAATAGCGGCTACCGTCTCCGGCAAGGACCGCAATTCGCACAAGGACCAATACTCCATGGACTCGATAACCGGTGATTATCAGTTCGATAGCACCTACTCCAATATCCTCTCCAACCACCTCTACACCGAGCAACTCGAACTCAACTACCGCTGGGTGGAGCAGAAGTTCGACCTCACACTCGGCGCACGCGTCCTCGCCACCCAGACCCACTCCACCACCTCCTACGGCGACATCCTCGCACGCGACACGCTCTACAACCAGTGGAACTGGTCGCCGAATATCCAGTTCAAGTACAAGTTCGGCAAGAAAGAGTTCGCACGCATCATGTACCGCGGCACCGTCTCGCAGCCCACCATCACGCAGATGGAGCCTGTCCGCAACAACTCCGACGCCATGTCCGAGACCGTCGGCAACCTCAGTCTCCAACCCGCTTTCCAACACAACCTCATGGTCATGTACTCGCGTTTCAACACCGACCGCATGTCCGGTATCATGACCGGTATGCGCGGTACCCTGACCAAAGACGCACTCGTCGCCAACTCTATCTACGACGAGACCGGCAAACTCTACCAGCAGACCGTCAACGCCGACATTCTCCCGTGGAATCTCGGCGCGGATTTTATGTACAACACCCCCTTCGCCAACAAACTCATGCAGTTCAACACCCGCACCGCCGTCAGTTACAACCAACGGGTGGGCTACATCCTCCGCGAGCAGTCCGCCGCAGACATCGGGCAGATGATTGACGCGGGCACGATGCTCCGCGGCGAGACCTCACGCACGGGCAACCTGCAGGTCAGCGAGGACATGGCACTGCGCCTCACACACAGCATAGTGGACGTCGGACTACGCGGCAACATCACCTATTCGCGCACGCAGAACACGCTGAATATCAACAGCCTGAGCAACGTACTCAACTGGTCTGTCACGGGCGACCTCACCCTCCACCTGCCCAAGTCGTGGAACATCGCCACCGACTGCGGATACACGGCGCGTTACGGCTACACGGGACTCACCGACATCAATGAAATCATCTGGAACGCATCTGTGGACAAGTCATGGCAGAACGCCACCCTCACCCTCAAGGTCTATGACCTCCTCCACCAGAAGAAAAATATCGTGCAGACCGTCGGCGACAACTACGTTAGTTACCGGAAATACAACACCTTGCCCACGTATTTCCTGCTCACTTTCACCTACAAACTCAACCGCATGGGCTCCCTCAAAGCCAAGGGCATGGGCGGACATATCCAGGATATGCTCGAGAGTGGTCAGAAGCCCGGTACACCTCCCGCCGGTCCGCCCCCCGGACCACCCCCTGGAATGTAATAAACCGCCCCGAGGAATCTAATTTCATTCCCCTCCTTTGAAGGAGGGGTTAGGGGAGGTCCTCGTGAGTTCCTCGGGTTAAGTGTATGAGATT
>DJSG01000067.1:47258-70676 GCA_002440265.1 Bacteroidales bacterium UBA6340 | reverse complement strand
GATTAGTATGTGATTAACGAGAGGATAACGGGAGGATAACGGGAGGATAGCGGGGGGCTACTGGGGACGCAGACGCCTCGTCCGCGGAGACCTTAAATGCAAATTAATGGTTAATTACATGGTAATTAATGTTCAAAAAGTTCTTTTGTAATACAAAATTAGTGGTTAATCAAACGGTAATTAATGTTTTAATGGTTCTTTAATGGCTTTAATGGAGAACGAAACAACCGATTTTATTGGTTTTTATTAGTGTTAATTTAATTGTTTGTTCGGATACTATGCAAGTATTTCTCATAACCTTGGCAATGGCACTCGTTTTTGCTGCCATGGTTTGTGCCTTGCCGCACATCATCTTTGGCATCTGGTGGGCAATCGCGTGCCTGTTCCACCTGCCCGCACCACCGTATGCACCCTTTGGTTGGACTGCCCTCGCCCTTGTCCTTGCCCTGTGGCTTGTGATGGCGTACGGCTGCTTTTTCGGGCGTTTCCGCTTGTGGGTAAACCGCACCGACTATACAAGCACCGACCTCCCCGCTGCCTTCGACGGCTACCGAGTGGTACATATCAGCGACCTGCACCTCTCCACTTTCGACGACCGCCCTGCGGCTCTGCAACGGGTCGTGGACTCTGTCAATGCCTTGCAGCCTGACCTCATCTGTTTCACGGGCGACCTTGTCACGATGGGCGTAGCGGAAGCGCAACCTTATACCCGCATCCTCCGCGGACTCCGCGCTACCGATGGCGTAGTCAGTGTCTTGGGCAACCACGACCTCCTCATCTATTCGCACCTCCCCGAAGAGCAACGTCTCGCCGAAGTGGAACGCCTCGCCGCTTTTGAGCGCGACACCCTCGGCTGGCAACTCCTGCGCAACCGGCACATTACGTTGCATCGAGGCACCAACGACACCACAGATATACAGACCCTCACTGCTACAGACACCGCAACCCCACAGACCCTCACCATACTGGGTGTGGACAACTCTTCGTGCGACGGACAGGGCTTCCGCACTATCTACAGCGGCGACCTCCCGCAGGCGTTGCAGGGTACGGACGGTTTCCGCCTGTTGCTCTCGCACGACCCCTCGCAGTGGATGGCAGAGATTGTGGACAGGACTCCCGTATCCTTAACCCTCAGCGGGCACACCCACGCCGGACAGGTACGACTCTTCGGACACCCTCTCTCCGACCTTATGTTCCGCCAATCCGCCGGCTGGTACAATCATGGCATTCAGTCTCTCTATGTAAACGAGGGCATTGGCTGCACCGCTCCCATACGTATCAACTGCCCATCCGAAATCACTCTCATCACCTTGCATACAGAAAAAAGCAGTTGAAAATGCTGTTTATGATTACGGCATCATATCCATAATCACAAAATAAGTCCAAATAATGTGATATTTTACCCATTTTTCAGCAGTTATTTTGTGTAGAAAGAGGGAAGATTTGTGGGTATATTAGACTGCAATATCTGTGCAAATCACGGAAAAAACGACTAAAACGGCACTTTCACACTCCGAACAATTGGTGCGCATTGTTATTTTTTGTACCTTTGCACGCAAGTTTACGGTATATATGATTGGAGATAATCGTCATTTAGACCGTAATATCTGTGCCAATCACAAAAAAAGCGAATAAAATATGTTCCCGCGCAAGCAGTATCTTGACCGTTTGGTACAAGCCCAAGGAAATGGGATGATTAAAATCATCACTGGCATCCGCCGCTGTGGCAAATCGTTCCTGTTATTCACTTTGTTTCGTAACTACCTGTTGGAGCATGGTATGGATGCCACCCATATCATTGAGGTGGATTTGGAGAGCCGCCGTAACGCCCGCCTGCGCAATCCTGATACGTTGCTGGAGTACATAGACAGCCACATCACAGACTCAAACCATTACGTGGTACTTTTGGACGAGATACAACTGGTCACCGAGTTTGAAGATGTGCTCAACTCCTATCTCAAGATGTCCAATGTGGATGTCTATGTGACCGGTTCGAATGCCAAATTCCTCTCTCGTGATGTGATTACCGGGTTTCGCGGTCGGGGTTGGGAGATTCGTATTTACCCGCTTTCTTTTGCAGAGTTCTACGAATACCAAGGGGGCGACAAACAGGAGGCGTTCCATCTCTATTGCCGTTTTGGCGGACTGCCCCAAGTAGTGTTGATGAATACCGACGAAATGAAAAAGGACTACCTGAAGACTGTTTTTGAAACCACCTACTTACGTGATGTGATTGAGCGTAATCACCTGCGCAATCCGGAAGGGTTGCGTACCTTGGTACGGGTACTTGCATCTGGCATCGGTGCTCCCACCAATCCCAAGCGTATTGCAGACACATTCAGTTCTATGGGTACAAAGATGACCCGCGAAACAATTCTCGCGTATCTGACCTGCCTTTCCGATGCTTTTATCATAGCGGAAGCACTTCGTTATGATGTGAAAGGGCGCAAATATATCGGCACGGAAACGAAATACTTCTTCGAGGATATGGGGATTCGCAATGTGGTCTTGGGATTCCGTCAGGAAGAAGAAACCCATCTTATGGAGAATGTCATCTACAACGAGCTGCGTCTGCGCGGTTACTCTGTGGACGTGGGGTTGGTAGAATCTTGGGAGCAAAGTGGCTCCAAACGGGTGCGCAAGAACTTGGAGGTTGATTTTGTTGTCAATCAAGCCCCAAAAAGGTGGTATATTCAGTCGGCTTATGCCTTGCCTACACGCGAGAAAACGGAGCAGGAGCAACGTGCCTTGGTACGGATACCTGACCATTTCCGCAAAATCATCATTGTTGGTGACAATCATGGCGGCTGGTTCGATTCTGAAGGAGTTGAGATTATTGGGCTATACGATTTTCTTCTGCGACCGGACATACTTAACGAATAAACGGAATCACGCGAATGTATGGCGATACGCAAACGATAGCACCGATGAAAATACCTATACAATTTTACTTCTGTTACGGCTGTTCTGTAAAGCAATACGTGTTGCCTATTTTTGCCACAAAGGCGGTCCCCTGTGTGATAACTGCTTTCTTTTGAGAACGAAAATACGCATTGTCGTTGCCTTCAAAGACGATAGCGTCTGCTACAAACGTGATTTCTCTTCCATTGACCGCTTGTGTGCTGACAGGTAGAATCGTAATCTGTCCCACATCTCCGGAAAGAGAGGCTTTTCGGCACTTAACCTGTAACAACACAGGCGTACCTTTTCTTATTAACACCTTACGACCGTGATCGTCATAGACATCTCCCGCTACGATGGCAGAAGGAGAAGATATTTTCCTTTGTGAGTTTAATTCATCTAATAATATAACGCTCACTTGATGCCCGGCTTGAATGCAATACTGGTTTTGTCCAAATGTACATACGGACATCATTACAATAAACAGAAATGTAGGGGTTTTCATTTTACAGTATACTTAATGAATGTTCTGATCAAATCTATCTCTTTAGTTTTTCCTTTCACCTCATCCATCAATGCGAATATATCGTTCTCTTTGTCCGAAAGCAGAAACTCCGAGATTCGCTCAAAGTTTTTTTGCTCATCATTAAGGTTGCAGTATGTATATACTTTGCGCACTTTCTTCCAAAAATCAGGATAATCCTTGGCATATCGCGCTTGCAGCAATGCGTATGTAGAGGCTCCTTTTTTATCAGAAACCGCAGGTAGGGACTTGGTCGTTTGTTGCATACCTTCTTCTGAACCAATAGTCTCATTGTTATTGTCTGTTTCCCTAATCGCCCCTATTTCGTGTGCATTATTATTGCTGTCCGGTAAACGCAGCCCAAAGAAGAAAAGTCCCTTCCAAATGCCTATAAAAAGGCATATTGGTATGTGATTGTATAGTCGCATCGGATTTGTGAATGGATAAGGAACCTGACATTTATGCAGAGTTCAATACTTTTATAGCATTATTGGTAATACTTTACCAACAAAAACTCAGAATATGCAGTATCTTTGCAGCGTGATTCGAGGTGTCGAATCCGGTAGGCTGCAGACGTAAGCAGCCCGTGTTCTTTGACGTATGAATACTGCCCGTGAGGGTAGTGGAGGGAACCGCGATAGCAGGTGAAGCCGCGGTCTCTCGGCGGAGGCAAAGGTGCCTCCGCGAATGCATGGAAATGGTACTTTTACTGCCCCAATATACCACGGGGGGCGATGGCTATACACCATCGTTAGCGCGTCCGCTCGGAAGCGCGTTGCAATGCTATAGCGTAGGCTTCGCGATAGTAGGGGTAGAAATGCTTCCAATCCGCCTTGTCAGCCAAGGCTGCCGCAAGGGTGCGGATGGCATCTTTCCGCTTGGTATTCAGCGAGAAGTAGTGATGCAATGTGTCGGAGATGGTCTCCACGACCTCGTCCTGATTGCTATCGGTGCGACGGATGACGGCTACACCTTGGTCGATGGTCTGCACGCCCTGCGACTGGCACCAGACACCAAAACCGCTGAGTGTGGTGGTGATGGTCGGCACATGAAAAGCAATGCTCTCAAGCGGAGTGTACCCCCACGGCTCATAGTAACTCGGGAAGACGGTAGCGTCCAATCCGATGAGCAAATCATAGTAGGGCAGGTTGAGCACACCGTCGTTGCCGTTGAGGTAAGTGGGGATAAAGACCACACGCACATTGCCGACGGTGTAGTCGGGCTTGTCAAGATAAGGTATCATCACAAAGGCGAGAACCTGCTTGGGCTTTGCCTTGGAAGTGGCAGCAGGCATATTACCCAACCGCTCCATAGACGCAAGGAAGACATCAATGCCTTTGTTTTTCCACTCCAACCGTCCGGCGGTGCCAATAAACCAATCCGTGGCTTTTGCCTCTGCCCCACGCGATTTGGCGTAAGCAAGCAGGGCTTTGCGGGCACGTTTGCGGGCGGCGGTGAAGGCATCGCCTATGGGAACAAAGTCATGCTCAAAGCCGTTGGGAGTGACGATATCCACGGGCTTGTCAAGGAGTTGTTTGCACTCGCGTGCGGTGAGGTCGCTGACGGTGGTGAAGCAGTCGCAGTAGTGTGCGGCAGTCTTCTCGGCGGAGTGCTTGCTGACCATATTGAGTTCAGCCGCCATCTGGTCGCCGTGGTAGCCATCGAAATAGTCGTACAGCGGCTTGCCATTACCGGCAATTGAGCGTCCTATGCCCGTGGCATGGGTGGTGAACAGGGTGCCGATATGGGGGCAATGCTCACGGATATAGAGTACGGTGAAAGCGGTCTGCCACTCGTTGCAATGCATCACCGTTACGGGCATGCCGAGGTGATGATAGAGACTCTCCGCCACCTGCCCGACAGCGTAGGCAAAGAGGCAGGACTCGTCGTAATCGCCATAAGCAGCGTGGCTCTGCACACCGTATTGCTGCCACATGTGGGCATAGATGGCGTCCTTTTCCGCCCATAGTTTGTCCCAGTGAAGCAGCACAGCGATAGGCTTGCCCGGCACCTGCCAACGCCCTACACGCACGCCTTCCGGTCGCCAACCGCGCAGAAGAGTCTTGCTTTCTTTGAAGTAGATATCGGACGTCCCGCCCAAATCGGGACCAAAGAAAATCACTTTGTCTTTATGTTCGCGCTGCATGGACGCGGCACGGGTGGAGAGGACGGCATAGATACCGCCCACACGGTTACAGACCTCCCACGAGGTCTCAAAGATATATTCGGGTTGCATAGGTCTAACGGGCTTCTGAATTGAACGCAATACGCGCTATATCAGTCACTTGGTTGTACTGCGCGGGCGTGGTGGAGAACTTGTTGGTCATGCTCTTGACCAGCGGCATCGCCCATAATCCACTCGGGGTCGCCCAATAGAGTTGGTTGCGCTCATGGTCGATATGCAGCGCACCTGTCGCCTCTGCGTCCACCTGCGTGATATATGTGGCAGTGCTTGTGCCGTTGAAGTTGGCTACAAACAATCCGTCAGCCGTAACGAAGTACCATTTCTGCGCCATCTTATCCATTTGCACCCTCTTTACGGGACTGCCGACGATAGTCTGCATACGCGCAAGGTCAAAAACAGAGTCGTTATAGACCACCACGGTATCGCACACGGCTGCCAGCAATTGCCTGTCCTCGTCGCGCGTGTCCGGCAAAGCGTCCTCCAAACGCTCCCCTATCAGCCGTTGGCGCATCATAGTGCCGTCGGTGCGGGACATCAGCAACGCAGGTGCGAGGGTCTCATACACATACAGGTCGCGGCTGATGGGATACTGCACGCCGTTCTGCGTGATGGTGAGTTGCACCTGCTGCGACTGCCCGTAGGTGGTGAAATACACCGTCACCGCACTGCTTGTCAGGGTACCCGACTGCAACACGCAATGTTCGGGTAACGTCCACTGATACTGCAAGTTATAGGAATACGGGTTGTAGATATTGGCTGTGAGAGTTACGTCGGTGTAGTGCGTAATCGAGTCCGACGATGCCACGAAAGTCGGTATGGTGTCATACACTGTCACCGACTTGCTACACGTCTGGTTCTTAGCACTATCCACGCGCAGCGTAACGAGGTACGTGCCCGCCTTTTTGAAGGTATGGCGGGGATTCTTGCTGGTGGTCGTGCTGTTGTCGCCGAAGTTCCAGTCCCATTTCTCGCCCGCACTGCTGTTGTTGGTGAACGTAACCGCCTCACCTGCACGCGGTTCCGTGGGCGAATAGGTGAAATCCACCGTCACTTTCTTGCACCCGACCGCCATCACCGCGAGGGCACAAAGTATGTATATCTGCTTCTTCATATCGTTTTTTGCTTGTTTCGCCACCATGTCATCTGCCTTTTGGCATAATGACGACTGTTTTGTTTTATCATCTCCACAGCACGGTCAAGCGTCCACTCGCCGCGGAAATATCGCAGCAACTCCTTGTATCCCACCGTGTTAACGCTATTCGGAAGTACTTCCTCCGCACCCTCCGGCAGCGGGTCAAGCGATATATTCAGTATCTCGAAAGCACGCCTTGCCTCGTCCTGCAGCCCCCTCTCTATCATCTTGTCCACACGGCGGTTGATACGGTCGTACAGTTCCTCGCGGGGACGCTCTATCATCACCTCTTCTATATCAAACCCCCGCGCGGTGTTGTTCTGCCGGTTTGGCTTCCCGTTGCGGCGAAACGCCGAATACGGCTGCCCGCTCACCCGACAAACCTCCACACAATGCATCAGCCGTTGCGGGTTCTGTCTGTCCACTTCCGCCCAATAATCGGGGTCTAACCGCTCCACTTCCGCCTGCAACCACGCCAACCCGTTGCGCTGATAATCAGCACGTACCGCCTCACGAACCGCCACCGGCACCTCCGGTATATCGTCCAATCCGCGGCAGACGGCGTCCACATACATCATACTCCCCCCCACCATCACTACATGGTCGTGCGTCTTGAATAGTTCCTCCAGCAGTTCCAAGCAGTCGCGTGCATACTGACCCGCGCTGTATGTCTCCGTAAGTACCTTGCAACCAACGAAATAGTGGCGTATCTCCTGCTGCTCTTCCTGCGTGGGAGCCGCCGTACCAATAGGCAAATCGCGGTATATCTGGCGCGAATCGGCACTCACTATCGGGCATCCGTACAGGCGTGCCAGACGCAGACTCTCGTCCGTCTTGCCCACACCCGTCGGTCCCAATATGACCACCAATGTCGGCATCAGAACATCGACCCGTCGTCGAAACTCAGGTCTTGGAAGCCCTCTGCGTCAAGGTCACCGTCATCATACTGGCTGTCGCCGTAGAAGTCCTCGTCCAATCCGAGGTCGTCCTTGCCGCCCTTGGCCGTCAGTGCGTCCATCGCGTCCTCGGTCTGCAACTGCTTGGGTGCTTTGCCTTTCGACTCCACGCATTTCACCTCGTCGCAGGTGCCCGGCAGTATCTCCGTCAGGTTGCCGAAGAAACAACGCTCAAACATCGGGTCGAACACGTAGATGAGACGCTGCCCTTGCTCTTCCAGCAGGTCGCTCAGGTGCGTGGACTCCATCACCATATTGTCGTACTCGAAGTTGCTGCCCATCTCCACAAGCGTAACCTCCTGCTCTTTCTCCCAGCGGTCGTTGCACATATAGAACGATGTCATCTGGTCGTCCGGATACTTGACGCTCTTCAATATAGCACGGTGCAGGTCGAGAAACGTAGCCTCGCTGTCTGCCTCGAACACACGGCGGAAACCCTCCACCTCGTCGCACGAAAAAGTAATTTTGTATATCATAGTCTGTCGTTGATATAATCGTTGTCTATCCGCCCGCAATTCTTATGCCAAAACGGGCGCAATACAACCTGCAAAGTTACACTTTTTTTTTGAGATGCACAACATACTTGTGTCGGGAGCATATTTCATTTACGAATTATGAATTTACAATGTATGATTTATCTTGTTATTTAATAAACATGTACGATTTTATATTTGCAAGATTCACCAAAAAGCAGTATCTTTGCACCCGTAAGGTTGCGTTTGCTCGGCAGACGACCTTTCAAATATATTTATTAACAGCGTTTATTGACGCTCTGTTCTGACATTCTGAAATCTCGCAAATTTCATAAGGGGTCGGGACTCAGCAACAATGAACGCCTGCAAGGTATGAGTGTATCTTGTATGCTTATATTCTGCGCTTCCGTGTGCAGATATTGGCGTATGTCGTGTATATACTTATATCCGATGCGGGCTTTCGTGTTGCCGGTTCTATCCCTTAAGGCAATGCGAGAGCCTCAGAATGTGGAACTGGCAAACGTCAAGTCCGCATTTTTTGTATGTCTATATTCGACACATTTGTCAAGTCGCCCTTAAACTATACAGGGAACAAGTATCGTATTTTGCCACAAATACTCCCCCATTTCCCGCAATCTATCGGGACTATGGTGGATTTGTTTTGCGGCGGAGCGACGGTTGGCTTAAATACTCCATGCCGAAAGGTTCTGTTTGTAGATAACAATCCGTATGTTATCAATCTGTTGCAATATCTTGCAAGTTGCAGATTCGACCATTTGCTGTGTGATTTGGAGAACTTGATACTGCAATACGGTTTATCCTTTTCCGCACAACATTCGTATGCCTTCTATTACCAGAAACAGACCGACCAAATCCATCGGAACAATGGATTAAAAGAATACAACTCACAAGGTTTTTATCAGTTGCGTGAGGACTACAATGCCTTGCCCGACAAAACGTGTGAACGTGCCAATCTACTGCTCTATTTGCTCATTGTTTACGGTTTTAACAACGATATTCGTTTCTCCCGAGACGGATATTTCAATCTCCCTGTCGGTAAAACGGATTTGAACAAAAACAATATCCGCAAACTGAAAGCCTATATTGAGCGCGTCCAATCCATACAAGCCGATTTTATCTGCGGCGACTTTCGCTCCGAAGAAATACAACACCTTATTTTCTCGGCTGATTTTGTCTATGCAGATCCTCCCTACTTAATTACAAACGCTGTCTATAATGAATCCTACAAATGGAATTTACAAACGGAGCAAGAGTTATTGTTATTATTGGACAAAATGATGCAGCAACATATCCCATTTGCCTTATCCAATATGATAGCAAAAGGGCAATGCAAGAATGTTCCGCTATGTAATTGGATAAACTGGCATACTGACGTGCAGGTATTTGATATTGACTTCCACTACCGAGGAGCCTATTACAACAAGAAAGAGCGAGACGGAGAGCGTGAAATTCTGATTGTACCCGAATATGAATAATCTAAATATCAACAACAGACGCTACATCGGCAGCAAAACGAAATTATTGCCGTATATTGTGGATGCGGCATACACATCTGTAGGTAGCAACGATTTTTCTTTTGCCGATTTATTCGGCGGAACAGGTGTCGTAGCATACGAGTTCGCCAAACAAGGGCACCCCGTTATTGTCAATGATATTCTGCTGTCTAACGTAATTGCTTATACCGCTTGGATGGGAGAAGGTGAGGTATACACGGACAAACTCAACAGCGTATTTGATTATCTTAATACCATACGTTATGAGGATATCAACGAGAATTATTTTTCGACCATCTATGGCGGGAAATACTTTTCCTGCAACGATGCCAAGAAGATAGGTTTCATACGGGATTATCTGGAACAGATAAAACCGCAGTTGTCTTATCGGGAGTATTGCATCTTACTTACTTCTCTTCTCTATACCACAGACAAGATAGCCAACACCGTCGGGCATTTTGAGTCTTTTCTCAACAGAGAACCGCAAGACACTCGTTTTGTCTTGCCTCAATTAGCATTGCGCCCGACTGCATTGGCGCAGATATTCAATGAAGATGCCAACGAATTGGCAAAACGTATTCAAGCGGATATTGTGTATCTTGACCCACCATACAATGCACGGCAATACATCAATTTCTACCATGTGTTGGAAAATCTTGCACGTTGGAATAAACCGACAGAATTTGAAGGCAATTCTATGAAATTCAAACGGGATAACCTGAAAAGTGGTTATTCCCGTTCTGTGGCTCCTATGCTGTTTCAGAGTTTGGTTTCTTCTTTGCGATGTCGTGTAATAATTGTGTCCTATAACAATACCTATAATGCACGAAGCGGAGCCTCTAACAACAAAATTCAAGAGGAAGAAATAATGCGTATTCTTTCGGCAAGAGGTGAGGCGTCAAAGATTGATATAGACTATCGCAGTTTTAATGCAGGTAAAACCGATATGCCTAATCACAAGGAGTACTTGTTTGTTTGTCGTGTAAAATAATTTGCTATGGAATTTGCTACTTTGTTGGAATACTACCAATACATCAGCAAAACCGATGTCATTGCCGGTAAATACTACCGATGTGGTGAAAATGATTTTGGTAGTCCCTTAAAGATATTCAATACCAATTATCGGACGCTGTTTGGCAAGCGAGGTTCTACATACAACGGATTTGCCAAAGGTTTTATCTGTTTGGAGACCGAGGAGGGAAAAGACCGAAGTGATTTCTTGCGAAACGAAAGAACAGGACAAGAGGTAAACAAACAGCATACGGTTCGCATGCGCAATTCATGGTTGTTTCAAGAGAAAAACGGTGTATTCTATAAGACCAAGCGCGGCATTGTCTTTGCGCAGATGTTGAATGACAATGAATTAACGCTTGCAGAACAAAAACTACTTTGTTTCCTGCTAATCATACCCGGATATTTCTACGATATTCCCAATTATTTGAGTCGCCGTACCGAGGAATTATTTACCTATTGTATGGATGTAGGATATAGCGTGCAGGAGTTGTTTCGGTTGCAAACCGATTTCCTAATACAGGGTATCCGGAAAGAAGCACCTAAGGAAGAACTGATGCAACAAGACTATTTCTATATTGCCAATTTTATGGAGCCATATAGCAGCGACATCAATTTCTTGCGGCAGTTCCATAATGCATCCCGACAAGAAAAGGACGAGTTGAAAAAGTATGTTGTATCTTGCACGGACAAAACACGCAATCTGTTGGCTAAGAAGTATGAAAGTGGCGGAAACTTTACTACAGGTACATTGTTGGAAACCACGTGGGTGCTGTTCTTGTGCAAGACACTCCAAGAAAATGAGATTACGGATTATGATATGTTTATATCCACTTTGCTGCATTCGTACCATATCTTTTATGACATAGACGAAAGCAGGGTAAGGAACTTTCTCAATACGTATCATAGTGTTTTCGAGGTTATTTACCGCGACCTGTATGACATCAAGGAAAACACGCTTCCTGTCCATACGCAACGCAACCTGACACAGAAAGATATAGAGAAAATAGGCATCATAGACCCGACAGATAATGAGGGCTGTGAAACATCAAGAGAGGTAAGCAATACACTCAAGCGCATTGCTCGTCAAGAGAGTGATTACCATTGTATTATGGAGGATTATTCGGATTGCCGTTATTTTACGTCCAAAGAAACCCGACACAATTATTTAGAGGTACATCACCTTATTCCGCGTGCCGTGGCGAATCGTTTTCCCAATAGTATCGAGGTGCTGAGCAACTATGTGCCTTTATGTCCCACTTGCCATCGGAAAATACATTTGGCAGTGGATAGGGAGCGTGAAGATATGATACGCTATATCTACAACAAGCGAAAAGAGGGACTGTCTGAAAAAGGGATTACGATTGACCGCATAGACGAGTTATTCAAATTCTATGGCATAACAGATAAATAACATCAAGACTTCCCTCAAACCTCTCCTTCAGAGGAGTGGAATTCAAAAAAGAGTATATAGCGGAGATCCACATATATAATGCACAATGCGTAATGAAAGAGAGGACTCAAAAAACATCGATAGGAAATCAGCGATAAGGCGTATTTCCTTCACCATTACAGGAGGGGCTTGCGGGGCATGTGAATGCTTGTATGGTTCGTTGACGACGCGAGCCGCGTCGTCCCCCAAGCGTAGCATAGTCATACGGTTTGTGCCAAACCAACCGCGGACGGGGCGTCCGCGTCCCCGAAATAATGCACAATTTTGATGCGGTTGCCATACAAGAAACACACACAACCTTGCAGAAATGCGAAAAAAGCAGTAACTTTGCAGGCTTGATATGCGAAATGATACTATGCAAACGATGAGAAGAAAAGTATATCATCTGCTGTGCTGTGCGGCAGTGTGTGTTGGTGTGTTGCCCTGTATGGCGCAGGACAATATCATCGATGAGGTGATTTGGGTAGTGGGCGACGAGGCTATCCTCCGCAGTGAGGTGGAGGAAGAGCGGTTGCGGGCGCAATATGAGGGGCAGCCCATCGCGGGCGACCCATACTGCGTGATACCCGAACAGTTGGCGATACAGAAACTGTTCCTGCATCAGGCGGAATTGGACTCGATAGAAGCCAACGAGTCGTCGGTGAGCCATCAGGTGGATATGCGAATGAACTACTACATCTCGCAGATTGGCAGCAAGGAGAAGATGGAAGAGTACTTCCGCAAGACCAGCAGCGAGATACGCGAGGAGATGATGACTATGGTGCGCAACCAGATGATTATCCAGCAGATGCAGAGCAAACTGACGGAGAAGATTCACCCGACGCCAGCCGAAGTGCGCCGCTACTACAACAGTCTGAGCCAAGACTCGCTGCCGATGGTTCCGGCGCAAGTGGAGGTGCAGGTGCTGAGTATCGAACCGCCCGTGCCTATGGAGGAGACGGAGCGTATCAAGGGTCAGTTGCGTGAGTTCACAGAGCGCGTGATGAGTGGTCAGGCGGATTTCAGTATGCTGGCGCGGCTGTACTCGGAGGACACGGAGTCTGCCAAGCGCGGCGGTGAGTTGGGTTTCGTAGGTCGCGGGCAGTTGGTGCCGGAGTTCGCCGATGTGGCATTCAATCTGAGCGACCCGAAGCGCGTGTCGCGTATCGTGCAGACGGAGTACGGCTACCATATTATCCAACTGATTGAGAAGAAAGGCGAGCGCATCAACTGCCGACATATATTGTTGAAGCCGCGCGTGTCGTACGAGGACAAGCAGAATGCCATTGCGCGGTTGGACAGCATCCGCACATTATTAGTGGAGGGGAAGATGCCGTTTGAAGCGGCAGTGGCGCGTTTCTCGGAGGACAAGTCCACGGTGATGAGCGGCGGCTTGATGACCAATGCCAACACGGGTGCGAGCAAGTTTGAGTACCAAGACCTGCCGCCCGAGGTGGCAAAGCAGATATACGCTATGCAGGAAGGCGATGTCAGTCAGCCGTTTGTGATGATGGACCGCACGAAGAACAAGGAGGTGTGCGCCATCGTGCGCCTGAAGACCAAGCGCGGTGCCCACAAAGCCAACCTGACGGACGACTTCCAAGTGATACGCAGTATGCTGGAGCAGAAGTTGGGAGCCGAGACCATCGACCAGTGGATTCGCAACAAGCAGAAAGAGGTGTATGTGGTCATTGACCCTGCATGGCGCGGGTGCGACTTCCAATATCCGAACTGGGTACACTAAGGGATTTACGATTTACGAATTTACGATGTACGATTTATTGCGTAATTGAGTCATTTCCCACTGTTGATTAAGGTGTCGGCACCCCGTTGTTATATTGCTGTTTTACTGTTGTGTATGGGCGTTGTTGCTTATGCACAGGAGGCTGTGCGGGAGTTGGCGGCAGAGCAGACATCGCAGGAGACGATGCCCAAGGACACTGCGAAGACCTCGATGGTGTATCTGGAGTACTCGGAGACGCTGTCTTTCGACGAGAAGCGGCTGCCCGACGCGCAGATACTGCGGGGCAACGTGTGCTTCCGCCACGACTCGGCACTGATGTACTGCGACTCGGCGTATTTCTTCGACAAGAAGAACTCGCTTCACGCCTTCGGGCATGTGCATCTGGTGCAGGGCGACAGCATTGAGGGCTTCGGCGACGTGCTTTTCTACAACGGCAACACGCGTATGGCACGCCTACGCCGTCGTGTGCGGCTGATACACCAGCAAACGACCCTCACCACGGATAGTCTGAACTACGACCGACAGCGCAATATCGCCTATTACTTCTCGGGCGGGTCTATACGGGACAGCCTCAACACCCTCACCTCACGTTGGGGGCAATACACGCCCGACAACTACCAGTCTCTTTTCCGAGGCAAGGTACGACTGGTCAATCCGAAGTTCGTGCTCACCGCCGACACGCTGTGCTACAACACCGACACCCATCGCGCCGACCTCGTGGGTCCGACGCAGATTGTGTATGAGCAGGAGACCACTATCCACTCCACCAAGGGCTGGTACAACACCGAGACCGAGCACTCGATGCTGCTCAACCGCTCGCGGGTTGTGCATAACGACGGCAAGACGCTCACGGGCGATACTATCTACTACGACAAACTCGCGGGCTATGGGCAGAGCATCGGCAACATCGCCACCCACGACTCCATCAACCACCTCAGCCTATACGGGCAGTATAGCGAGATGTGGGAGGACGGGCGGCACGGGTATGTGACTGACAGCGCGATGATGGTGGATTGGTCAGACTCGCTCAACTACACCTACCTCCACGCAGACACCCTCTACACCGAGGAGGTGCCATACCGAGTGTTCTCGCTGCTGCCGCGCGACAGCATCATGGTGGACTCGGTGATGCAAGCCCAACAGCCCGACACGTTGTGGCAGGACACCGCCTACCGGCAAGTGCGGGCTTTCTACCATGTGCGTATCTACCGCGAGGACGTGCAGGCGGTGTGCGACTCGATGCGCTATCATGGGCGCGACTCGGTGATGACCTTGTTCGGCAACCCTGTCTGTTGGAATGAGAACAATCAGATATCCGCTGACCTTATTGATATACACATACGCAACGAGAGTCTTGACCACCTCCACGGCACGGGCAACGCCATTGCCATCAAGCGCGAGGGGAACAACGAATACGACCAACTGAGCGGCAAGGAGATGTTCGCCTACCTGCGCGACAACGAGGTGTATCTGGTGGACGTGCGCGGCAATGCGGAGACTATATTCTACCCGCGCGAGGACGATGGCACCTATATCGGCGTGAACAAGACGCAGAGCAGTTTCGTGAAACTATATATCGAGGACCGCAAGATTCACCATGTGGTGTTCACCACCGCCACCTCGGGGACCATGTACCCCCTTGACCAGATTGCCGAACAGGACACGCGCCTTGGCGCGTTCTTCTGGGCAGAGAAGGAACGCCCACGCCGACCGAGTGACATATTCCTCCATCCCGCCCGCACAGAGCGACCCAAGCAAGGTGCAGTCTCTGCCGCAGCCGACGACGAAGAAGAGGAGCAGGAGGCTGCTACCCCTCGCAGTAAGAAACGTAGAAAATAATCTGATTATGAAGAAGATAACCATCCTTGTAGTGCTACTCGCCACTGCCATTAGTGCCACTTTTGCACAAAGCACCCCGCCACAGTTCATTGGGTTTCAGTTGGGTTTTGCAGAACCTATTACGCGTCTCAACGCACCCACGCAGACCGATGTCACCAAACTGAGCACGACCACCATATATAATGGTCTGAAAGTCGGCTTTGTGTATGATGCCACCCTCGTGAAGGGCTTCGGATTCTCTATGGCACTCAACTACACCTTTGGCGCAGGTTCCACCGACTGGGCACAGAAATATACGGGTTCGCTCTATCCAAAGACACGCACCCGCAGTTTCTACCATCAATTGGAAATCCCTGTGGACTGGCAGTACAAGTTTGAGATTGCCAAACGCACATGGCTCATCCTCTACACGGGTCCGACTATCCAGTGCGGGCTCGCTATGACGGGGAAAGAGTACGTTCAGGATGATAACGGTGTAACTTCGCAAGCAAGCACCCTCAACCACTACAATGCCGAGCCTTACAGCAAGGACGCTAATCCTGAAGGTGCGGGCGACCGTGCCTTGAAGCGCGTGAATGTCACGTGGGGCGTGGGCGCAGGCTTCCAATACGACCGTTATTTCCTCCGCGGGGGATATGATTTCGGTATCATCAACCCCTACCAGGCGCAGTCATTCTCCGATAAGGATGTCTATACCCGCGGCCGCTTCGACCAGTGGCAGATAAAGTTGGGTATCTATCTTTGGGAGTTCTGAGGAAAGAACAGCAAACAGAAAAACAACAAGGCTGTCCAACAGTTAGGATAGCCTTGTTTGTGCCCTATATATCAGTATGTTGTACAGAAAAGAACGCAGAGCATGCATTATTGGTACTACTTTACCAACAAAAACACGAAATCTGTAGTATCTTTGCAACGTGATTCAAGGTGTTGAATCCGGTAGGCTGCAGACGTAAGCAGCCCGTGTTCTTTGACGTATGAATACTGCCCGTGAGGGTAGTGAAGGGAGTTTCTGCCCCTTTTGCGGAGACAATGGTGTCTCTGCAAAAAAAAGACAAGGCTGTCCAAACTTGTTAGACAGCCCCGTCAATTTAAGGTGAACTCTCTTATTACTCTGCTACTTCAGCTGGAGCAACCTCTTCTGCTACCTCTGCGGTAGTAGTATCGGCAGCCTCAGCAGCCTTTTGGCAGCATTGTTTCTCTGCTTCAGCCTTCTGGCAGCATTCAGTCTTTTCACCCTCTTTGCAGCACTGACCCTCGCCCTTGGCGGATTTCTTGCAGCAACCCATAGCGCAAACGGCTACAAGCGCAATAAGCAAAACTTTTTTCATACGATAATAAATTAAAAATTAGAGTTTTATATCGGTTGATTCGGTAGCACGTACCAAAATCGGGTGCAAAGTTACAGCATTTTTTGGAAATGCGCAAAAAAAGCAGTACCTTTGCACAAAGTTTGTGCGATTTTCTTGTTCGGCTGACTACTATGGACTTTAAGAATTTTTGGAAGGAGACTAAGACGGGCTTCGTTCTGACGAATGTGTTGATTGCCATTGGGGTGATAATCATCGGTGTGGTTGTGCTACAGATGTGCTTGAAACGATACACAGAGCATGGTGTAGAGGTGGAGGTTCCTGACATTACAGGGCTATACATGGAGGAGGCAAAGATTACATTGGCTGCCGATGATTTGCGTTTGGAGGTGGTGGACTCGACCTATTCAACAAAAAAGCCCCTCGGCACGATTGTGGAGCAGAACCCCGTAGCGGGCTCAAAAGCCAAACACGGGCGCGTGGTGTACGCAGTACAGAATGCACGTTTCCGCCGCCCCGTGGTGATGCCGGAAATGCGCGATGTGAGCCTGAGACAGGCAAAGGCGACACTGAACTCGTTGGGACTAACGGCAGCAGACATATTGTACGAGCCATCGACCTACAGAGACATAGTACTTGATATCCAAACGGTCAACGGCGATGCCATCTTGGCAGGACAAACTGTGGCAGAAGGCAGCGCAGTGGTATTGGTGGTAGGAAAAGGGCAAGGTACGGCGGAGGTGACAGTCCCATCGCTGTCGGGTAAGTCGCTGAACGAGGCAAGAAGTTGGCTACTAAGCAGCATGCTGACATTAGGCATCGTGGAGTATGACGAGCCGCCTACGGAAGATAATCAAGACTTATATATTGTGTACTCGCAGATGCCACAAAGTGGCACGGTTGTTGTGGAAGGCACAAGCGTTAATATAAAGATGTCGAAAGACATTGAGAAAACCATCACAACCGACAACGAGGGGGACGAGGAAGAGTTTTTCTGATGACACCAAAGCCCTCTTGCGTAGAGAGGACAAGATATGCTAACGGATATAAACGAAGATTCAGACATCATCTTCGGACAGGAAAACCTGTTTGAACGATGGAGATGTGAGGTGGACAAAGGACAAGGTCCGCAGCGCATAGACAAGTACCTGGCAGAGCACATGGCAGGTACGTCACGTCATCGCATCCAGAGGGCAGGCGACGCAGGAAACGTGTGGGTGAACGGTACGCCCGTGAACAATAACTATAAAGTCAAACCAAACGACCTGATACAGGTGTTGCTGGATCATGAGCCCAATGACTACACAATACGCCCCGAGAATATCCCGCTGAACGTGGTGTATGAGGACGAGGATGTGCTGGTGGTAAATAAGCCCGCCGGTATGGTGGTACACCCGGGGCACGGCAACTATGAGCACACGCTGCTGAATGCATTGGCGTGGTACTTCCGCGACACATTGGACATGAATGACCCGTCAATAGGATTGGTGCACCGTATAGATAAGGACACGAGCGGGCTGCTGCTGGTGGCTAAGAACCCCGCAGCCAAAGCAGGATTGGGGCAGCAGTTCTTTGACCACACGACACAGCGGACATACAACGCCCTTGTATGGGGGACTTTCGACGAGGAAGCAGGAACAATAGTGGGCGCCATAGCACGTGACAACAGCGACCGCACACGGTGGCGTATCTGGGACAAAGAGGAGAACCCTGCCGCTAAAGATGCCGTCACGCACTGGCGTGTGCTGGAGAAATTCCCGTACGTCACGCTGGTGGAGTGCCAGTTGGAGACAGGACGTACGCACCAGATACGTGTGCACATGCGCAGCATAGGGCATCCGCTGTTTGCCGACGAGAAGTACGGCGGCATGGAGATACTGAAAGGAGTACCGACGCAGAAATACAGACAGTTTGTACAAAACTGCTTTGCGCTATGTCCGCGTCAGGTGCTGCACGCCAAGACCATCGGGTTTGTACATCCCCGCACAGGTCAGGAGATGTTCTTCGACAGTTCGTGGCCCGAAGATATGACCTCCCTGATTGAGAAGTGGCGGCACTACGAGCCCAGTAACTGCGTATTAGAGTAGCATTTTCGTTTTCCAAAACAATGGCAAAGACAAAGTATATTTTCGTAACCGGTGGTGTTGCCTCCTCGTTGGGCAAAGGCACTATCGCCGCTTCGTTGGGCAAGTTGCTGCAGGCACGAGGCTTCAACGTAACCAATCAGAAGTTGGACCCGTACATCAACATTGACCCCGGGACGCTGAACCCCTACGAGCACGGCGAGTGCTATGTGACTGAGGACGGGCACGAGGCTGACCTCGACTTAGGGCACTACGAGCGGTTTCTGAATATCCGCACGCACAAAGCCAACAATGTGACCACGGGACGTATCTACCAGCATGTGATTGAGCGTGAGCGGCGCGGTGATTACTTGGGCAAGACCGTACAAGTGATACCGCACATCACCGACGAGATAAAGAATGTCATCCGCGCTTTGGGCGAGAATGGCAACTATGACTTCGTAATCACAGAGATTGGCGGCACCGTAGGCGACATCGAGAGCCTGCCCTATCTGGAGGCGGTGCGCCAGTTGAAATGGGAGTTGGGCAATGACTGCTGTTGCATACACCTGACCTATGTGCCTTATCTGGCTGCCGCTAAGGAACTGAAAACCAAACCGACTCAGCACTCGGTGAAAGACCTGCAACGCGAAGGAATACAGCCCGACGTGCTGGTGTTGCGCACCGAGCATGCCATACCTGCCGGCCTCAGACGCAAGGTTGCTCTCTTCTGCAACGTGGGGGAAGACGCAGTGATAGAGTCGCGCGATGCACGCTCCATCTATAGGGTGCCGCTGAATATGCAAGAGGAGGGGTTGGACAAGGTAGTATTGCGCAAACTCGGATTCGACATCAGTAGCCTGCCTGCACCGGACATGAAGGACTGGATGGCTGTGCTCGACAAGATAGAGAACGCCACAGACGAAGTGCACATCGCCATAGTGGGCAAGTATGTGCAACTGCAAGATGCTTACAAATCCATTCGCGAGTCGCTGCATATTGCGGCTGCATATAACAATAAGAAACTGATACTCAAGTCCATACTGAGTGATGACCTGACCGAAGCCAACGTAGAGGATGCGCTGGCAGGGCAACAGGGTATCATTGTCGCCCCAGGCTTTGGTGGCAGAGGCGTAGAGGGGAAGTTTGTCGCGCTGCGCTATGCACGTGAACACAATTTGCCATGTTTCGGTATATGTATGGGCATGCAATGTATGGCTATCGAGTTTGCCCGCGATGTGTTGGGCTACACGCAAGCCAATAGCACCGAGTTCGACCCCGATACACCGCAGCCCGTGATAGACATAATGCAGGATGTAAAGTGGAAGATGCAGGATACACACGGAGGTATGGGCGGAACAATGCGCTTGGGAGCCTATCCATGCCAACTGCGGGCAGGCTCTGATGTGGCGAAAATATATGGCACCGATGGAGTTATCAGCGAGCGTCACCGCCACCGCTACGAATTCAACCACCGCTATCAAGACGAGTTTGAAGCAGCAGGCATGGAGTGCGTAGGAGTGAACCCGCAGACCGGCTTGGTGGAGGTTATCGCTTTGAAAGACCACCCTTGGTATATCGGCACGCAGTTCCACCCCGAGTATTCCTCCACTGTGCTGCAGCCACACCCGCTGTTTATGGACTTCATCCGCACTGCAGCACAACAAAAAACGCAAAACCATTAAACCCGGAAAGAATATATTATGCGCAGTGTTACTATCAACAACTTGACTTTCGACGAGTTCCTCACACCGCAGGACATCGCAGGAATCGTGGAACACGTTGCCAAACGTATTAACGCTGACTATGAGGGCAAGAGCCCGATGTTTATCTGCGCCTTGAACGGGGCTTTTGTGTACGCGGCGGACCTCTTTCGACGTATCACTTTGCCGGCAGATATCACTTTTGTGCGCCTCAAATCATACGACGGCACCCTGTCAACCGGTGAAGTTGACCTCATCACGCCGCTCTACGAATCCGTGCAGGGACGCGATGTGATTATCATCGAAGATATTGTGGACTCCGGACTCACCATGCATTTCTTCCGCCAGATGCTCCTTGATGCCGGCGCGGAATCTGTGGCACTGACGGCTTTTCTCTTCAAGCCGGAAGCACTTCAATACGAAGACGCACGCCCCGAATACATCGGCAAGGAGATACCCAAGAAGTTCATCATCGGATATGGTCTCGACCTCGATGACCAAGCCCGCAACCTGGATGCCGTATATCAGTTGAGGACAGAATAATAGCAAAACAAGTGAACGCTATTTACTATGGGGGACGACGCGGCTCGCGTCGTCAGAATATCTACATGAATTTCAATCAAATAGCGTCGGATTATCCTTGTCAAAACGCTTCAATATCTCGCGCATCAGCGTCTCGCGGATAAGGCGCGAGCGGTTGCTGACCGTATAGCGTTCGCAGTACCTCTCCAACGCACGCATCTCGCTGTCGTTGAGCATAATGCTCACACGGCGGGTGCGCTTCATTTGTGTCTGACGATATTTCTTCTGCGACCCCATACCCATCAGAATTGCACACCTATTTTCGCACCGATCAGCAGCATATTCGCACCGATATAATTGCTATATGTACTGCCATCCACCGTCTCCGCAACACGCACCGACACCTGTTGCCACTGCATGTTTGCGCACACCGACAGGCTTGACTTGTCTCTAAAACAGCATTTCCAGCCCACATCTACCCCAGCAAATATTCCTCCTTTTGCGCCGCCGCTGACGGAAAGCCCATACCCCAACGCCATTCCCATCACGGGCGAATGGCGGCTATCCAACCATGGCACATGTGCCACCACTTGAATAGGAACAAACGCATAACGCTTATCTCCCATAAAAGCAGCGTGCACACCCACACCTCCTCCTACGAAAACACGGCTGTTCATCAGGTTGTGCGACCCTACCAGCAGGTCGGCACTCGTATAGCCGCCCCACCCTGCCACCGGCAGATAAGCAGCACCGCCTGCCACACCAGCATGGATAGCCACGCGCTTGGCAGAGGCTGTCTTCTCCTTTCCATTACTATTCACTGCACCCTCAACCGTCTCTGCTTGCTCTTGCTCCACCGACACCACCTCGGCGACTGGATACTGATAGCGCGCACCTCTCTCGGTTCGCACCACTATCACCTCCGCATTGTGCACGAGCACCTCGCCGCGAATAGTCTGTCCTGACCGCAAAACCACCACCTCGCCACTTGCACAAACACTCCACAACACACACAGCAACACACACACCCCAAGGCGCGGAACAACTAATCGGCATGAAACAAACAACCTCATTCGGAATAATTTAGCCTGCAAAGTTACTGAAAAATATCAACTTATGCAAACCGGTAACCCAAATTTGGCAGAAAGAGAAAATTGTAGTACCTTTGCCCGCTCTATCAACGCAACTATTCACATGGGACACATAAACAAAGCCATACTACGACGTAGCGAACTGCTCCTTGGGGCTGACATCATGGAGCGCATTGCCTCCCAAAAGGTCATCATCTTCGGAATCGGAGGTGTGGGCTCCTGGTGCGCGGAATCACTCATCCGCTCAGGCATCACACAACTGACCATCGTGGACTCCGACCGCATCTGTATCACCAATGTCAACCGCCAACTCATGGCTACCATGAAGACAATCGGACGCGTCAAAACCGACGTACTGCGTGAGCGGCTGTTGGAAATCAACCCCAATGCCGACATCACCGCCATACAGGGTATCTACTCCCCTGAAACACGCGAGGAGTACCACCTTGAGCAATACGACTATATCATCGATGCCATCGACTCCCTCAAGGACAAAGCCGACCTTATCCTCACCGCCACACGCCTCAAAGGTGTCACGCTTTTCTCATCCATGGGAGCGGCACTCAAGATGGACCCTACCCGCATACACGTGGCAGAGTTCTGGAAGGTAACAGGCGACCCGCTGGCACGTGCCCTCCGGCAACGGTTCAAACGCGACAAGCAATTCCCCGCACGACGCTTCCGCTGTGTCTATAGCGACGAACTTCTCACCAACCGCGGAGTCAATCACTCCTGCGGCACGGAGCACTGCATGTGCCCCAAAGTGTCGGAAACACGACTGAAAGAACTGCAGCAAACCGAAGGAACTACCACCTCATTGGGCAAAACCGAATTGGTCAACCACGAGTGGTGCACCTCCAAAGCGCAAATCAACGGAACTGTCGCCCACATCACTGCCATTTTTGGCTTCACACTTGCCGCACAAGTCATCCAAGACATCTATATACACTCGGAAAACTAACCCGTATTCTTATCTTTTTTCATCAGTACTTCATCGGGACAAGAGTATGATATTAGTATGT
>DJSG01000067.1:0-47223 GCA_002440265.1 Bacteroidales bacterium UBA6340 | reverse complement strand
AGTATGTGATTGCCGAGAGAATGTCGGAACAATAAAACGGAACATGGCATATTTTTAGGCAAAGTTGTACAATCCACATATTTTGCGTACCTTTGTTTGGCAGTTTGGCAACATTACGCCTATGCGTTAATTTAACAGATACCATCAAGCGAGACAACAGACTATGGAACAGAAGGACTTATTGGCAATCAAGCAGCGGTTCGGGATTATCGGCAACAGTCCCCTGCTCAATCGCGACATTGAAGTAGCGGTACAAGTGGCTGTCACCGACCTCAGCGTACTCATTACAGGTGAGAGTGGCGTCGGGAAGGAGCATTTCCCGCAAATCATTCACGCCTACTCCGCCCGCAAACACGGACCGTATTTCGCTGTCAACTGCGGTGCTATCCCTGAGGGGACCATTGACAGCGAACTCTTCGGGCATGAGAAAGGTGCCTTCACGGACGCCAAAGCCGAGCGCAAAGGCTACTTCGAGATAGCCAATGGCGGCACGCTCTTCCTGGATGAAGTGGGCGAACTGCCACTGCAAACCCAGGTGCGTCTCTTGCGTGTCCTTGAGACGGGCGAGTTTATCCGCATGGGTGCCAGTCAGGTGCAAAAAACCAACGTGCGCGTAGTCGCTGCCACCAACCTCGACATGAAACGCGCTATCAGCGAGGGACGGTTCCGTGAAGACCTCTATTACCGTCTCAACACGGTCGAAATCAAAGTGCCTGCCCTGCGCGAGCGCAAAGATGACATTCCCCTGCTCTTCCGCAAGTTCGTGGTGGACTTCAGCGACAAGTATCGCATGCCGCCCATCCGCCTGACCGATGAGGCGACGCAACTGCTCAAAAACTACTACTGGAACGGCAATATCCGCCAACTCAAGAACGTGGCAGAGCAGATAAGCATCATCGAGCACAGCCGTGAAATCACAGCAGACACGCTGCGTAAGTACCTGCCTGCCAATGAGATGCAGAGCGGACTCACGCTTCTGCATCCGCAGACATCGGGCGACAATTTCATGAACGAGCGCGAGATACTATATAAGGTACTGTTTGATATGAAGCACGACATGACCGAGATGCGCCAGCAACTCAACGGGCTCCTCAACGGCACCCCACAGCCTGCCCATCGCAACACCGATGTAGTGGTCTCCCACTCCGACTTCGAACCCGTAGAAGAGGTGCACGCCGAGGCTCCCACGCGCATGGTTCACCAACCCGAAGAGGCACAAGTGGTCACAGAACAACCTGCCCAAGCCACCAAGCCCGTCACCATGGAGGACATCGAGCGCGAGAGTATCCGGCAGGCATTGGCACGCAACAATGACAGCCGCAAAGCCGCAGCAGCCGAACTGCACATATCAGAGCGCACACTCTACCGCAAAATCAAAGAGTATAACCTGTAAGACTATGCACAACCTGCTGAAAACAAGCATTTTACTCGCCTTTGCGATAGCCGTGAACGGTTGCAGCATCAGTTATAAGTTCAACGGTGCCGGCATTGACTATTCCAAGACCCGCAGCATTTCCGTGGCGGACTTCCCCAACAATGCCGCCTTGGTCTATGCACCGCTCAGCAACAACCTCAGTGATGCCATACGCGACATCTACCAGCGGCAGACACGTCTTGAGGTACTGCGGCGCGGCGGAAACCTTGAGTTGGAGGGCGAGATAACAGGCTACACACTCACGCCTATGGCGGTGTCCGCGGATAGTTATGCCGCTGAAACCAAACTCACACTCACTGTGCGCGTGCGCTTCACCAACAACGTAGCCCCCGAAGAGAGTTTCGAAAAGACGTACTCTGCCTACCAGACTTTCGACTCATCACGTATGCTTGATGAAGTGCAGGACGAACTCTGCAACACCATGATTACTGAGATAGCGGAGAGTATTTACAACGACACGGTGGCAAAATGGTAAAATAATTTGCATAGTCCGAAAAAATATAGTACCTTTGCGGGCTAATTAACCAAAGATAAACTTAAAAACAAAGATATTATGTACATTCTATTTACAATCCTGATTGTGATAGCAGCGATATTGCTGATTCTGCTTGTTCTCGTTCAGAACAGCAAAGGCGGCGGTTTGGCTGCAGGGTTCGCAAGTGGTAACCAAGTGATGGGTGCACCCAAGACGGCTGACTTCCTTGAGAAAGCAAGTTGGACATTGGCAGGTATCATTGTGGTACTCAGCATCTTGGCCGTAGGCGTTAAGAAAGGTCAGAAGGTCGTTGCCGATGACGAGAGTGCCATCACCGAACAGGTGCAACAGGCTTACGACGCTGAGCAACAGGCTGCTGCAGTACCTGAGTTCAACGGCGACGAGGAGCAGGAACAAGAGTAATCGCGCACTCACCACGAGCGACGGAGTAGTCCGCCCACGAGGCAGACAAGCATATACCACGGGTATAGCAACTCCAAGAAAATTGCAGTAAACAGAGAGACTTTCGGGTCTCTCTTTTTTATCATAGTGTATTCAACAGGAAACTTCACCACCAATATAGCAGGACACAGCACCTGTAGCACATTCGCCACTGCCACCGCTGCCCCGCAGCGAATGATGTCCTTATCCGTATAGTGCGGTGCCTTACCCGCCCAACGCATACGCTGCTTCCAAAAGCCCCGCCACGTACTCTCAGGACGCACCACCGCCGTATATTCCGGCTTGTCTGCCACCTCAATACGCAGTCCCCTGCGCTTGAATGACTCCAACAGAAACATATCATCACCGCTTGGAATATCCAAATGCAAGTCTTCGTATGACTCCAGCCAACGCTGCCGACGCACAATCATATTCGCACCGCTGCACATCACAGCCCTGCCCTGTCGGGCAGTCTCTATTGTCAGTTGCTGGATGGCAGCGTACTCCGCTATCTGCAATCGCTCTAAAAATGTCGGATTTGTATGCTTCGACTCCATGCGGAGCGGCAATATCAGCAAGTCAGCATCCGTTTCCGGAGTCGCAACAGGCGGCACTACATCGTCATCCTGCAACCATACAAACTCCGTATCGGCAGCAGAAACCAGTTTGTGCAAGGCATACTTTTTGCCTTTGCCGTCATCATTGACACCACGTCTCGGAACTATTGTCGTAATTTGCATAACTGACTGACAAACTGCGGATATGACTTACTCACACATTCTGTATCGTCCACCTCATATCCAGCCACCATCAGTGCCATTGCCATTCGGTGGTCGGAGCAGGTACAATGGTGCGCCACAGCGTCTAACCTGTCCGACTCTTTCCACCGCAAGCACGCAGTTCCTATGGCCTGCAACGCCACTCCCAACCGCTCGCATGTGAGTGCCACAGCCGGATATAGGTCGGGAATGTCGGTGAAATCCACATTGATTGCCCGCGGCAAAATGAAATCGTCCGTGCGTTTTGCAAGGTGGATGGTTAGAGGATAGTTATAGGATAGTACTCCCAACTGCTCAAACACTTTCACCACAGCCTTGTCCCCCTGCAGTGAATCCATACTCAGTCCGTGCAATGTAATCTCACCTCCGTACAACGCCACATATTCATACCAGAATGCAGCCGCACTCCAATCACGTTCCACCTCAAAGTCCTCTGCCCGCGCCGTATACTCCTCCATCAGCCTCCGCGTCATCTCTATATATGGTGATGTGCAGTCTGTCCGCACCCTTACCCCAATCATCATCAATGCCGACACGAACTGCGATGATTGTGGCTGCCACATCTCCACAACCTTATCCGCAACATCCAGTGCTTTTCCATGTATTCGCAAAGGCGGAAAGCCCTCTTTCTCCATATACTCCACCTCTGCCCCGAGCACACGCAAAGCCCCTACCAACTGCCCGATAGGACGTTGCAGCATACGTTTCACACCTGTCAATATCACTTCACAGTCAATCAATTGCGCACAATACGCAGTCAGAAACCGCATTGCCGTCCCGCAATTCTGCAAGTCCAACGTCAGCACTCCGCCCCGTTTGCGCCTCTTCAACACAAACAATGCGTCATGCAACAGCCTTACATCATCGGGCATAGCAGCGGAGACGGGCATCAGCCCGTCTCCGTGTATAGCCTGAAGCATCAGCCAACGATTGGCGATAGACTTCGATATGGGCAACTCAATCTCCATGAGATTGCTCAGCACATATAAACTATTAATTATTAACTATTACTTAGTTTACGTCGGGCAACCACGAGTAGTCGCGTGAATAGCGCAGATGTTGCTCCACATAACCCTCCGTATAGTCGAGCGTTACATTGGTGATATTGCCGTCCTTGTCATACTCGGCGGTGTAAACGGGGTTCACAAAGCCCTTGTATGGAGCCAGGTTGAGGTGTGCATAGCGGTCCAATATCTCGTGGTGCAAGTCTTGGTCTACCTTCACGGCGTAGGTCTCTACCATATTTGCCGCGGCGGCATAATCGCCCTCGGAGGTGATGCGCTGAATCTCACGCAGCAACTCACCGTACAGACGACGGACACCCTCATAGTCATTGATTTGCAGATAATGCTTACCGTCACGCTCTACGATAGCCACCTCGTTGTTCGTTGCGTGTTGGAGCACCCATTGTGCAATCAACTGACGGTTACGCATGTGCGCCTCTTCCACATTCTTGCCCGGCTCTATACGAACCAACTGTGTCATCAGCCCGTTCATCATCTGCTGATAGTAGTAGCACTTGTAGGCATCGCCATTCGGCAGAAGACCCAGTTCCACCATCTTCGGGTCGCCCATATAGTAGAGTCCGAACAAATCGGCACGCGCCTCCTCAATGGTAGAAGCATGTTCCTTGAGCGCATCTTTGGTGATACCCGGCATCAGTTTGCCCGAACCGTGACCCACGCACTCATGCAAATCGGTATGCAGGTCGCCGCACATAGCACCATACTGGTTATATTGCTCGCGAATAGCATCGTCAATCATAAACTCCTCGTTGAAACCATTGCCCTTAGCCGCCTCGTTGTAAGCGTGCATCAGGTTGTCAATAGTCACCGACTTGGAGCCATACTCCTTGCGAATCCAGTTGGCGTTGGGCAGGTTGATGCCGATAGGCGTTGCAGGATAGCAGTCGCCGCCGAGAATAGCCGCCGTGATGACCTTGGCACTCACGCCCTTTACCTCTTCTTTCTTATATTTTTTGTCGGTAGTGGAGTTATCCTCAAACCATTGAGCATTGGCAGAGATGATAGACGTACGTTTGGTAGCCTCAATGTCTTTGAAGTTCACCATGGCTTCCCACGCACCCGTAATGCCAAGCGGGTCAGAGTACACCTCTGTGAAACCGTTCACGTAGTCCACCTGACTCTTCAGGTCTTTCACCCATGCGATGCAGTATTCGTTGAAGGTCTTCAGATCACCAGTCTTGTTGAACTCAATCATCTTCTCTATGGCGAGTTTCTGCTCCTCAGTCTCAGCGTAGGGCAATGCTTTCTCCAGCCAGAAAACCACCTTGCTCAGTGCCTCACCGTACATACCGCCTACCTTATATACACGCTCTTTCACTACGCCGTCTTCCTTCACCAACTTGCTATTCAAGCCAATCCACAGCGGCTCGGGCGAGTTGTCTTTGTGCGCAGCATAGTAAGCCTCAGCCTCGGCTTGGGTCACACCCTCATAATAGTTGCCGGCTGATGTCAGCACCAAATCTTGCCCTGCGGCCTGGTTGGTACGTTTGGCCATCACATTGGGGTCGAACATCACAGGGAGAATCCCCTCATCGTACTTCACACCCGCATCGGCACAAGCCTTGCGGAACCACTCCTCTGTGAACTCCGGCAGGAACTTATCCTCCGAATAGTGGTGGTGAATACCATTCGAGAACCACACACGCTTCAGGTATTTCTCCAGCAGTTTATAGTCCTCACCGTTCTTGTCACCCTGATAGCCCGTATAGAGAGCCTCCAAGGCACGACGGATACGCAGGTTGTAACGGCAGTTCTGGTCATAGAGGATGTCGCGTCCTTGCAGCGCAGCCTCACTCAGGTAGTACATCAGCGTCTTCTGTTGCAGACTCAGCGAGTCGAAATCGGGCACTTGATAGCGCAGGATTTCCAAATCATAGAATTTGTCCACGTGGTAGTTAAATCCGGGTTGTTGTTCTTTCTTTCCGCAACCGCTCAACACCGCAAGGGCTGCGCACAGGATAATAAAGTTCCTTTTCATTGATTATTAGATTGTTAATTTGGTTAGTATCGTTCCAAGACCGTCTGCACCAATTCCTTGATACGCGGTTTGTAGTCTGTATTGGCAGCCTCCACTTTGCGCTGGGCTATCACACAGCACACCGTCATCGCCTTATGACCCATCAGCAGGCTCAAACCCGCAATCGCACTGCCTTCCATCTCATAATTGGTGATACGTTGCCCCTCATAACGGAAGTCCGTAATGCGCTCGTTGATGTCCGGCACCGCGATATTGCAGCGCAACACACGTCCTTGCGGGCCATAGAAACCGTTGGCGGCAATCGTGCAACCCCGCATCATATCGTCTCTCGCGATGCGGTCCACTAACTCCGTATTGGCAGCCACCACATACGGGCGTGCAGCCTTCTCAGGGTAATGGATATAGTCCACCAATGCCTTCTCGAAACCCAAATCGGCAATGCGGTCGCGCCCCTCATAGAACGCCAGCACACCGTCGAAACCAATCGACTTCTGGCTCACCAGAAATGTGCCCAACGGAATATCTTCTTGCATACCGCCACACGTACCGACACGGATAATCTCCAACTGACGGTGCTCTGCTTTCTCGGTGCGCGTATCGAAATCAATGTTCGCCAGCGCGTCTATCTCGTTCAGCACAATATCGCAGTTGTCGGTACCGATGCCTGTTGAGATACAGGAGATACGTTTTCCCTTGTACTTACCCGTAATCGTATGAAACTCACGACTTTGCACATCGCACTCTATGCTGCCCTCGTCAAAGAACGAAGCCACCACGTTCACTCGGTCTTGGTCGCCGACCAAGATGATTTTATCAGCCAAAAACTCAGGGCGGAGGTGCAGGTGAAACACGCTACCGTCATCATTGATAATCAACTGGCTTGCAGGAAAATACCTTTTCATGCTTGTCCTCCTCCGAATGACATTGGGATGGTACTGCCTGGGGCAGGTGTCCCGTTCAACTTAATCGTACCGAATTGTTTCTCGTATTTGCTTACGTTCTCTTGCAGTGCAAACAGCAGTTTCTTCGCATTCTCGGGGGTCATTACCACGCGCGATTGCACATTGGCCTCTTTCTGACCGGGCATCATGCACACAAAATCCACTACGAACTCCGACGGCGAGTGCGCAATAATCGCCAAGTTCACATACTTGCCGTTTGCCATCTCGGGAGTGAGGTTGATGTTAATCTTTTGCTCTTCCATAATCTTTTGCTAATTAAGTATTTAGAATTAATGTTACGTCCTACCAATACAACGCCTTGCGCTTATACAACGGCTGCGTTGCCAATATATATAAGGTCAGTAGCGGCAACAGCACATCCCACACCACTATCTCTATCCCTTGAAAACGCATCCCCAATCGCCTTGCACCCACATTCATCACCACCATCTGCCCCACCACGCGCAACAGCCACAACCCGTAGGCTATGCAGCATGCCAACCCGCCACCGCACACAAACACCGCTATCAGCAACCCGTACAGCAGCCCGCGACTCATCGGCTCCATCACCAATCGCCACTTGCTGCCCGTCCTGTAGTTCGGCGACACCGACAGATGCCTGCGCTTCTGGTGTATCCATTCCTGCCACGTATGTTTAGGCACTGACCATGTCAGGCTCTCACGCGAACAGACGATACTTGTATTGTGCCTTGTGGCTATCTTGTTCACAAACAGGTCATCATCGCCTGCCCGCTCCGCCAGCAGACCGCGAAAACCGCTATGCTCAAAGAATGTCGAACGCCTGTATGCCAAGTTACGCCCCACACCCATATATGGATGTCCCGCAGCCGCCATACCCAAATACTGCATCCCACAAAACAAGGTGTCGTAGTTCAGCAGGCTGTTCAACAACGTATCTTCCTCAAAATAAGCACCATATCCCAACACTATCTCCGTCTCATTTCCTTTCCGCGGCGCAAAGCCCTTCACCATCTCGCGTATCCATTGCCTTGACTCAGGGCGACAATCCGCGTCCGTCAGCAGCAGATAATCATAATGCGCCGCCTTGGCACCAATGGTCAATGCCAACTTCTTGGTACTAATCACGTGCGCACCGCGAGGTACGAAAGTGACATATAAGTTGCTGCTAACCATTGCATAACGTTCCAGCACCTCCTGTGTCTTATCCTCACTCCCGTCATTCACCACTATCACCTCAAACTTCGGATAATCCTGTGCCAGCAGTGCCTGCAAATAGTTCTGCAGATTCTCCTCCTCATTCCGCGCGCACACAATCACACTCACCCCCGGACATTCCTCTGACTCCTCCGCCTCGTCGTGCTTATGATGCCGTTGCCAACGGCTCACACCGCACAAATAGCGCAGACAGAAATACAATTGGTAGCCTGACACAACTGCCAATGCTCCCAACAGGCAATAATCCACAAGGGAGAATGTCATTTCAGAACCTTACTCAAGTACTTCAGATTCAACCCTTTCAATTGCTCTTCCGCCATCTTGCTCACCGCTTTTGCGCCTTCCTCATTGAGCAGATATTCGCCCTTCGGAGAATGGTGTATATCCAAATCCACATAGTATCTCATAGCACCTTCCTCCCCTATTTCCGTCAGCCATGCTCGTGTCACCGCTTCCATATCCACCAACGGGAGTTGCTTCTGCGCTGCCAAGCGGCGGATAGCCTGCGGATAAGCACCCAACCGGTCTATCAACTTCCCGTCTATGTAAAACGGTTCCGCTAACGGAGTACACAATATGACGCGCATCTTCTTCTCCTCCGCCGCTGTAATCACTACCGACAAACGCTGGATAAACGCATCCACGGGACTGTATTGCACATATATCGTCTCGTGCAAATCATTCTGCCCGAACTGTATCAACAATATATCCTTCTTCCCGAACGGCATCAGCAGCGAATCCAGCACACCGGGCTCTGCAGCCACTTTGCGCACACTCATACCCGCCTGAGCCATATTCACCACCTCCATATCCGGCAAGTACGCAGGGAACAACTGCCCCCAACCGCGAACAGCCGACTCCACAGCCGCATCAGCCATCGTACCGTCACCTAACATCACCAACGTCGGTTGCTTACCTGCCGCCAACACACTTTGCAACGACAGCACAGCAATCACGCACAATACAATACTTCGTTTCATAGCACCCATATTCTTACTTTTTTATTTAATCAGACCGCAAAGTTACAAAAAAAAAACAACAGATACAAATATCCGCCACTTTTTCAATATTTATACATTCTACTACCACCCAAACACGCTCCATTTTCAGATTATTAAATCATATCAACACGCGCTGCCCGACAACTTTTCTCGGGTTAACTTCGAGAGAACTCCGAGACATTATCGGGGTTTCTCACCGTACAACCGCCACGCAATCCGCCAAATTGTTAAAATACATAACACCCATATCAAGCATTGCGCATCACGCATTGTGTACTGCCAAGTATTCCTGTTCCGGCTGGTCGGGAGTCGGATGCCACTCCGCTTTCCGCAGCACACCTATTTGCTCAAGGTCCATCACCGTACTGTAACCGCTACGGACAATTATACGCTCCGCACCCGTCAGCGCACATACCAACGACGCATCATCCATATACGGCACCATCGTCACATTACCCATCGTCACACACGTCCACGGCTCAGTCATCTTCCCGCGCACCAACAGCACCGGCTGCTCACTATGCGCAAAACGCCGTAGCAACTCCCGCTCAAACACAGTACGTTGAGGCTCCAAACCCGACAGCACTGCCACCACCTTATACGGACTATCCGCCACCACCGCAGGCACCTCCAACCGCGACAACGGACCTATATACCGTACACGCGTGTCCATATCCCCGCCATGACTCAAAGCCCCGGACAGGTTATGCTCCGCCGAAGCATAATCGGGCACCCACACCTCATCAAAACGCTTGTAAACAGCACGGTGCAAGGCGCGTGCCAAAGGCTCGAGCAACCGCAAACGCTTTGGCAGACGTACATACAACTGATGCGTCATGTACACACACCTCGTCCTATGGCTGCGCAAACCGAATCGGTTGTCCGAGACCACCAAGTCAAAACGTTCTTTCTTGAGCAATGCCCGCAGGCAACGCCTGTCCGCCAAGGCAAAACGCACCAATTGCGGCATCACCCGCCAATAAAACAGCCGCTGTCTCTTACCCCTGTCGTACTTCAAATGCAACTGAGCCAACGGCACCCACCGCAATTCAGGAAACGCGCGCCGCAACAGTAGCAGGCTTTCCCCGTCACCACCCAGCACCACCTCATCACCGGCAGCCATATACTTGCGAACTATCGGAACACACCGCGCGGCATGTCCCAAACCCCAATTCAGCGGTGCTACCAATACTTTCATATTCAATCCTGATGTCTGCCTTTGCAATACTTCGGGGACAAAGGTACGCCTTTTATTTGAAATGGCAAAAAAGAACACTATTAACCGGACAACAGTCTGTTTGTACAATCCGGCAAATTGTCGTATCTTTGCACCCGTAAACTTCTCAAATACGATGATACACCTGCGGCAAATCCACACTTCCGACAACGCATATCCCTTTGTGGAGCAACTCTTTCTGGCGGCTTTTCCCGAAGACGAACGACGGGACATAGGAGCACAACGTCACAATACGGACCACAATCCCGTATTTCATTGCATGTTAGCGGAGGACAACGGACAACCTGTCGGCTTCTTCACCTATTGGGATTTCGGGCGATATTGCTATGGCGAGCACTTTGCCACCGACCCTGCACAGCGCAACCACGGCTATGGCAGCAGGATTCTCACCGCCGTCCTCGCACATATCGGCAAACCGCTCGTACTCGAGGTCGAGTTACCTGACAGTGAACTCAGCACACGGCGCATCGCTTTCTATCGGCGCAACGGCATACAACTCTGGCAAAACTATGATTATACCCAACCTGCCTACCGCCCCACAGGAAACGCACTCCCGATGCTGCTGATGTCCTCTCCCGGACTCAGCCCCGAACAAGACTTCGCAGAAGTCGTCCAAACAATCCGTCACTATGTATATGGTGTAGGATAAGACACTGCATTTTGCCGTATTTTTCCGGAAAAACACACCTGCATGTTGCATATCTGCACAAAAAATTATAACTTTGCACGCTCTCCAAAGAAACAGGAGTAATAGAACCACCATGCAAGGTCGGGAATATCTGTCATACCATGAACATTAGCGATGCTGCATATAGAGTGGTTTCATGGCTGGAGCATTGCACGAAAGCATGGAACACGGGCGGCGAAGGGATACATTCACCGTACCTGTTCGAATGGGTGCGCATGGTAATGTATGACACCCATCACTACTATGTGTGGAGAGACATAGAGAAGAGACGGGAGGCGATGTTGCGGGCACCCAAAATGATTGATTATGTGGATTACGGAACTGGTGGAAAAGGTAACACACACACTCGACGGTTGGTAAGCGACATTGCAAAGACAAGTCTGGAGCCGAAAGCGTATGGGCAGTTGCTGTTCCGCTTGGTAAATTGGCTGGGACATCAGGCACGGGAAGACGGACGGAAGGGACTGCACATCATAGAACTCGGAACAAGTCTCGGAATAACAACGGCATACTTGGCAAGCGCAGACAGCAGTGACCGTGTAACAACATTTGAGGGTTGCCCCGCAGTGGCGGAGATGGCAAGGTTTAACTGGGCTAAATTGGGACTGAAAAACATAGAATGTGTAGTCGGAAATATCGATGACACCCTGCAAACACACCTGACAGAACAAGTGGACGTAGCGTTCATTGACGCCAATCATACCAAGGAAGCCACATTGCAGTATTTTAATATACTACTACAACACACCGGTAAAAAGAGTGTTATCATAATCGACGACATACATTACAGCCGCGAAATGGGGCAGGCATGGAAAGAGATTTGCAACCATGCGAATGTAACATGTACTATGGATTTACAGAAAATGGGAATAGTATTCCTTGACCCTGATTATTTACACAAACATTATAAATTACGCTTATGAAAATCTACACAAAGACAGGCGATGCCGGCCAGACATCGCTGGCAACAGGAAAACGCGTGAGCAAAGCAGATTGGCAGTTGGAGGCTTACGGAACTGCCGACGAGTTGAACAGTTTCTTCGGACTCTTGCGTAGCGGAGTAACGAAGAACTCCGGCGTATGGGCACGCGAAGTGGACACCAACCTGCAGTGGATACAGAACAGGTTGTTCGACATCGGCGCGATTTTGGCGGGTTCGGACTTGTCTTTCGCACCCGGATATGTGCAGCAATTGGAGGATTGGATTGACAAGATGCAAACCGAACTGCCAGTCCTTCGGGCATTCATCCTGCCGGCTGGCACGGAAAGTATGGCACGTTGCCACATCTGCCGCTCGGTAACTCGCAGGCTGGAGCGTAACATCATCCGCTGGGAATCGGAGAGCGGCACGGAAGCGCACGCAGATGTACTGCGGTTCGTCAACCGGTTGAGCGACTATTGTTTCGTATTGGCACGTTGGATGGGGCAGAACGAACAGATAGCCCCTGCCATTTGGGAAAAATAGCAAAAAAGAGACAAAAGTTTTGCGCGTGTGAAATCTTTTTACTACTTTTGCGCGATTATTTCGTAAATAAGCACATGGTGTGCCGATGTGATTATGTATTGGACATTAGAATTGGCTACGAAACTGGAGGATGCTCCATGGCCGGCAACAAAAGATGAGTTGCTGGATTACGCGCAGCGCGTGGGGGCTCCAATGGAGGTTATTGAGAACCTCCAGGAGATAGAGGACGACGAGGAGGTTTTCGAGTCTATAGAAGACTTGTGGCCGGACTATCCGACTAAAGACGATTTCTTTTTCGACGAAGAGGAGTATTAACCCCTCTTCGCCGGAAGAAATGAATAAAGAACGAAGAATGTGAAGCGATATATTGTACTGTTTTGCGGACTGCTGTGTTGCGCCATCGCGGCGAAAGCACAATTCGACCCGCAGATAGGGCAGTATATGTTCACGCAGACAGCCTATAACCCCGCAGTGGCAGGGGAGGGAGACTTGATGAGAGCGTTTGGTAGTCATCGGATACAGTTTACCGGTATCACGGATGCGCCGATGACTACGTACGTTTCTTTCACGTCGCCGTTTGTGATAGGCAAAACCCGGCACGGGGCGGGGGTACGGTTTGTCAACGACAGGTTTGGACTATTCTCCAACCAGAGTTTCCACGTCCAGTATGCCTACCGCCACCGCATTGGCAAAGGATACTTGAGCGTAGGGGCGGATTTGGGATTTATGAACCTGAGTTTCAACGTGGACAGCATCAACTTGGACAACATTGCCGCCGTGGAGGATAATGCCTACCACAACCCTAACGACGAGGCAATCCCGATTGCCACGGGGGGAAGTGAAAAGGGAGTGTCTGGTATGGGATTTGATATGGGTTTGGGTGTCTATTATTCAGCACCCGCATGGTGGATTGGAGCCAGTTATGGACATGTCACACAGCCTACATTACATTGGAGCGACCGTACCGAGATACACGTCCGTGGCACAATGTATGTCGCAGGCGGATACAATTGGCGGCTGAGGAACCGGGCGTGGATGTTACTGCCGAGTGCGATGTTGCAGACGGATTTTGTCGGGTGGGATTTGAATTTGACTATGCTCGCACAGGTACAAGAGCGGTACCGCTTCGGATTAGGCTATCGCATTGCAGGGAGTGTGAACATCATATTGGGAGTGGATATTATCAACGGGTTGCAATTGGGCTACACGTATGAGTTGCCGGCCAACGGGTTGATACGGGAGAGTTACGGCTCACATGAATTGTATTTGGCATACGGTTTCAATATACTGAAACCTAAACGTACCAATAAATACAAAAGTGTGAGATATCTGTAACAAAAGTGATAAAAGCAAAGTAAACAATATATAAGTACGAAATATATGAAAGTAACAAAAGTATTGCCAATCGTAGTGTTAGCAGCATTGAGTATGGCGGCTTGTAGCCCAAAGGGAGAACTTGTGGGTGCTACCAAAGCAACTGATTTCAAAGAAGCGAATCCCTACGGTATGGTATTCATTCGCAAAGGAGCATTCTTGATGGGGCCCAATACGCAGTCCGCGGTGTTCAACCAGCCGGACAACAACGTAAAGGTTTCTGTCAATGCTTTTTGGATGGACGAAACAGAAATCACCAACAATGAGTACCACCAATTTGTCAATTGGGTGCGTGACTCTATTGCTTATACCCTGCTGATAGGCGAGGATGGTCCCGAAAGCGAATACGCAATACAGCCCAAATACGAAACCGATGATGAACTCCCTGTAGCTATCAATTGGAAGAAGAAAATCCCATGGGAAAAACGGTTCCTGTTGGATGACCCCGCTGCAGAGGCTCTCAACGAGATGTTCTATGACAACGGACATGGTTCACTGCGTACTCCGATACTGAATTTCAACTATTATTGGGAGAATATCGACCAAGCCAAACTGAATGCCAATAAGTTTGATGTAGCACGCGGACGCTACGCAGAAGGGGCTTCGGTACGTGTGGATACTTTTTGGATAGAGGACGGAGAGATATTCTCCAAGACCATCGAGCGTCCGTTGCGCGAGCCTAAAGACATTCTTACGAATGCTATCATCAACGTATATCCTGACACCTTGGTTTGGGTGCGCGATTTCCAATACTCATACAACGATCCGATGCTCCATAGTTATTTCAGCAAACCCGGATATTCCGAATACCCCGTTGTAGGTGTCACATGGGAACAAGCACATGCTTTCTGCTATTGGCGTTCCCACCTGTTGGAGTCTCAAGCAGGCATCCAAGCCAATGCTTATCGTCTGCCAACCGAGGCAGAATGGGAATATGCAGCACGCGGCGGACGCAAAATGGCTATGTATCCGTGGGGTGACAAGTATGCACGTGACGCTACTGGTTGTTTCCTTGCCAACTTCAAACCTTACCGTGGTTCATATCATAACGACACCGGTTCTATGACAATGGCTGTGGCACAATTCCGTCCCAACGACTTTGGATTGTACGATATGGCCGGGAACGTGGCTGAGTGGACTTCCTCTTCCTACTCCAGTGCCTCCAACGTGACTATACACGATATGAATCCGGATTTCCCTTATATCGCTCGTAAAGACGACCCGGAAATCCTGAAGCGCAAAGTCGTTAAAGGCGGCAGTTGGAAGGACATCAGTTACTACCTCCAGTGCGGCGTACGTACCTACGAGTACCAATACGAAAGTCGCTCGTATATCGGGTTCCGCTGTGTCCGTTCTTATATAGGAGATTGAAAATAATACCATAAAAAACATTTAACAACAAACTTATTAACTAACTTTCTGACAAATGGAAAAAGAAGTTATCGCAGAGCAAGGTGCTGCAAAACCAAAGAAACAAGGTCTGTGGGCAAGATTTAAATATGCTTACGGATCTTACAAAGCACAAAAAATTGTCAACTGCATCTATTCGTTAGGTGCGTCAGTCGTTATCATCGGTGCCTTGTTCAAGATTATGCACTTCCCCGGAGCAGGACCTATGCTTATGATTGGTATGGGTGTTGAGGCTTTCTTATTCGCTATAGGTTGCTTGGATGATCCGCATCCCGTATTTCATTGGGCTAATGTATTCCCGCAACTGCTTGAGTACGGAACAAAACCTGAAGTATTAGCCGAGATGGAAACACGCCCCAAACCCACTTTGTTAGGTGCTGGTGTAGAGGGCGGTGCTGTCTCTGCTATGAGTGGTGGAGCACAGACTGGTGGTGCCAAAGGTGCCAACGTGCCTGCTTTGAGTGAGAAAGATATGGATGCTCTTCGCGAAGGTATCGGCAATTTGGCAAAGACCGCTGTTCAACTCAGCGAACTCGGCAAGGTTGCTACCTCTACCAACAAACTGGGTGAGAAACTTGATGCAGCGGGCGAAGCAGCAGAGCAGTTCATCATTGCTGGAAAAACCATTAGCGAGAAGAGCGAAGCATTGGGTGCTACCTATACGCAAGTGGCTACGGATATGCAGAAAGTGGCTACCGGCACCAAGGCTTACGAGGCTAACGTCAATGCTATCGCAGGACAACTCTCAAGCCTTAATGCCGTTTATGAGTTGCAACTCAAGACCATACAGGCACAAGTAGAGGCCTACAAAGCACAAACAGAGAAAGTATCTGCTACCAGCACTCAAATAGAAACCCTTACGGCTAGTGTCAAAAAGATGAGCGATGTAGCCACCGAGGCTCTCAAGAGTCACGAGGCGTATGAAGCAGGTGCGAAGAAACTGGCAAGCCAAGTGGCTGACCTCAACAAAGTATATGGCAATATGCTCAATGCTTTGGCATAAATCACCCGTATTAACTATTAATTATTAACTATTAATTAATCATGGGTGGAGCAAAAAACTGTCCGGAAACCCCGAGACAAAAAATGATTGGTATGATGTATTTGGTGCTGACAGCCATGTTGGCACTGAACGTCAGTGCTGCCATCTTGAATGGCTACACGCAGGTGGACGACAGTCTGCATTCTACCATCGAAACCACCATCAGCAGTAACGAGAACTTCTATGCGCAGTTCCGTGCCGCTATGGAGAAAAACCCCGAGAAGACACGGGAGTGGTATGACAAGGCTATGCTGGTAAAAGAGAAGTCCGATGAGTTCTATGCGTATGTGCAGAACTTCAAAGACGAGATGGTGCGTATGGCAGATGGTAGCAAAGCCAAAGAGAACGCTTCCGTACGTGAGATAGGCAAGAAAGACGATACCAATATCCCGCAACGCTATGCCATTAACGATGGTAACGCGGCTATCCTAAAAGAGAAAATCATTACTTATTGTAAGTTCCTTGAAGATATCACAGGCGACTCCGAAGCCTTGGACACCGAGTTCGAGTCTACGTTCTCAGTCGCCGACGGCACCAACGCCGAGGGCGAAGCCGTTACATGGGAGAATGCCATTTTCCACGAGATGCCTATGTGCGCATCCATCACCGTACTCACCAAATTGCAGAACGATGTACGCAACTGCGAGGGCAAGGCTGTGCGCTACCTCCTGGACGCTACAGATGCAGGCGACTTGCGCGTGAATAAGTTCAATGCCTATGTCATCCCCGCCTCTGATTATGTCATCAAAGGCAACAAGTACACCGCGCAAATCATCTTGGCGGCTATCGACTCCACGCAGACGCCTGAATACCATGTCAATGGACAGCAAATAGGCAGCAACGGCATCTACGAAATAGTAGCCAACAATGTCGGCACGCAAAAGATTGTCGGCAAGATAGGCTATATGGACCAACAGGGTGTTATGCAATACCTGCCTTTCGAGCGCGAATATACGGTAGGTGAGCCCAGTGCCACTATCTCTAACACGGACCTCAATATCATGTACCGCGGCTATGACAACCCGTTCTCTATCTCGGTACCCGGTGTCAGCAGCAACAAACTAAAGGTGCAGTGTGCCGGTGCCACTATCACGCAGAAAGATGGGCGTTGGATTATCAAGCCCGGCGCAAGCACTCCCGACAAGATGACTATCGAAGTCTACGCGGATTTCAATGGCAAGGCTGCCCTCATGGGCTCGCATGTCTATCGCGTCAAGAACCTGCCACGCCCGGATGCCTACTTCGAAATCAACGGCGTACCTACCGAAGAGACCAAGATTCCTCGCTCGCAGATGATTAACCCCGCCAACCGTATCGTTGCATCCTATGGTGCCGACGGTCTGGTACAGGCCAAGTTCGAGATCACCGGATTCCAAGTCAAACTGCCTACCGGGGCATCTATCTCTGTCAAAGGTAACAAATTCGACCAAAAGGCTCTCACTGCTATCAAGAAACTCAAACAGGGCAACATGGTCAACCTTCAGTATATCAAGGCAAAAGGTCCCGATGGAAAGGAAATCCAATTACGCGGTCTCCCCATCGAACTCAACTAATATAGTAACTTATGAAGAATTTTTGTATTATCGCATTCGCGCTTCTCGGCTTTACGGTAGCCCAAGCGCAACACCAAATCAACTCGTTCTTTGATGATATGGGTATGCTGCGTATCGAAACGCAGGAACTATCCCAGTCCGCAGACACGTTGGTATCCGTCTTCCACCGCTCCGATGATGTAGTGTGGGCGCGTGTCGTATATCGTATCATCGATATGCGTTTCAAACAGAACTACCAACTCTACACACCCGTCAACCCTGAAGACCCCAAATACAGTTCTCTCTTCAAGGTGCTGCTCGGTGCTATCCAAGATGGTATGCCTGTGTACGAAAAATCTTCAGATGCCGGAGACATCAAACCCAATTTCAACAACCCTCCTATGGCACGTGACATGATTCCTACCCTGCTCAACACCGACCGTAACGGTGAGTTGGGAGACGGTAATATCGCCACATCCGAGTATATGTTGCTCAACTATGATTCTGTTGCCAACGAGATGCGTCTCAATACGTACTCCTACCGCGGTTTCGTGCGCAACCAACTCAAGTACATGATTCAAGAGGTCGTTTTCTTCGACCGACACTACTCGCGTCTGTACACCAAGATTATGGCTATTGCACCGATGAACTCCGACAATGCCACCTACTACGATGATATGCCTGTCATGGAGGCACTCTACGGACAACTGCTCTTTTGGGTGCCATTCGACGCTTTCCGCCCGTATATGGCTAAGCAGTATATTATGCCGCGCCAGAACGAGACCAAACGCGTCACCTTCGACGAGTTCTTTGCCAAGAAACTCTACACCAGTTACCTCGTCGGAGAAAGCAATCTCTACGACCGTATGATTCCTGACTACGCCAAGACATACGAGGAGATACAGAAGGAGCAGAAACGCATCGAGGCGGAACTGCTCAACACCGAGCAAGACCTCTGGGAGTACTAATCCGCTCTTCGCACAGAGGCTGCCTGATGACACTATGCATTTGGCAGCCTCTATTCCGTATTTTTGGATACAATAATCAGGTTCCCCTCACACAAAACTATTGCTTGCAACCGATAACCAATATCGGGCAATTGCCGAGAGAATACCGAGAGAACTCCGAGAGAATGTTGAGAGATTAGCCAACCCATCCACTCATTGCAAACCGAGAAAATGAAACGACCTCATAGTTTTTTCAATATGTACCTCACCACCACGATTTCTATCGCGTTGGTGCTTTGTTTGATTGGGTTAGAGTGCATCGTCCTGTTGTCTGCCCACGAGTTGCTACGCCATATCCGCGAGAATGTGGCACTCACTATTGTTATGTCCGATGCCGCTACCGAAGACGAGACCGCCCGAATGGGCAAGTTGCTCAATGCCTCCCCATATTGCCACGACTCTCGCTATATATCCCGCGAGGAAGCCCTACAAGAGCATATCGCTAACCTCGGAGAAGACCCGCAGAAGTTCCTCGGGTACAACCCCCTGACCGATGCTTACGAGGTGCATCTCAATGCCCGATATGCGCAGTCCGATAGCATTGCCGCCATAGAGACACGCCTCACGGCTCTCCCTTTTGTGGACAAAATCGTCTATCAGGAGGACGTGGTCCGTATGCTCGACAGCAATATCGGCGAGGCATCGCTTATCCTCTTGGCTATTGCTGCCGCCCTGCTCATCATCGCACTTGTACTTATCAGCAACACCATCCAACTGCAAGTCTATTCCAAACGTTTCCTTATCAATACTATGCGCCTTGTCGGTGCCACCCCGTGGGTTATCAAATGGCCTTTCATACGCCGCAATATGCGTATGGGTGTCGAGGCAAGTGTCCTCGCCTTACTCGTACTGGCAGGGGCTTTCTACTACTGCAAGGCACGGCTGGGCATCATGCTCTTCCCCCTCACGTGGCAGAACATTTCCTTTGTCATTGTCGTGGTCTTGGCAAGCGGCGTACTCATCACGTTCCTTGCCTCGTGGGCTGCTACAAACAGATATATACGAATGAAAATCAATAAGATGTATGAAATTTAACCTCCCTAAACTGAACATTATCCTTATCGCCGTCAGTTTCGTCATTATCGTTCTCGGTTTTGCACTGATGGTGGGTGCACCCAGTGGTGCCACCGAATACAATCCCGACATCTTCTCTTTCCGCCGTATCACGGTAGGACCGATGATTTCCTTGTTTGGGTTCGTTATGATGATTGTTGCTATTCTCTATAAGCCGAAGAAGAAATGAGTTGGTGGGAAGCGCTCATCTTGGGCATTATTCAGGGACTCACCGAGTTCCTGCCGGTATCATCGTCAGGACACCTTGAGATAGGACAAGCCCTACTCGGCACGGCAGGTGAGGAGAACCTCACGTTTGCCATAGTCGTCCACACAGCCACCGTGCTGTCCACCTTGGTCATTCTTTGGAAAGAGGTGGCACAACTCTTCCGCGGCACGTTTACCACCACCAAGTGGAACGAGGAGAAGAACTATGTCGCTATGATTCTGGTGTCTATGATACCCGTCTTCATCGTGGGTATGTTCTTCAAAGACAAGGTCGAAGCCCTCTTCGGACACGGACTCCTTCTTGTTGGTATCTGTCTGTGTATCACTGCCGTTCTGCTCTACTTCAGCGAGTGGCTTAGCAAACGCCGCGCAGGCACCGGACATGAAGTGGGCTACAAAGATGCTATCATCATCGGCTGTGCGCAAGCCGTTGCCGTACTTCCCGGACTAAGCCGTAGCGGCACCACTATCGCCACGGGACTGCTCTGCGGTGTCAAGAAAGAGAGCGTCACCAAGTTCTCTTTCCTTATGGTGTTGATACCTATACTCGGAGAAGCCTTTCTCGAACTGCTCGACATACTCAGCGGTAAAGTTACAAGCACGCTGGGCATCGTGCCTATGATAGTCGGCTTCCTTGCTGCTTTCATAACAGGCTGTTTTGCCTGCCGCTTTATGATAGACATTGTACGCCGTCAGAAACTCATATACTTCGCCATCTACTGCCTTTGCGTAGGCGTATTCGCCATTATATATGGACTTTGTTGAGGGCGAGATATTGGCATTTGACAAGCCCTATCGTTGGACCAGTTTCGATGTCGTGGGCAAGACCCGATGGCTGCTCTGCCACCGTCTCGGACTGAAGAAACTCAAAGTCGGGCATACGGGTACCCTCGACCCGTTGGCTACAGGCGTGGTCGTTGTCTGCACGGGACGCAAGACCAAACTCATCGACCAACTGCAGGCACACCAAAAGGAGTATGTGGCTACCCTGCAACTCGGAGCCACCACTCCCAGTTTCGACCTTGAGAAACCCATCGACTGCATCTATCCCACTGCGCACATCACACGCGCACTGATTGACGAGGTCATTCCCGAGTTCCAAGGCGAGCAATGGCAGGTACCGCCCATGTTCTCTGCCGTCAAGGTGGACGGCAAGCGGGCGTACAAACTGGCACGGCAGGGCGAAGTCGCGGAACTCAAACCCAAACTCCTCGTCATCGACGAGATAGAAATCCTGCGTTTCAACGAGACCACCATGCAACTCGAACTGCGTATCGTTTGCAGCAAAGGCACCTACATACGCGCTCTTGCCCGTGATATCGGGCAGCGGCTTGGCAGTGGTGCTCATCTTATTGCCCTTCGCCGCACCCGAGTGGGAGACATCCGCATAGAGGACTGCATGACTTTCGATAAATTCAACGAACTGATTAATAACTGTATAAGCAACGAACATAATGAAATTAGATACTTCTATGAGGCTGAGTAATTTCAGGTTTCATTTACCGGAAGAACTCATAGCCCAATTCCCCAGCCGTTTCCGTGATGAAGCACGACTTATGGTACTCCACCGCTCCACAGGCGACATCGAACATAAGAACGTCAGCGATGTGGTCAACTATTTCGACGAAGGCGACCTGCTCATTGCTAACGACACTAAGGTCTTCCCTGCACGGCTCTATGCCAAGAAGGAGAAGACACTTGCCAATATCGAGGTCTTTCTCCTCCGCGAACTGCAGCATGAGAACCGCTACTGGGACGTCCTTGTAGACCCTGCCCGCAAGATACGTATCGGCAACAAACTCTTCTTCGACGAGGATGCCACCATCATTGCCGAGGTTATAGACAATACCACCTCTCGCGGACGTACTGTGCGTTTTCTTACCGACTATGACGATGAGGACTTCATCAAGCACCTCTATGCTATGGGTACCACCCCGCTACCCAAGTACATTCGCCGTCCTATGGACGAGACTACGCAGGAAGCCTACGAGCGTGTCTTCCTCGATTTGCCCGTCACCGAGATGGACGAGGAACGCTACCAGACTGTCTTTGCCAAGAACGTAGGTGCTGTGGCAGCCCCTGCAGCAGGTTTGCACTTCTCCAAGAACTTGCTCAAACGTCTGGAGATACGCGGTGTAGAGACACAGACCATCACATCACACATGGCATTGGGCAACTTCAAGTCCATAGATGTAGAAGACCTATGTAAGCACAAGGTGGATAGTGAGCAAATCTTCATCACGCAACCCGCTGTGGATGCGGTGGACCGTGCACACCGCAATGCCAAGCAAGTCTGCGCCATTGGTACGGAGGTAATGCGTGCACTCGAACACGTAGTAGGTGCCAGCGGACAAATCAAGACCTATAGCGGTTGGACCAACCGTTTCATCTTCCCGCCTTATGACTTCTCCGTGGCAAACGCGTTCTTTGTGAATTTCTATATGCCCGTATCCTCACAACTCATCATGGTGGCTACTTTCGGCGGATACGACAATGTCATGCACGCCTACGAGGTGGCTATCCAAGAAGGTTATCATTTCGGCGACTACGGCGATGCCATGCTCATCGTGGATTAATAGACCTCCCCAACCCCTCCACAGGAGGGGCTCCATTAAACGTCATGCAAGTTAGAATTGAAGAGAGTTGGCGGCAGGTCCTGCAACCCGAATTCGACAAACCGTATTTTGAGTTGCTCACGCAGTTTGTGCGTCAAGCCTATCGCACGCGGCAGTGTTTCCCGCCTGCCGCGCAAATCTTCCGTGCGTTTGATATATGCCCTTTCGACAAGGTGCGTGTAGTCATCATCGGGCAAGACCCTTATCACGAAATCGGGCAGGCGCAAGGGCTCTGCTTCTCTGTCGGCGAAGGCGTGCCTATCCCACCGTCGTTGGATAATATCTACAAGGAACTCAACCGCGACCTTGGCAAACCTATTCCCACATCAGGCGACCTCACTCATTGGGCAGAACAAGGAGTCTTGCTCCTCAACGCTACACTCACGGTCGAGGCACACCGTGCCGGCAGCCACCAGAACAAAGGGTGGGAGGAACTCACCGATGCTGCCATCGCAGCCCTCAATGAGCAGCGTGAAAATCTCGTCTTTATGCTCTGGGGTAGTTATGCCCAACGCAAGGGGCAGTTCATCGACCGCAAGCGTCATCTTGTTCTCACCGCCCCGCACCCCAGTCCCCTCAGCGCCTACCGCGGTTTCATCGGTTGCGGACATTTCTCTGCCGCCAACCGCTACCTCACCGCACACGGACAACCGCCTATCAATTGGTAATTACAAATGTCCGCTTGCTTAAAAACACAATTCCGAAAAAATGCAGGAAAACCAATGAAAAAATGAAGATTTTTTGGCTTTGAATACCAATAGTTTACAAGTCAAAATTGCAAAATGCACCATTTCATCGAAAAACCGAAAATAAATTTGGATTTCTGACGTTTTTGTATTATCTTTGTATTGGATTTCGGAGAAGATGTCGGCAAGATTGTGGCAAACCCGCGGTAAACCCGCGATAGACTCCCGACCGACCCGCGATATGTCTGCTATCCTATAACCAACCTATAACTATCCTATAACGTTTGAGGGCAAAGTGACAGGGTAAGGTCCGGGAATGGGCAGGAGGAAATGGTAATTTGCATATCTCATAGAAAATAAGTAACTTTGCAGCGGAATAATAAATAAGAGGTGGCAACTATGGTTAACAAAGCGATTTCAGGAGGGACTACGGCACAACCTCTACAGCAGAATACATTGCCTATCGTAGATGAAACAGAGTATATGCCGTTAGAGGAAATGCATCAGCGTCTGAAGGCAACAATCACTAACTTTTACAAGAAGTGAGAGTTGTTGTCAAACCTGCTGTGTATGAGGCAGTGCATCGCTTTTATGTATTTGCTATGGCTGCACATCCCACTTTGGATGAGCGTGTCGTCCTAAAGAAAGAGCAACGTATGTTCGAAGCCTTGCAGTCGTTGGGTTCCACATATTTCATTTATCCGCTTGCCAGATATGTCCCCGAATGGAAAGAGGCAGGCTATCATGACTTTATTTGCGAAGATTTCCATTTTGCATTCCGTATCGCTATATCAAAGCAAACCGGCGAGCAGATAGTTTCCATAGAGGACGCACGGCATAGTTTACTATTCCACGATTAGTTGGCGGTGGTAATATGAAACGATATATCATACTTTGCATCATCGCCCTACTATCATCTGTCGGGCTGTATGCCGCCCCTATCCGCGGCGTGGTGTTGGACGATAGCGGTCAGCCCCTTGTGGGGGCGAATGTCTATTGGGCAGGCACCACCGCAGGCGTGGCAACCGACACGGCGGGCATCTTCACCATCAACCCCGTACACGGCACACGCCTGCTGGTCAGCAGTTACCTCGGCTACCACAACGACACCACCGACGTGGGCAACAACCGCACCCTCACCATCGTTCTCGTCAGCGACCTCATCTTGGACGAAGTCAGCATCACCGAGCGGCAGATGGCGGTCCTGCGGTCGCGCGTGTCGCCCCTGAACGTGGAGACCCTCACGGGGCAGGAACTCACCAAAGCCGCGTGCTGCAACCTCTCTGAGAGTTTCGAGACCAGTGCCTCGGTGGATGTGGCGTACTCCGATGCCGCCACAGGAGCGAAGCAGATACGTCTGCTCGGGCTCAGCGGCACCTACGTGCAACTGCTCACAGAGAACACACCCAACGTCCGCGGACTGGCGCAGTCCTTCGGCTTGGAGTATATCCCCGGACCATGGATGGAATCCATACAGGTCAGCAAAGGCACCTCGTCCGTCATCAACGGCTACGAGGCCATCACGGGGCAAATCAATGTGGAGTACCTCAAGCCGCAGACCACCAACCCCGTTGCCGTCAACCTGATGCTCAACTCCGCCCTGCACGCCGAACTCAATGCCACAGGCGGCTGGGACATCAACGACCATGTCTCCACCGTCGTCTTACTCCATGCGCAGGACGCCTCGCTGGAGATGGACGACAACGGCGACGGTTTCCTCGATATGCCCAACAACCACAACCTCAACCTGCTCAACCGCTGGTTCATCCGCCGCGGCAACTACACGGGGCAGGTGCTGGTGCGTGTCCTCTACGACCAACGCCTTGGCGGACAACTCACCCGCGCCATACACGGACACACACCCGTGGACAACCCCTATCGCATCAACCTCCGCACACGACGCATCAACGGATTTATGAAGAACGGCTATGTCTTCGACCCCGCCATCGACCGCTCTATCGGCATCATCGCTGCCGCCTCCTACCACAGTCAGGACAACCGATACGGCACACGTCTGTGGGACGCCAACCAGACCAACGCCTACCTCAATGCCATCTTCCAGACGCGCTTCGACGACAGCCCGCGCGACCCCTTCGGCTGGCACGACCACAAACTGTCCACCGGCATAAGCGTCAATTTCGACAAGTACGACGAGGTCTTGCAAGCACCCCTCGCTCTGGCGTGGCTCAACACCCCCCAAGTGGCGCAGTACGACTTCAGCCGCACGGAGACCACCCCCGGCCTCTTCGCCGAATACACCTACACCTACCGCGAGATGCTCACCCTGCTTATGGGCATACGTGCCGACTGCTCCACGCGCTACGGGCTGTTTTTCACGCCGCGTATGAATATCCGCTATGCACCATTCTCGTGGTGGACGCTCCGCGCCTCCGCGGGTATGGGCTACCGCTCTCCCAATGCCATTGCCGACAATGCCGCCTATCTGCCGAGCAACCGCATGTATGGTATGAGCAACGAACGCCTTGCACAGGAGCAGACCGTAAACGCAGGAACTACCACCACCTTCTATATCCCCATCGGCAAACGCGAGTTGCAACTCTCGGGCGAGTACTACCACACGCGTTTCTTGGATGGGGTTATCGCCGATATGGATGCCGACCTACACCGCGTCTATCTGTTCAATATCAGCGATGTAACGGGGGCGCAGTCTTTCGCGCACAACTGGCAGATAGAAGCCAATATGGAAATCCTCCGCGGCTGGACCATGACAGCGGCATTCCGCTACACCGATGTGCGTCAGACCACGTTCTCCGCCAACGACAACGCCTATATCCTCCGCGACAAGCCCCTGCAAAACAAGTTCAAGGGTATCATCACCACTTCCTACCAAACGCCGCTCCACACCTGGCAGTTCGACTTCACCGCACAGTTCAACGGCTACGGACGAATGCCCGACGGCTTTGTCATACCCGACGGCAGCAGCCAATACATGACGCGCCACGGCTACACCTACCACCGCTGGTACCCGCAACTGCTCGCGCAAATCACCAAGTACTGGCGCACCTGCTCGCTCTACCTCGGTGCCGAGAACATGACCAACTTCCGCCAGGACGCACCCATCGCGGGCACACGAATGGCAGATAACACCCACGATGGCAGCACCCATTCCGACAACAGCCGGTACATTGACCCCACCTCACCCGACTTCGATGCCTCCATGGTCTGGGGACCTATCCACGGTTGGAAAGTCTATATCGGCTTCCGCTGGGCACTCGACCGTCTCGAATAATATAACGCCTTAGTGTTTCTTGCGATGTTTTAGGATTGCGCGAACAACAAAATAAATGATGACTGCAGCAAGAAGAACAAGAATGACAATGCTAAGTTCGTGGCTGTATTGATTAATGAGGTCCATCTGACCATGGGCGATATAACCGATGAGTGCCAAGACTGAATTCCACAGAAAGGCACCTAAAAAAGTGTATAGCAGAAACCAGCCAAAGTGCATCCTTGCCAATCCTGCAGGAATACTAATCAATTGGCGAATACCGGGGATAAGGCGACCAACAAAGGTAGAAACCTTGCCGTGGCCGTTGAAATAATCCTCTGCCCTTCGAATCTTATCAGAAGAAAGTAGCAATATATGCCCAACGCGGCTGTCTGCAAAAGCGTAGATGATAGGTCGCCCAAGCCACATGGAAAGCAAGTAATTAATAATGGCACCGAGTATCGCGCCTATCGTACCAAACAGCACTACCAAGAGAACATTAATAGGATAACTATCGGTAACATGCAAACTGCTGCTATTGTTATCTGCCACGTAGGCTGCAGGTGGAATTACAATCTCACTGGGGAATGGAATAAACGAAGATTCGATGGTCATCAGAATGATGATGCTGCCGTAGTTCATATTGTTGGAGTACCAATTCTCCACTTTCTCTAACAGGCTAAGGCTTTGAGGCTCAGGAGTAACGCCAAACATTGAGTCCGAAACAGCAAGGTCAGACATCTCCACGACAATTGCCGATGAATCTGAGGATGTATCTTTTGTAGTGTCCACTACAACTGGGCGCATTTGTGCCACTGCAGACATCATAAACATTGCCACAATGGCAAACAACAGTATCAATCTTTTTTTCATACTATTCATATAGGCATTTATTTGGAAGCACAAAGGTACTACAAAAACAAAGAACACCCAAATTTAGATACTATTTTCTTCGTTTTTTGCCGAATCGTATAGGAACGGGGATTATCCTCAACATTATCAGATGCCTCCCATAACCAATTGCCCTAAGTCAATGGCGGGCGGGGAGCATGGTGAACATACGTTGGTAGGCGGCGGCTTTTTGGAGGAACGGCAATGGGTAGGCGCGGGAGGTGGAAGGCATACGCCAGAAACGGACGGGGGTGCCGTTGAAAAGGGTATCAATATATCCGCCTACTTTGGGCGTGGCAGTGTGCAGTATGTCCGCCAAGGTGTTTGCTGCTTTGCCGCCCGTGCAGCAGAGGTTGTGGCACTCGGGGATCTGCTGCAGCAATGCGGCTATGTCCGTCCGCTCCGCAATCTCCAGATGCTCATCGGCAGCGTTGCCTTGCAGGCGTCTGACCGCCTGCGCCGTGTCGAAGATGGCAATACCCCGCTCCCTGCAAAAAGCCACGATGGCTTCGCAGTCAAACACCGTCTTGCGGTTCTTGGGGCTGTGCTGCCTGTCTCTTAGAATCCCGTCTCTTGGTAGTCCCAAAGACGTTTTGTCTCTTTGTCCCTCCCAATGTGTTTTGTCTCTGTATAGTTCGAAGTGTGTGTTGTCTCTTTGCAGTTCGAAGTGCGTCTTGTCGCCGAAGAACACCTGCCCCATGATGCGCCACATATCGTTCTGCGGATTGGGATAGAAGAAATCCATACACCACCGTTCCCGAGGAGGCGGAAAACTGCCCAGCATCAGCACCCTCGCCCCCTGCGGCAAAAAGGGCGGTAAGGGATGATGTTCTATTTCAGGCATGGCGGACATAGTGGTAGATTATCATTAATAACGTGTATTCGATATAACAACAGAAGGATACTTTGCAGGTCAACAACTGATAACAACTATTAAACAATAGATAGCAACATCGTAACCTCAACAGATAATAAACACGAATTGGTATCATCGGGGTTCTTTTGAACGGACGGCTACGCCGTATTATCACACATTAGACATAAATTCCATATCCTCAACTTATATCGAATTGACGTTTTGTATCATATTTTTCTTCAATGCTGTAAGGGCGCGGTGGTGGAGATTGTAGAAATTCGGCAGTGTGATGCCCAATTTATCTGCTAATAGTTGCGGGGACAATTGCCAACAATATATACCTTTCAAGATGTATCGGTAACGCGGGTTAGGCAGGTGGTCTAATGCGCTTTCTATTGCCTGCAGATTCTCTTGCCGTTGCGTGTAGTACAGGTTATCCTCTTCCAAGAACGCCTCCATTTCGTCATTGTCCATTGTCGTAACCATTGAAACGGCATCAGGACGCGGCATAAAGAGATTGGTTGCTACTGTGGTGAGCCATGCTTTGAGTGCACCTGCCGGACGGTATTGCCGGAGTGCGTGCCAATCCTGTTTCTTGAGGTGCAGATAGAAATCGTTGGTCATTTTTTCCATTGATTGTTCGCCATGGAAGAACCGCCGGTTGACGGATTGCAGTACAGGCACACAATAGACAAAGAAGAACCACGTTTCCATATCGCGGTCGTTGTGTATCAACCGTTCAACGATTTGCCGGTCTGTCAGGTTATCGTATATTGTTGTTTGGTTCATATATAATTGGGTTGATAGATTAAACTTTTCCTCTCCACTTGTATAACGGAGAAAATGGCAAAATCTATCACCTATAGACGGATTTTTTTGCTTTTTTATTCATTTACTTCTCCCAACATCAGTTCCGCAAACAAGCCAATAACTTTTTAGCGGGTATGGTGGTTGATTATCTGTAATAAGTTGTGATTCAGCGCAACGGCAACCTGCTGCATGGTGGGTTCGAGGCGGTCTTTGGTCAGACTGCACGCCCACAATGTAATCACTTGCCAGCCGTTGGCACGGAGCAATTCCTCGTTCCGTCGGTCTCGTTCGCGGTTGCGGTCAATCTTCGTCTGCCAGAACATCGTATTGGTTTTCGGCAGTACGAACTGCCGGCAGCCCTCGTGCCCGTGCCAGAAACAGCCGTTGACGAATATCGCCGTTCTGTACTTGCGCATCACAATGTCCGGCTTGCCAGGCACACTCTTGACATTCAGCCGATACCTGTAGCCATGTGCCCACAGCCATTTCCGCACCGTCAGTTCGGGCGTTGTCCCCCGGCTGCGTATATGCGACATACAGCGGTGACGTTGTTGTGGTGTCAAGATGTCGGGCATAGATAAATTGTGATACAAATTATACTTCAATCACATTACAATCACATAAAAACACAACTGACTTTCAGCGGATTACACATAAAATTAGTTGTTTAATCACTCTGCCGTCACATAAAACTAAGACCATATCGGTACATATTGTGCATACTTTCTTGATTTATTCTTATCATCTAATCGTATTAAGTTTGCCGAAATGGTATCCGATATAATACGTGAGGCAATAGAATAATTGGCATCAGAAATTTCCAACCGTCCTCTTAAACTTTCGTTAGTCATCTTTTCACCAGCTACATATTTCAAGCAACAATGCTGATAACACGCTCTGATTTTATCCTCCCTATTCATCTGACGTAATGTCTGAGGAGTAAACATCACAACTTTTGTACTAAAATCATCTTTTATAAAATCAGGTGCAGGAAGTTGATATAATTCACATTGATGCAATGCTCTATCTACACCGCTTCCTCGTTCCTCACAAAAATTCATTCGCCGCATAATAGATGCAAGATGTTCATTTCTGCTAATTGGGGTATGGTCTATGAACCGAAGCACATCAATTAGCGGCTTGCCAGGATTGGATATTTCCATCCTATTGGCATATATCTCAATCATCGGAGACATTCCACCTATATAAAAATCCTGATGAATGAGAGCATTTGCTACAAACTCACGAATGGCTATTTCCGGATAGATAGGATTGTCTTTTCGTAATACTTTTCCTATTTCTTCATTTATAGGCAGTCTTTCGTTAATATAATTAACAAGTCCCTCAAAACCGATAGCATATCCTTTATTTCCGACCTGTTCACGTATCGCATGCAATTTATTGGTCCCTTTATAGAAAATAACGCGAACAGCCTTACGGGATAGCATCTCGAAAGATTGTAAATTGTTAGCAAACAAGATTGCTCCTAAATTAGTAATATCATAACATGAAGCCCGTTTGTGAATCAATTTCTCTTCTGCTAACTTATTCAAAATAGCAGTTTTTGTTTCAGGAAAAGGAATATGCAGTAATTTAAACACGGATGCATAATCAATCAAAGCCAGCACTTCATCTGCACTCAGTCCACTCTTGGCTATTTTGGTTTCAAAGCAATTGTTATGAGTGTTTTGCCATATTTTACGTTCGATTTCCGGATGGTCCGATAGATTTTTCTTGTAAGAACCAACCCGTGTATATGCTACTCCCTTAAATTTGACTGGAGTATTACCAGCAGAGTCAATAACAAACAGAACTACCCTTTTCCCGTTAATGATAATGTTATTGTGAATTACGAAATCAATACGGGGAGACAATTGTGTGGCAATCCAGTTCTCCAACTCTTGATTACCGATTTTCTCATTTTGAGGATTATAATCCGTTCCTACTATTTCATGTGTATCATCTTTTAACCCAAAAACAAGATAACCTTTGGATTGTCCCATATATGCTGCTCCGTTTGACAAGGCAGAAATGTATTCCCCTATTAGTTGTGGATTAGAATTGTTCTGCTTTATTTCGACCCACTCACATTCTTTTGGAGAAGCCTGTATATCTGCAATAATTGTTTTAATTTCGTTTGCAATCATAATGCTATATACATATTCTTTGTGTTTATTTATCCTTTTTCTCCATCAATTCTTCCCATGTCATAAAATCAGGCTTGGTGGTTTGGGGACCGCGGTTAAGAGCGGGAATATTATTATACTCGGCGGACTTGGAAGTATCCAGTTCGTACACCAGATAATAATCATGCCCTAAATTCTCAAAGCCTTTCTTCTCCAAATCGGCTTTTGCCCAGAAACGTGGTCCTTTGCCTTTGATTTTGTACAATGTGCCGTTTCTGCCATTGTGCAGCATCGCATACCGTGCACTTACAGCCTCCGGTGTCATCACAATAGCACCCTGCTCCTCGCCTGTCCGTAGATAACATAATCCTGTCTCCCTCATCTTTGCCAGTTTTGCGGCAGGTGCATAGTTGACCAATATGACATCATCTGGATTGCGGTATGTCAACCCGTGCTGAGGAATAGCCTTTTTGTACAGATTTGACAGCATCCGTTTGCTCTGCAACCAAACCGCTATCTGTTCGCGCAAAGCCTGTTCGCTGTCATTAGGAGAAACCAGCAAATCACTTGTCGGCCGCAACGGGAAAGCACCGATACCCACTTTCTCTGCCGATTGATGGTAGTATGATTGTGCATACTCTTCTTTGGTATAGTTGCCAGGGAATAACACATAGCCTCCAATAATTTCGCGTTTGGGCTTGCCACTTGCCTGATCCACATAATAGATGGCATCGCGGTAGCGGTGCATTTGGTCGATTGCATCTACCGGAGGTACGTCCTGACCATCTTGTTTGCTGTCTGCAATCCTGTATTTGGCATCGAAAAGGAAGGTATATTGGATGTCTTTTTGCCGCTTGGTCAGCCGCAGCACTATGTCCGGTCTCTGTGCGGTAGTAAAAGTGGTAGTGCCGCGAACAGCCGATTCCGTCTGCTTGTCGCTATCGTTAACAGGTGCATTGTACATAACGGATGCCAATTCCACGCCGTCCTCCGTGCGCACAAAAGTTACTTCCGATTGCGTACCCCAACTCAGGTCGCGCACAAACTTCGGTGTCAGTTTGCAACCAGAATAACGCGCTTCCACTTTCTCGCCAAGGATATCTTCCACGATGTTTTTCACTTTGAGGAAACACCATATCTCGTACAGCACGGAAATATCTTTGGTCTCCAATTGGTTGATACCTTCTTCCAGTTCGTACCCACACAACAATTCAATCCATTTTTGATAAATGGTGCGATAACCATTGGCACGTTTCATGACCAGCGAATCCTGTACGAAACCACGGAACTGTCCTATATTGCGGAAAAACGGATGCCGTACAGTACGTTGCAGGTTCTCCTCCATCTCCTGCAGTTCTTTTTCCAAACATACCGATTGCGACGTATTGCGTATATGCCGGCTCACGGTCTGAAACCGGTTGAGCAATTCGTTCATCACAAACTTGAGAAAACGGTTCTCTACCGTATCATTCGTATGACACAATTCTGTCGTGCGATACAGATGATTGGCATCGTCGCTGAAACGGCTGTATTCGTTCTCCATGTCAGACGTGAGCAACCGCAGTCGCTCTGCCCGTTCATAGCGCACTTCCGGATGCAGCCTGTGCCGCGGAGCCTGTATGATATGACGACAGGCATAAAGAATATCCTGGTAGCATGTACGGAATATCTGCCACCATATCAAGTCTGTGGACTGACCTTGCCGCGTACGGAAGTTGAGATAGGTCTCGCGCATGAATGCGAAGGAAAGCATACTGTATTCTTCCTCAATGTCGCGAATGATTTGCTTCATATCCGAGCGGTAGTCCATCTTGTAACTCAACACCTCTGTCGTGAAACGCAAGGTCTGATGCCGTCCGTTTTTGTAATAGGCAAGGCAGATGTCCGCTTTGCCTACCTGGTTACCGAAACTGACTGCTCCGTACAGCAATTGTCCGTCCGCACTCAGACTGCGTTCAATAGGCGAGTTGGAGAAACGGAGACTCATACAGCTTACGCCCTCTTTGGCTTCTATCAGCGTCGGATAAGATGTATTCTCAAAAAATACCGCTTCGCGTGTTACAGAGCCCCGCTCCTCTTTGCCGTCAAAGAAAAAACGCACATCCGGCTGAGGCGAACGGAACTCCGCCTGCAGACGGCTGTCGCCTTCCTCTATGCGCATATTCTTCATTGCACGGCTGATACGATCTGCCGAAGACAAACAGGAGAAACGTATGCGCACATCGTTATTCTCCACCTCGAAGATATTCACGCTGCCGGTTGCCATATACGCTTAATTCCAATAGGAAACGAAATGCTCGCGCATCAGCGTGTGATACATACGGTTGATTTTCCTTTCAGTCTCTGTGTTCTGACCGATATGTTTCTTCACAATGGCACGCAGGCAGTTGAGCAGGTTAAGGCTTTGTTCGCCATCTTCTATGGCGTTGCTGTCTATACATGCTGCCCGCAGACGCTCGTCACGCTCATCCACAGACAAACGGCTGTCATCGCCTTCTATACGCGACAGGATCTTCATCAGGGTGAACTCGTCAAGTGCTTTTTCGAGACGGAAGTCCTCGCCAGCAAAATCCTGGCACGCGGACACATATAGTATCGCCTCGTTGGCGGCACGGTAACCAAGTTTGAACGGCGTACCGTCCAACAATGCATTCACGTCTGTCAGGTATTTAATCACCCTGTCACAATCTATCTTGTTTTGCACCTCGCATGCTTTCTGCGGACGTTTTACCAACAACTCATTCTGCTCTGTTAGCAACGGCATCAGTTCCGTTTTGCCCTCTTTGAAATCGTCGAAATTGACTTCGTTCATCTCTATGGACATGGCGCGGTCAAGCACTTTGCGGGAGAAAGAGAATGTCGTTTCGTCCATATTGACCGTACCCATAACCATCAGGTTAGGCGGCAGCGTCAGACCTTTCTCCGTGAACTGTATCGCCAACGGATTGGTCTCTGTATGAAGTGCTTCGCCGAGCAACTGCCGGAGCATATCCTCACGCACATCTTGGGCAAACTCTTTGAACGGGGCAATAATAGGGTCTGTTATATACTCGCCTTTCTCGTCCAAAGCACGCGATTCGATAGCACTTAGGAACTCTGCAAAGTATTCCTCTACAGGAGCAAGGTTCATTTCGTCCAAGCAGAGGAAATACGGCGTGTCCTTGTGCTGCCATGCTTTGACAATAAAACGCACAAAGTCTGTAAATACATAATGCGGCGCAGGAATGTTGGACATATAACCCACTACATCCATAGAGTTGTGCCAATTGGGTTTGACTTGAATTAACTCGAAATTCTCCGGTCGGTTATCTTTCCAACGGTCATCTTCATTTGCATACGCTTTCGGATTGGTGGCTTGTGCCAACTTGCGCACGATACGGCTTTTGCCCGTTCCCGAGATACCCGCAAGGAGCATAAACGGCTTTGTCCGGAGAGCAGTAAGATAGGGGAGATAGGAGGTGTTTGAAATTTTACTATTTTCTGCAGGAATTAGTGACTTCCAGTATTTAGAACGATCTTGACTTGTTCCTGTATATATTGCGGGTTGATTTTTATCTACAACAATGGCAGAGAAATGTAACTCGTCCTGGTTTTTGATGGATATCTCATAAACAAACCAACAACCATTAGTAGAACAGCCTAATGTTTCTCTTATTTGCTCAATAGTTACACTATTGCTTTTTCCATGGAATGATACTTTGGGTGCGTAGCATATTTGCAACCTTCCTTCATGTGATTCAGATGTTTCGCGCAGTAACAACAAAGTATATGAGCCGCCATTGATGTGAGTGTTATTTACAAATATCTTGTTAAATACTGCACATAACATTAAATCTCCACTCACACCAGTTTTATCCAGATTATGAAGATCTGTCCGCATCTTATATGTCATTCCAATGATCATATCGGACACGCCAGGAACATCTGTTTCTATACGACATTCCTTGCTCTTGTTTTGACCAATAGAAGTTCTCCATGCAGGTGTCGCTGTTTTCCCTTCAATCTTTGAATTAAAAAACATTGATGTAATATCGACTTTCATAATATGGTGGAATTATAATTGACTAAATATGTGTTTGATGAGAATGCCGACAAGATTTACATCCCATCCATTACCAGCACGCCTTCCCAATTTGGTATAATTTTGAGTAGGGGGGAACTTTATTTCTTTCTCATCATCATTCATAATGAAACCCATAAAGCGGAAATGCTCATCAAGAGAAAGTTTTCTGAATCTCTCTTTGCCATCTACCATTGGTTCTATAATCCGAATAACATTGTGTTCTGGTGGCGTTATGGTCATGCACAAACCATCATAACGAATTTTACGATTGTAAATATCGTAGCACAAAGGTTCTTTCACATCAAATATGCCATTATTATGTATTTCGTGAATTCGCTTAATTTGTGCTTCTGAACGATATAGTTCAGGATCAGGATGTTTATCCAGAAAGTCTTTCAAACGCAAACTGGATTCTACTACGGGAGGTACTAATTCAAAATTCTCTGGTAGAACCCCTCTGTAGGCAAATATCCACAACCTATCTCTAGTCTGAGGTATACCATAATCTTTTGAATTCAGTACGGCAAATCTTACATCATAGCCAATTCTGTGTAATTCAGAAAGAATTTTTTGGAATGTCGCTTTATGTTTTTTTCCTAACAGACCACGAACATTTTCAAGCAAAATATATTTGGGTTCTTTTGCTTCACAAACACGGATAATATCACCAAATAAAGTACCACGTATATCCAATTCTCCTAATCCCTTTCCAACAGTGGAGAAGGGCTGACAAGGGAATCCGCCAGTAAATAAGTCAAATTTCGGAAGTTGCTTTTGAGGATTTGTGATCTGAGTTATATCTCCATAGTTTTTAATTTCTGGAAAATTATATTCGTACAACTCAATTGCATCCGAATCTATCTCGGAATATCCTACAACTTCGTATGGAATACCAGACCTTTTTAATCCAAAGGAAGCACCTCCGTATCCTGCGAAACCTTCAAATACTTTTATTTTCTTCATTTCTTTATAGCATCATCAAGGCGACGGAACAAATGACTTAATAGGCTCAACATATCCAAGCAATCGTTCTCTGTGAATAAACCAGTTTCTTTTAATTCAATTTTTTCTTCGTGTGCAATGGTGTTCCGTGCACCTGCCATAACCCCTGCGGACATATATTTCTGTCCGTCCTCAATGTTCTCTATGGTGGATGCTGAAAAATCCGAGCCATCTCTTCGTTTATATTTTGAAGCAACCGACAATACAGAACTATCCTTTCCAAAAATAGCAAGCATTAACTTTTGTCCATCTCTAATATCTCCAGATTTTGTTTGAACAAGATGCTCGTACCGTTTAATCGTTTCAAAAACGGCTCTGTAAAAGTCTTCATTTCGGTAGTCATTATAAGAGGCATCTTGTACGGTCTTGTGCAAATGTCTCCAATGATATTGTGCATATTCTGGAATAAGACTATGTAACATACCCACCACTTCGCTCTGTTTTTCTCCTTCCAATTCAGAGTTCTCCACTACAGAATTGACAATTTTCTCTACACCTTCTTTAATGTAAGGAGAAAGAGTGGGATACCAAACACCTACATCAATATTTGTTTTCTTCTTTATACTGTCCTTCCTCTCATTTTTTCGCTTTTCACGCCAATCTCGTTCTATGGATAATAATAGTTGCTTTAGATTGCTTTTCAATTCTTCTGTTATTGGCAAATCCCAACTCAACGATTGCCGGTCTGTTGAAATAATGTCTTCATCTTGCTCGTCCACGAAATCCACATTAAGCCATCCTGTCAGGTAAGAATAAAAGTGACTGGATTCTCCAACGCCGAAGAATTCTGGTGCATTAACCATACGTCCATGTGCATAAAGAGTGATTCCTCTTAGACCTGGTTTTAGCGGCTTCTCCGTTGCAAATAATTGACCTTTAACCTTACTCGTGTAAAAATAATTGGTTTTATCTTGTATGAAATCAGGTATGTTCCACGAAAATTGGGCTTGTATTGTGTTATACCGCAGTTTTTCATTGATTTCCACAGGCTTACTTCCGTTTAGAGATATATCTATAGTAAAATCTTCACTGAAACAATTAAACAATCGGGAGATGCTACTTGCTAGTTCTTCCACATTAAAACCTGTTTTTCGTTTCAAGTTTGTTAGTATTATAGTGGTTCCATGATTAGCAGAATCACAATCTGTCTCCTTGTATTCTGGCTCATAGTTATTAGTCTGGGAATGCAGTATTTCATTCCAATTCATAGAAAAATCAACACACTTTCCCTTACTCTTGGTTATGATTCGTATAGTATCTCCTATTCCAAAGAAAGCAAGTTTTCCTAACCCTTTACGTCCTGCGACCTTGCGCAAACCATTTGGGCTCATTCCATTGTCTTCTTCTCTACGTTTTCTTCCTATGCGAAGAAAATTCTCATTCACTTCGTCGAAAGACATACCAATACCATCATCAACAATAGTAATACTTTTTTCTTTGTCTGTATCTGTCAGCACTATATGCACATTCAATGCTTCTGCATCATAACTATTAGCAACGAGTTCTGCTATAGCATTGGGCAATTGAGAATACATTTTAACTCCAAGATGTTCGATTGTCTGTGGATCAAAAGTCATTGCCAGTTTTTTCTCTCTATTGTTTTCTTCACTCATAGTCGTAAGATATGATGGTTAAACCTAATCTCCTTGCATATTCGCATGGCACCGCATTACCAATAATGCGTGCTGCAGCGGCAATACTATTAGTCTTGAATTCATAATCTTTCGGGAAAGTCTGCAATGTTGCTCCTTCACGTATGGACAAAGCCCGGTCTTCTTCAGGATGCGCAAAACGTCCGTTAGATATACTGAAGAACTTGGTTGTAATAGTTGGAGACGGTTTGTCCCACCAAATACGACCATAAGTATCACGAAAGTGGTCGTCTTTGCCTACATAGCACTGGAGTTGCAATTCGGGATTATCTTTCCAACTTGAACGGTCGCCACCATTGTGTGGCGTTACTGCTAACCGTTTAAGACATATTGGGCTTAAACCTGCCGTTGTATGTGCAAAAGGTGTGGTGTCTTTGTGTCCTGCAGGAATCTTAGGGAAACCATTCTGAGTGCCCAGCACGTCTGCTACTGTTCGTGTTTTATTATCTGCTTGAGGCAGGGAAATATCTTCTCTCAATCTGGTGGCAATCAAAGAAAAACGACGGCGGCTTTGAGGGATACCATAATGGCTCATATCGACAATGCCTTTTGCAATACCAGTATAACCAAGTTTATGCAGTTTTTTCAAGAATTGTGGCAATACGGATTCTTTGTTGGTCACAATTCCAGGGACATTCTCAACCAATACATACCCTGGTCTGTAATATTCCACAAATCGTGCAAAATTTAACAACAACATTCTGGAAAGTTCCGATTTAGTACGGTCTGTGTTAATGATGCTATAGTATTGGCAAGGACTACAGCCCACTAAAACAAGATGGTCGTCATTAGGAAGGACATTAAAATTCCGTTCAAAATAATTGCTTCGAAGTCTTCTAATGTCTGTATGTATAAATGTACTTCCATGGTTGTTGAATTCATACGTGGCTTGGGCATTCTTGTCAAAATCCACACCAGCGATGACATCGATGCCTGCTTGGCGGAGACCGCATGTCATGCCGCCTCCACCACAGAAAAAGTCTATGGCTCTGAACTGAGGACTATTTGTTTGGTTTGCTATCAAACTCATATTACTTGACTGCGATATGTACTGACATTCCATACACTATTGTGCTGTTGGAACGAGTACACTATCCGCATTATACAAATTAGGGCGTAAAGATACGAAAAGTAATTGATGTGTGCAAATGGATTTTGATTTTTTGCAGGCGACACGCATCAGATGGGCGACAGACAAACATGTAATTATCCATAAATTGACCAAGAATTGCATTGTCGGGTACAAGGTCTCCGTTAATTGCCGTCAATGAGCCGTTAATTTTCTCCATTTTGGGGTTTTGGACTCCATTAATACCCATTAAATGACCATATAAAGGCATTATCGGGACCGTTATGAACGGGCGGCTACGCCGCATTATCACAAATGGTTCGTAAAAACACGAAAACCGCGGACGAGACACCCGCGTCCCGGATGACTCCGCTAATTGCCGTATAATTGACCGTTAATTTTTTCCGTTAAGGGACTGCTTTTGTCTCCATTAGAGCCCATTAAATGACCATATAAAAAGGATTAGCAGGACTGGCGTAGACGAATACATCTGACGACGCGGGACGCGTTGTCCCCACAGGCATCGTCTCCACAAAACTTAGCCTCCTAAGTGCAAAAGCGGGGGCTATAAGGCGATGGACCGGCGGGTGGCTATAGGCGGGTAGGAAGGTGGCTATAGTAGGTGGCTACAAGGCTACTGTTTGGAGGGCGGTGTAGTAGTCGCGTTGGGCGGTGGCGGACCATTATGCCTTGGATATTATGCCTTGGATATAGCATACAAGAGGGGCTGCCCAAACGTGTGAGCAGCCCCTTTCCCTATCTACAGAGCCTCTCCTATGGAGAGGTTGGAGAGGTCTGGAGAGGTCTTATTTTACTTCTACGCCGGTGGTGGTGTAGGTTTTGCCACCACGGAGGATAAGGACTTGTCCATTGCGGAAGACTTTGCGGACGGTGGTATCGCCATCGGCAGGTATGTTATTCACGGCTGTGGCGGTGGAACGTGTGAACTGCGCCTCAAGGGTGAGGTCTTCGGTGGCAGTCAATATGTAGGGGTTGTAGGTCGCACCATTGCTCCATTGCGAGAACTCGTAGCCGCTATTGGCTGTGGTAGTCAATGTAACCTGCATGCCGTAGTCGTATGTGCCTGCGCCTGTTGCCACGCCTTGCTGCAGGTCGCAGGTGACGTTAATGGTATGTCGGTCAAGAGTAACGTCTCACTGTTTGATAAGAGTTTGCAACTGTTTTAGTTACAGCAGATTGAATAGTGAATTTGATTATGGTATCTTAAGCCCTTTCCAATTTACTATAGGATAGTGAGAGAATCCACAAGGATAAGAATTAAAACAATGAAACGTTAGGTACAATTAATGTATAGAATTACATTTTCCCATATTTAAATACACGGAGGATCCGAGTCCAATTGCGCAGCCATGTTCCTGCTGTATTTTGCACATCATAAAGATGCGTGTATCCTATATTCTCTGAAAAATGTTGTTCAAAAGAATATAAACGCGCAGTCTTGGTTTCGTTTATCATAGGGCTAGAACAAACAACGTAGTTCAGATATCGCGATTGAGAGTCCACCAGACTCTCAAGGTGAGAAAGTTCAAATCCTTCATAATCCAATATGTTTGAAAATAAATGCACAATTGGAAGTTCTGTTGTTATATGCAATTCAGAGGGAGTAATCGCATCAAAACCTTTATTTATAGCACTTATGTGGGTATTCGTATCAAAATGATGAATATGCAATTTTGCTCTCTCTAAAGCAATAGCAGATGGTTCAATGAGCAATACATTCTTAATATGGATTTTAGGGTAATTTGATTGTAAGAACTCAAATAGAACCATAGTTGCTATGGCTTGTCCACATCCCCAATCTATTACATTTATATTTCCGCATAATTCGTCAAAAGGAATTTTTGATAGCGCAGACTTCAATTTTGCTTCATGCATTAAACCATAAGCACGCATATAAACGAGAAGTTGCTCTTCAGATGTCAAAACACGCACCCCTCTTCCTAAAGAATAAAACACGGCATCACAATCTCCGATTGACTCTTCTATCATAGTATGCGAGAGTGAGCGAATTTCAGAAAATTTCTTAGCACATAATGCTAAACGAGTCTCATATTCACTCTTTGATTTCTCCACATTTTGTTCGTCAATCAAGACACTTGGAGTCTCCCGCTGAACAGAAGAAAGAATGGAGATTATTTCTGCATATGCAGTTTCAGTATTTGCTGTATTAACAGATAAAGCCTGACTAATAGAAGTCGTTTGTAAAAAAGGAAACTTACTGATATTTTGATTTATTAGGTTATGAATACAAGTGACATATACAGGGGGTAAGTCCCTTACTATTTTTGCATAATATCTAATAAAAACAGACACGCAAGGCAATTCATCGTCTTCCTCATTTTGTATAGCATAATGCAATTTTTCACAAATCGTTAAGAAGGCTTCTATATATTCATCATTTGAGCCATAACTGCGAAGAATCATCATTGAAGCCTCTAAACGGGCACCTAATAACAACCTATTTTCAATAATAATGTTGTATAATGTGGTAGCGGGGCTTGACAACGATAATACGCAACAGACATCATATAATTGAATTATAAATGCACGATTAGACGGCTTATCATAATCCAATCGGGTAAGTATGGATCCTTTTACAGAAACAAACTGACGGAGAGGCATTTTTAGATATGCAATAGATGCATATCCCGATGTAGACCATTCTGCCAATTTTGTTGCATTTACTTCAATAACATGCTCGAGATTACCAATATCTTGACAATTAGAATATGGTTCAAGAGAAAAATCAGTCATGTGCCGTAAACAATAAATTAGGTTCTATATTTCTCTCTTCTGTAACTTTAGTTACTTCCCCCTTATTTGAATTTTTAGAGGCTTTCTGTTTGTTACTATCATTTTTCCAGTTTGCATATAGTTCTTTCAATTGCTCAATTGGCAGACGCAAAAGAAAGTTTACGACCTCTCTCTCTGTTTTCAATTTAGATTTTGAAAGACCTGCCAATTTCGCAATTTCTTTCCGTTCACCTTTCTTAGTAAGATTTAACGCCAAAAACTCTGCACAATGGATATCAATAAGGTCTTTATTTTCTGAAGATGTGCCGAAGTATGTCCCAGAATCTGCTCCAACAATTTTGTTTCCCTGTCTGGTTGCTTCCGGAAGTTCCGGAAGTTGTTCCAACTTTTTTTTTATTATGAGTATCTTACCTAAAATCTGATATGTAGATTCATCAACTTTTTTTGAAATGAAACAGGAATTATCTGTCTTAAAAATATCGAAGTCAAAACTACAGTCTTTGTTTGCTACTATATAAGAAAAGACCGCTTCTGAAATAAATTTCTCGAATAGTGTGTCAAATCGGAATTTTACTTCAACACATTTTTTATCAAGTTGATACTGATTACGGAATTTGTCATATCCACGATTGTAGCCATAATAAAAAGCAAAACTTTCTGCTCGTCTGGGAATAATAAAGTTACGATGATAAAAACCATTCAAAATTAAGTCATCAATCTTATCACGCCCCCCATCTGCATCTGTGAGAGAAAAGTTCTGCAATAGAGCCAATATATAAACCTCCATGTTGTTCGATAAAGCCTTAAAATCATACCCCTTGATAGGATCAATTTTAATAGGTACATTCTTTGTACGAGCAAACTCACGAACAATATCATCAGATATGAAATTCCGTAAATAACTCCTAAAGTCTTTATATTTTTCGCCAAAAAATGTTTTGTACTTTGTATCACTATCTATCTCAAGGATTTTAAGTTGTTCCAACATATAGGGACTAAACAATGCGAGTGTTTGCAGAAAATTGTCGGAATAGGTAGTTGATTGTTCTTTGGCTAAACGCATAAACATAAGAGCCCCCATAATACGATCATACTCTTTCAAATTTTCCATTAGTTGAGTATCCTTCTCAATAATAAACTCACTATTTGCAGGAATATCAATTTGTTCAAATGAGTGTTCGACAGAGAGCCGACATCCCCGAACAAAAGCATTACCCATCTCAATATTGGTTATAGTTGTATCTTTCTGCTCATCTGAATTGAAAACAATTTCATCTACACGAGAAATAGGTAATGCACCCGAGTATAAAATAAAATCATCAGAAAGATGATGAACACATCCTCCCTTGAGTTCGTTTTCTGTCATTCTTATGACAAGATAGCAATTACTGCCTTTAACCCCAAAATGTTCAGTAAGAAGAAGGGTATTAGGATAACGGGATTGAATGGCATCATAATATCCTTTTTTCAAATAAGAAATAGGAGCAATGTATGCACGAGAATAGAAGTGAGCCAATGTTGTGGCCTCTATTGGAAGTATATATTTTTTGCAGGTCATAATTTATAAATAAGAAAGGTTGACAGAAGATGAATAAGAAGGATTTTCTTGTGCACTAAGAAGATAAAGATTCATCTTAGCACGAGTCACACCAATATAAAAATCTTTCCATTCAATATTGTAATTTCCACAAATGTGCGGATATTTATCAAAATCCGGTATAATTACAGTATCAAACTCCAGACCTTTTGCCGATTTGAAGGTTGTAATATGAAGATTTTTAATGCCTGCCATACCGTCAGGACATCCTTCATAATAATAACTAAAATCATCAAACCCCATTAAACGTAACATATCAGCATATATTTGAACATCCTTTTTCCAAGGTACAAGTATTGCAACATTATGAGTATCACCCCTAAAACGATTAACAATATCACGGATCGCCTCCTGCTGTTTACGAGATACCTGCTGATATCCACCATCATTAAAGATTAAATAATTGGGTTTGCTTCCCATACGACCGCGGTCACGAAGATCATCAAGAATGTCTTGAGAGATAAATGCGTTAGGAAAAGCATTTTTTACAAAACTCATAATGTAGTAAGTACTGCGGAAGTTCTGGTCAAGAATGCAGCAAACATTAGAAGGAAATATCTTACGAAGTTCGTCATTAGAACAACTATGTTCAGGATAAGCAATTTGAGCATCATCAGCACCATACGTTACTTTGTTGCACATACTCTTAACCTTCTTGTAATATGCAGCATCTTGATCTTGTGCTTCGTCAATAAGAACTTCCTCATAATAAGCGCAACGAGATTGCCCAGCAAGTGATGTGTAAACTGCATTGGCTGCAGAAGGGGCTTGTGTACGTGCAGATTGCTTAAGATATTCTCTCAAAGAGACAGTATAAGTCAATAAAAGACTATTGATGTTTCTTTTATGGCAATTGATGTGACGCCACAAAGAAACTACACTTTTGCCTGTTCCTGGACCTCCAGAGAGGGCTATTGGACGAGTTTCATTAACAGCAGACTGCTGCGCATAAGTTAAGTCTGTTTGAGTTGGTAATTGAAAATAGTATCCAGCCATATTTTTGTATATTTTATTTACCTATAATTGTTTCTGCAATAAAGTTGGTCGCACAAGCGCGTTTGTAGTTTTCTACTGCAGCATGTTTGCTAGTATTAGCATAGCAATACTCGCACTGATGCGGACACGTATTGTACTCTCCTATGTCTTTACTTACCATACAACCGCATAAGGTACGCTGTCCTTTATCATGATTATCATTTTTCTTGATATAATATTTGGTTGTTTCTGGAATCAATTTTGCCCCTGTTGGTAATACAGGAGGCTCTTGTTCTGCAAAAAGGGAAATCTGTTTGGGCTCTGCAATGTTATGTATTTCCACCCCAAGAAATCTCATCAGTTCCGTATCCTGATATGCACAGCGTACCATTAGGTCGTCGTCCACACAACTATTTTTGATGATACCATATTTACCAAAAATCTCTTGCTCTCCGCAAGTCGCTAGTTCAAAATTCCACCCAAGTTCTTTATTCATTGATGAAAGACGTGCTGCAAATTCTTCCATCATCCCTTGTGTCCATTCTATATAGTGAATATTGTTCTTATCCAGATTGGATTTTACTTTTTTATACGAAGCGATATCTGCAAAACTAAATACTAGTTTTTGTGTATAGTCCTTTAGTTGATTGCCGATATTCTCAACTTTGCGAAGTAAATCGTCAATTGTAATTGTATCAGTAAGCAGCATAGGGTCAAAACGCCATACCACATGACCAACACCTAATTCATCAACAAGTCTCTTAAAAGTGTCTATTCGAGTTTCAAGCGAGGGCACTTTTTCAAGACCTTCTTTTACATAGTCATTGAGAGTATATTGTATATAGCAGTTAATTTTTTTCTTATTTTGTCCTGCGATAACAGGGGAATTGAGCCAATTCAAATGTTTCAACAGAGGCTTTGGATTTTTAGACCAAAAGACAATAAAACGTGTATTCTGATAACTTACATAGGATTGTACTCCGTTAAAAGGATTAGTCCACGCAGAATAACCGACCTCTAATCGATGAAAAAACCAATCTGCATAGAAAGCAGGAATATCAGTACTTCTGCTCGCAGACACGATTTCAGGAGCCTGAGCTTCTACCCATTCTCCATTTTCTCGTTTTATCTTACATTTTTTCCAAGCCATAAATTTTCTCTAATTGCCTATAAGATGCCTGCATTATTAATAATCACAATGCAAGTGTAATTTATTGTTTTTATTATCCCTACATGCTTTTATACCCATTATAATATTATCCGGTTATATAGTTTCTATACAGCCATGCTTCATTGATATTGGTTTGTGCTTTGTCGATGCTTTGAATAGGCGAAAAGGATATGAGGTTGTTGGAATAACGCGTCAGGTACTGCAGCGTTTCCACTGAATTCATTTGACGTAACTCACGGCGTACAATAGACGCAATAACCCTGTATTCTTTCGGGCTATACAGTTGCTTGAGTACGCTGAGTTTTTTCTCGGAATGCATAACTCGTACTTTGCCTTGCTCTATGGTAAGAATACCCAAACTGAGACGCTCGTTTATCTCAGGGCGAATGTCAGCATAAATGATGCTGTATTGAAGATTATTTTCCATAGTTGCTATTGGATACCAAACATTCTACAAAATTATTCCATGTGGCACTCACCCATTGCTCGAACAAAAGTTCATCTATCTTGGTGGCTACTTTGCTTGGTGGAACATTCCATTCTTGGGGTAATGGGAGAATGGTATTTTTATATCTGTAGCAGCGTTTAATGCACATCTGATAGTCCGATTCTAACCGTTGTAGCAATGTGGCGAGTTGTTTGGCAGATACGGCTTTTGCAATATGGGCAAACACGTCTGCACAAAGAATACTATCCGTTTCTGTCAGTTGGGACAGTGGAAAGTCAAAGGTAACATTGTTCAGTATACCGCCATAGTCAATGGATATGAACTTGTCGTTCTCAATACTGTACAGCAGATTTGCATTGTTGTATGTTCTATCCTCATTGGCACACCAGAAATCAAATAAGGCAATCTTTAGCAATTGGTAGAGGGTTCGCTGATTGGCTATAGTTTGCCGGAACGTAGTAGGTGTAATATCAATAACGCCGTCTATCTTCCTAAAACCGATAACGGGCGCAGAACTATGTTGCACACTCGTTGTCGCCCAATGCGCAGGCTGTATCCGGACGATTGCAAATGGAGGCGTGTATATCTTCCATAATTCGGCAAATATGGCACCCATAAACTCACAAGCCAACTTGTATGCGATGGTTGCGTTGGGGCGCATATACTTGCAGATATACTGCCGTGTATCTGAGCATAAGACCTGCACCGGCGCATCACCGGTACTATACGTAACGGATATTTCTTGAATGCTATGTAGGTAAGGAACGTCCATACTACCACATTTTTGCGCAAAGTTACACGTTTTTAGGCAAATATACAAGAGATGTTGGCAGTTTGACAGTTTACAGCACGTGAGTCTTTGCATTTGCTGACTATGTTTATCGTCCGTCAGCGGGGACGTATCTCAATCCAAGCCTTTATAAATATCTATTACTGTCCGGTAAACTTCA
>DJSG01000023.1:32918-43059 GCA_002440265.1 Bacteroidales bacterium UBA6340 | reverse complement strand
ACTCTGCAAACGCAACACAACCTCTCTGTTAGTGCAACGCATCGAAGCATAGTCTATCCTGTTAACTGAGTATGGTTTGCCCCATCTTCTCCCCAACCGGACTTGCAATTCCTAATTCTTAATTTTTAATTCTTAATTAGAACATACCCCTTTCTTCCCCAACAGCCCCTCAGTAGGACTTGCAATTCCTAATTCTTAATTCCTAATTCGTAATTAGACTATTGCAGGCGGAAGTTGATAGGCACGGTGTACTTCACGCGCACGGGTTTGCCACGTTGCTTGCCGGGCGTCCATTTGGGCATGGACTTGATGACGCGCACTGCCTCTTTGTCGAGGGAAGCATCGCCCGAAGTACGAACCACTGCCACGTCCACGATACTACCGTCTTTGTTGACCACAAACTGGCAGATAGCACGCCCTTGGATGCCGTTCTCCTGCGCGATGACAGGGTACTTGACGTTCTCGCTGATGAACTTGAACATGGCTTGGGCACCACCCGGGAACTCGGGCATCGACTCAACGACCACGAAGATGACTTCTTCCTCTTCCTCCTCAACGGGTGCCTCAACGGGTGCCTGAATGACAACCTCGACATCCTTCTGGTCCTCGGTGTTGATTTCGATGGTCTCCGTCTCCACGTCGTCTTCCACAACGTTCAGTACCTCAACCTCTTGCGGTGCAGGTGGCGGTGGGGGCGGAGGGGTGGTCTCTTGTGTTGTCTGCTGGATATCAATCTCCTCCTCGAAGTTCATATCCGTATCCACAACTTCGTACTTGGTCACGTCCTTCTCAGTCCATTCGAAGGCTACATAGCAAACGCTGAGGACGAATACCAATCCCATCAGGACGTAGGTAAACTTCTTGTCCTCAAGACTTGCCTTGGGTGATTTCTTCTGTTGCATATACTTGTTTGTTTATATTCTTTTACTTATCTTTCTCCACTCCCCCGCTTGTCCCCCGCTTATCCCCTGCTTGTCCCCTGCCTTTTGCCCGCGTGGTTGCCGCTTATGGGTTCACTATGGGTTCACTATGGGTTCGCTATGGGTTCGCTATGGGTGTGTTATAGGTTTGTTATGGGTTGCTCATCCCTTGCTCATCCCTTGCTCATCCCTTGCCTATCCCTTGCTCATCCCTTGCTCATCCCTTGCTTATCCCTTGCCTATCCCTTGCCTATCCCTTGCTTATCCCTTGCCTATCCCTTGCCTATCCCTTGTCTATCCCTTGCTTATCCCTTGCTCATCCCTTGCTGTTTTCCCCGACTCTTCCTCGTCTCTTCCCCGAGTTAACTCCGAGTTAACCTTGACTTATCTCCGACTGAAAATCGATTAACAAACGATAAACATTCGTGGGTAGCCCAAAGGCTGTTGCTCCTACACTGCCCAAACACTCCACTTTTCGACCTGCAAATTTACAACAAATTCCTGACCCCCGCAAATATCTATGTGATTTTTGCAAAAACTATCCTATACTATGGTTGCATTGCCGATGATATGGCGGTAGAAATCCATAATGCCATCGGCGCATGCCTGCTTGGAATAGAGGTGAGTGACCGTCTGCCGGGCACGTTGAAGCATAGGGATATAGGCACTGGCGGGCGCGTCAGAAACCGAGAGAAGGTGGGCTGCCAGTTGGTCGGGCGTAGCGTAACAAAGTCCTATGGGTTCGCCCGTAAGGGCAAGACCATTGTCGAATTGTTCCTTGATGCCCGTAGTGTCATGCCCGATGACTATACAACCGGCGGACATGGCTTCGGCTACCACCAGACCAAAGCCCTCAACCAAAGACGGAATAATAAGAGCGGTTGCCTCTCTGTAATAGGCAGAGACGTCGTGCGTCTTGCCATGGAAATGCACAAGGTCTTGAAGATGATGGCGCGAGATAGTCTGTTGGCACTGACGGAAATAGGCATCATTGTTGTAGTGCCCGACGATATAGAGTGGCAGGGGGCAACTTGTCTGTCGGGTGTACAACGCATACGCTTCTAACATGGGCAGCACCCCTTTGTTATGCTCCACGCGACCGACAAAGAGAAAATATGTCTTGTTGCCTTGGTTGTACGGTGGCAGGACGGGGGTAATGGCATCATAGATAACACGTGAAGATTGATAGCCGGCGAGTTGGTAGTGCTGTTGCATACCACGGGTGATGCATATCGTATAGGACTGTGCGGCGTGATATTTTCTCATTTGACTGCTGTAAGAGGGTAGCCACCTGTCGCCTATCAGTTCGCTGTACTCGCGGAGATGCCATACATGAGGCACTCTTAGGCGGCGCGCCACGTGATAGCCCACGGAAGTAAGACTGACATTGGTGTGAATGAGGTCGGGGTGGAAGTTACGAACCTGCTTGGCTATCCGTATGACAGCCAATGGGTTGAGCAACAGCCGCTTGCACAGGCGCGGTAAGAAAAGAATGGCATCTCGGAAAGAGCCGATGGCGGGGTAGGTTGATTGAGAGTATGGGACTGCGATAGTTCGTATGCCCTCTGATGAGAGTTTACGGTAGAGGTCGCCCCTGTCAGGGCACACTACCAAGGGTTCTACACCACGAGCCATGCAGGCGTAAAGCATATTCAGGAAAGCTCTTGAGCCTCCCCCTGTGAGAATAGTGGACAGTGTAATATATACGACTTTCATTGTTTATAGCAGTACTTCTGTGCGGACACGCTGCGCCCATGTTGTCCAGTTGAGCCTATCGCGGTACATGCGCTGTGCCCCCGCGCTGTAGTTGTCCATGTCGTTGCTTGCCAGTGCCTGTTGGATGGCAACAGCAAAGTGTTTGCCTGTGGACGACAGAGGCAGACGTATGCCGTTGACACCGTTGATTACGTAGTTGCCCACGCCGCCTGTGTCGTAGCAGAAGACGGGCAGCCCATAGCCTGCCGCCTCACAGAGTACAGTGGCGGAACATTCCGCCCGGGAGGGGAAGAGGAACATATCCATATCCTCCAAGATACGGATGTATTGTTCGTATTCGTCGGGGACGTTCTTGCTCAGGAAACCGTAGGAACGGATAAAAGAGAGGTCGGCGTATTCCTCGGGAACGGGTGTGCCGACGATATGCAGCGTGGCGGGGATACCCATCTGCAGGAGTTCTGCGCAACAGGCTACGGCTACGTCGCCCCCCTTGCGTTCCCACTCAATGCCCGAGAAGAAGATATTGAGGGGGCGTTGGGCAGTGTAGGTGTGTACGATGTGCCCCATGGCAGACGATTGGAGATTGGCACCGAACTCTATGACGACCATCTTGGCTGCATCAATACCATAGTGCTGTACCGCTTGCTGTTTCGCCCACTCGGACGAGACTATCACCTTGCTGCACACCGAGAAAGCCTCGCGGCTGATAGCATTTGCCTCGCGGGAATTTCTATGGTACAGGTTGGAGGAAGACGAGTAGTAGTCTTCTATACCACAGAAAGGAGCATCGGAGAGCAGTACCACTTTTGCCTTATTGCCGCGCTCGCGCAACAGGGCAGATACGGCACAGACAAGGTCAGCCCCCGAGGTAACAAAGATATAGTCGTAGGAGGAGAAGTCTGTACCCCGAAGTTTGCGATACATGGCATCCTTGTGGCGGGCAGAGAACTGGAACAGATATGTCTTACGGGTCAGCCCAAGGGCGTGTGCTATGTGGTAGAGGTACCATGGGAGTTTTGCGAAAAGAGAAACAGCATACGGAGACAACGCCAGAAAATCAACGTCATGCCCTGTGGCTTGCAGAGCATGGAATGTGCTGTAGGTGGTGCCGGACCATGACACCTTGTCGTCTTCGCCTTGGGAATATGCAATGTTCAGTATTTTCATGATAGGGGTTATTTGGTATGCGATAGTGCTTTTCTCATTAGCAAGAGCAGGTGAGTGCGCTCATCACGGTTGAAAACAATAGTATAGCCCAACAGGGCATTGAGCAGTACGGATGCGGTGCAGGTCAGGAGCAGACGCCAATACGATGCTTCGACCAAAGAGGTGATGGCGTATAGGGCACCGATATTTATTGTGATACACAATAGGTAGCGTATGACAATATACTTGATGTACAGTCCAATACCAAAGGAAATATGCTGGTTGGCAATATAGACGCATACTGCCTGATTGAGAATGGAGAAACCAATCAGAACAACAAAGACATAAGTGGCATCGCAACCTAAACGCAGTCCCAACCATGCGACAGGCAGGAGGAGCACACTGATGACAGAGGAGACAATTTGGTAGGCGGTGATGTCACCTGTGGCAAATACGATATGGTTGCAGGGCTGGTTGATGACTGTGACGAGGACGTCTGCCAACACCAATATGGTGAATATGGTGCTCCGTTCGGGTACTATATCCCCTAACCATAGGTGCAACACGCAATCCATCTCGAAGACGAGTGGCATGATTATGGCAAGCATGAGGATGTACAGGGCTTTCGTCTCGGCAAAAAACAGTTTGACCACGTGCTGCTCATTGTGCGCCGCATGGGCATTGACAATCTGCGGTCGGAAAGCCGTGGAGATATTGCCGGCAAAGTTCTGAATAGCATTCTGCACCTGACAAGCAATTCCGCGAGCGGCATTCACTATGGGCCCGAAGAAGAAATTGAGAAATATGTTTACCCCCTCGTACTTGAGTATGTAAGCAAAAGTGCCTACCACATTCCATCCCGAGAAAGAAAGCAGGTCGCGCAAGAGCACACGTTCAATAGGGGGCTTGGATAGAAAGGCAAAAGGTATGCGACGGCGGCAGAAGATGTAGTACATCGCCAACTCAAACACGGCTAAGATGAGGTTTATCCCCGCGAAAACCATCAGTTTGTCGTATGGAATATAGGGCAAGCAGATGACCAAAAGTAGCCTTAATACCACGCAGAGGACGGACAGCAGAGCATAGAAGTCCATCTTCTCATAAGCAAGTACCAGACTGGTGTACGGGATTTGGAGAATGATAATCAATAGTGAGGCAATAGTACTCTGCAGGAGGATATTGGTCGCCCATAGCCTGTCTGCAGGAAGCACCAAGATGTGGTTGACATACCAAATGCCTAAAGGCTCCAGCACCAATGCGACAATGGCTATGAAAACAAGGTGAATAATTTTACCGGTACGGTATGTGCGGACTACGCCATCCGTGTTCTCCTGCCCGATGTAGTAGTTGTAGAACCGCTGCATACTTGCAGAAAGAGATGTGTTGAGCGTGCCAAAGAGCGCGACAAAGCCGCCTACAACATTGTAGATTCCGTAATCCACTACACCAAGGGTGTGCAGGATGACACGTGATGTGTAGAGCGACACCAGCAAAGAGAAAAGCATACGTATATACAAGAATAATGTATTCTTGGCTATGCGGTTGCTATTCAATATGTTGTGTGGCTTTTCCTGCATACGTTGTTTTATAAAGAGGTTATGAAATGTATGAAGTCCTGCTTTAGTTTGTCCCAATTGTACTTCTGCTCACTCAGTAGGCGTGCCCGTGTGCATTTCGCCTGATACTCTTGTGGGTGGTGTATATAGTAGTCTATCCGATTGGCACATTCCTCGGTATCGGCAACCAGTTCTGCCACAGAGTGTATGCAGGGAATGTGCTTTTGCAACGCCCGCAATGGCGTGTAGATGCACAGACGTCCGCATGCCATGTAGTAGAAGATTTTGATGGGCAAGCAACGGGTATTCTCCATATCATTGTCCCGCAAATCTAACATTATGTCAGCGTGCGGAATCAGCCGGCAGAACTCCTCAAAAGGAAGGTACGGGTGATAGTCAATGCGTACGTTTCCATCTCCGAATGATTGTGTATCAATGGCTTGCGGACTGATAATCATTAGCGTCCATTGCACGTCAGGCATCTTGTGGGCAATGGTTTTGAGCACTTCTGTTACACGGTGCCACCCCTTTTCGGCAGTCAGCGGACCTGCGTATAATAGTGTGCATTGGCGGGTGATGTCGCGAGGGGGTAATGGTTTGATATAAGCCAAATCGGGGTAATAAGGCAGCAGCAATGCCGGTTTGTGCGGGAATAGGAAACGGAACGGCTTGGCTTTGTCTTCTTCTCCAAAGATGAAAGCATCGGCACGTATGCCTGCCCAAAGACTTGCTAAACACATCAGGAAGGCTTTTGCCCACTTGTGCGGCAGGCATAGTCCGCGGAGGTCCTTCTTGGAGGGATACCACTCCGTGATGTCATAAACCAGTTTGGCGTGTTTGGCTTTGCGGACCATCCATAATGCGCGAGGGGTGTCCACTATAATCACTCGGTAATCATCGGCTTTGTCGGCTATCGTGGAGAACCTACCTTTGTCTTGTAATTCTTCTTTGCCGCAGACATTCACCTCGCAGTCTGCCTCTGACAATGCAGCCCGCTGATGATACCATACGCGGTCATCATCGGCATAATGTGCTGATTGCAAGAAGAGTACTTTCATTTCATCCAAAGATGTCAGCGTTTGTTTCATACCCCAAGTGCTTGAACATTTCTTCTACGCTGTCGTAGTGGTTTACCTTGCCTTCTTTGATTTCCTGCATGGATACCTCAAATTCGGTCATCTCTCATTGCCTGATGGTACGGACCTCATGGGGACTAATGACAGAAGCGAGATTGTCGTAGTGTTTATAGTCCTTGAGGTTATTTGTAATGAATATGGGGCACTTTACCTTTTGGCTGATGCAGTATTGTATATTGTCTTCAATATCCTTTCCTGCGATGGTGATGGCTTCTTCAATCTCTGCTTTCGTAAACGAGACTACAATGAAACGATGCAGCATCTGCTCCACATATTGCCTGATAGTGACATTGTCTTTGCGCTTCTGAAATACGGACACCAATTGAGCCACCGACAATGCAGAGATATACAACCGCTTGCCTTTCAGCGAGTATAAATACTGCAAGCAGGCTACATCTTCTTTCGTACCGGCAAACGCATTTATCAGCACATTTGTATCTACGAATATGTTGTACTGACTCATAATGACAAACCTATTTCTCTGTATCTTTGCTTCTCGTCGGGGGTCAGCAAATCCAGATTGTTTGCCACAAAATTATTGCGTGCAATCTCGTAAAAACGGTTTGTGGAGATTCCTGTCTTCTTGAGCATCAAAGCAAAGATTTCTTTCTTGGCTGCTTCTGCTTCTGTTTTACTGATATTTTTTGTTGCCATAGTTGTTGTGATTAATGGTTTACATATATCTTTTTCCTCAGTGCATCTTGTGTTCGCGGAGGCGGTTCCAAATGGTGGCGAGGCGGAACCACCAGCGGTAGTACCGCTCCACGCTGTGATAAGTGGCGGGGGTGCTGCCGAACTGCTTGTAGTGGTTGGCTACGCCGCGTATCATACTGCCCTCGAAGTCGAACGCCACACCTTTCTCGCGGGCGAGTTTGAGGGCTTCGAGGACGAGCAGTGCGCCGGCACCGGAGTCCTTGCGGGCGGGCGAGTAGCAGGGTATCAGGTAGTACATCGTGTGCGCGTCCCACACCACAAAGGCGGCGGCGCACAGGGCTCCGTCGGCGTTGCGTATGGCGATGATTTGGCACTGCCCGAGGCGTGCGGTTTTGCGCTCCAGCACAAGCAGGAACTCACGGGTGTAACTGATTTGCTTCGCCTGCTCGCGCATGCAGTGTTCGTGGAAGCGGTAGAAGTCCTCCACATTCAGCGTCATGTCGGCATGCAGCGACAGGGCGCGTTGCAGTTGGCGCTTCTTGTTCTTGGAGAAGGCGTTGATGACGCGGTCGAGGTCGGTGAGGTCCTCGATGCGGTAGGTCACGCGCTCGCGCACCTTGAAGCCGAGGGTGCCCATCACGGCGGGCGCGGGGCTGCCGAGAGGGTAGTGCTGGTAGTAGTAGGCGAGGTGCAGGTCGTCCAGTTGGCGGGCGAAACCCTGGCATATCGTGCGCACGGCGTCGGCGTCACCGCGCACGTCCTCGCGCAGCCAGATACCGCCAATCTGCGTCATCTGCGGCATGACGATATAGCGCAGCCGCCACCGCTGGCGCAGCAGGTAAGGCAGTGCGGCGCGTATGTTGCCGTCCGCGTCGATGTCAAGCAGCACATCCCACTGCTTGCCCGCACAGACAGCGTCCATCCACCGGTCGGTGAGGAAGACGGGCAGGTCGCGGTTCCATTTGCAGAACTCGATGTAGGTCTCTTTGTTGGTCATAAACACGTGTATTTGCGTCCGCAAAGTTAGTAAAATTATTTCTATCATACAAGTTTATTTAATTCTTCATCGTTCCCGCTGCAAAGGTACTACAAAAAGGACGTTTTTGTTGGTAAAGTAGTACCAATAATGTCAGGGGTTAGGGGGTAGGGGTGCAGTTTGACACAAAAATGTCAATAATATGTAAAGAAATAGCAGTACCTTTGTAGTGTATATAAACGCGGGCAATGGAAAATGCCCCATAAAAAATTATAATAATGACTATATTCCAGTTCATAGACGCTGTGGAAAGCGTGGGTTTGTTGCCCGTATTTGAGTTTATTGCCAGCATTTTCAGCAAGCACAACATCGAGAGTTACCGCCGTTGCCGCACGGTCAACGAGGGCAGCGGCAGTCATCGCGAGAACGTGCTGGACGCCAGTATCGCACACAACATCGACGAGCGGCAACTCTACCGCGCCGAACGCGATATGAACCAGACCATCACCCCGCCGGAATGCCTGATGAAACTAATCAGGAACTAACAGAGACCTCCCCAACCCCTCCATGAGCACCCCACTACGCCCACGGGCTTGTGGGGACCCCGCGACAGGAGGGGCTCAATGAAAAAATAAAATCCTAAAATAAATCGTACATAAATCGTACATCGTACATTCGTAAATCGTAAATAATCTGATGAACAAACAACAGACCGTATGCGACTACATCCGCGAGTCGTATCTCGATTTCGGGCGTCTGCGCTTCGACGCCGTGGCGCAGAAGGTGCAGATTCATGCCCTCGAAGCCGTTGCCGAGGTCCTGCACGAGGACCCCGTGCCTGTCACTCACCCCAAGCCCTGCTGGCGGTACATCACCAACACCGACATCAACACCATCGTCTGCGACTGCTGCCGGGAGACGGGCGCGTCCGTCGGCGTCAAAGAGGTGCTGACCATGCTCAACTCCGACCGTATCCCCCGCGTCCACCCCTTGCGCGCGTATATAGAGGAGTTGCGCCCCTATGACCCCGCCACCGAACCCGACTGGCTCGCCGACCTCGCCGCACAGGTGCAGGTCATCCATCACCCCGATGCCGACACCGACGAACAGCAACTATGGGAGCAGTGCTTCCGCAAGTGGTTCGTCGGCATGGTCGCGGCGTGGCTCGACGACGACATCGTCAACCACCAGGTACTCGTACTCATCGGGCGCCAGGGTATCTTCAAGACCACTTGGCTCGAACACCTCATTCCGCCCGAACTGCGCGGCTACTGCTGCAAGATGTCCAACGCCACGCAACTCACCAAAGACGACAAACTGCGCCTTGCCGAGTTCGGACTCATCAACCTCGACGAACTCGACGCCATGACCCCGCGCGAACTCAGCACCATGAAGTCCGTCATCACCACCGCCGACGTCAACGAGCGCGCCGCCTACGGCTACACCAAGGAACGACGCGTCCGACTCGCCTCCTTCTGCGCCAGCAGCAACCGACGCGAGTTCCTCACCGACCTCACAGGCAACCGCCGATGGCTCCCCTTCGAGGTCGAGAACATCGCCTCACCCTTCACCCACACGCTCCCCTACGAGCGCATCTACGCACAGGCCGCCTTCCTCGCACGCTGCGGGTTCTTCACCTATTGGTTCGACCTCGACGACATCCGGGTTCTCGAGACGCACAACGCCGACTACCGTATCCAAGAGTCCGAAGAGCAACTGCTCAGCATCCTCTTCGACGTCCCCGCCGAGGGCAGGGGGGAGTTCTTCACCACCGCACAAATCAGCGAACGACTCGTCACCTACGGCAACATCAAACGACCCATGACGCTGCCGCAGTTGGGCACCCTGCTGGCGAACGCAGGCTACCGCGGTGTAACGCGGGGTACCAAAAGCAACCGTATCCGGGGCTGGATAGTGCACCCGCGTGACACCGACCAAATCAACCTCACAAAACGCCTCACACCCGATGAACAGAGGGGTAGAGACGAGTCCGGCAACCCTACACTGCCCCTGATGGTGTAACGGTGTAACGGGGCT
>DJSG01000023.1:32707-32832 GCA_002440265.1 Bacteroidales bacterium UBA6340 | reverse complement strand
AGCCCCGTTACACCGTTACACCGTTACACCAAAACAAGAGAAAATTAAGAATTAAGAATTAAGAATTAAGAATTAAGAATGAAGAATTGCATGTATCGTCTGCAAATCGTACATCAGCCGCAGGC
>DJSG01000023.1:13191-32593 GCA_002440265.1 Bacteroidales bacterium UBA6340 | reverse complement strand
GCAGGCTAAATCGTACATAAATTGGTAAATCGTAAATTCGTAAATCGTAAATAACAAGATGTTCAGTTACAATCATGGCAGCCGTTACCTGTTGGAGCGGCGCAACCGACATATCCGCGAACGCTTCACGGCGTTCTACGGCAAGATGCCCACCATGCTCCTCTACGCCCACCTCGCGCAGGAGTTCCGCCTATCCGAAGAGACAGTAAGAAAAATCGTCAGACAAAAAGACTGACGGATAAATAAATTATGAATTAAGAATGAAGAATGAAGAATTGCAACCGTTCGTCTGTCTGTACGTCTGGTGCATACAAAACATGCAATTCTTAATTTTAATTCTTAATTTTTAATTCTTAATTCACACAACTCCCGAGAGAATACCGAGAGAACCTCGGGAAAATGCCTAATTCCTGTTTGTTATTCTTTGTTAATTTTGTTTGTAAGTCAATCGAATATCATCTTTCGTACCGTCTTGGGCGTACAGATAGACACATTGTAGAAACAAGAGAAATCCTTACTATTGTTGGTCAAGATAAACAGACAGCGAGTCTTTTGGCTCATCTGATATTGATATGAATCTTCAACATCTCTCATACCCATACTATCAATAGCCGCAATAATATCGTTCTTATTAAACTCAACGACATTAAATTTCGATACCAACCAGTTGATATCACCGATTAGTTCCTCGTGTGGCATTTTTTTCTGAAAAGTCGCTGTCAGTTGGGCAATAGACAAAGACGATATGTACAACCGCTTTCCGGTTTGTTTAAGCAGATATTTTATGGCATTGGTGTTGTATTCGTCTGCTTTCTTACGGAGATTGTGCTTGTCGCACAGAAAGCCAATCAGGCAATTTGTGTCGATAAAAATGTTGTTCTCGTTATTTTTCATAGCGAAAGCACATCCTTGAATTCCGCCCGTTCGGCAGCACTCAGCAAGTCCAAGTTTCCGTTTACCCAGCGTCGCATAGCGACATCGTAAATGTCTTGTTTCTTGAGTCCTGCTTTGGTCAGCATCAGGGTTACCAAGCGGTTTTGTTTTGTCTTGATGTCCTTTTTTTGTTGAGCAGTCATAGTCGTAAAGTATCAGTCGTTTGCCATTCAGGCTGCAAAGATAGTGCCAAAAAGTGAGATTTGCAAGGAATATCAGTATTTTTTCAGGAGTTCATACATTGATTCCGCACTGCTTGAAGAGGTCATTGACACTTTTGGCACGGAATACTTTGCCCTCCTCTATCTCCTTCATGGAAATTTCGGCAGACGACATCCTGGTTTTTGCGGAACTCTTGGATTTGGTTGCTGGTGTCGCAAACTGAAAATCCCCCGATTTTCTAAGGGTTTCTATCATACTTGCCGCAAAAGCATTGCGCGCATCATAGTTGATTGTTACTGTTGCCATAGTCGTAAAGTATCACTCGTTTGCCATTCAGGCTGCAAAGATAGTGCCAAAAAGTGAGATTTGCAAGGGTCGGCAGTATTTTAGTTGTAGTTTCGTCCGTAGGAGCGGTAGGTGTCGTGTTCTATCTCGATGTCAGGCTCTGTCAATGCTTCGCTCAATGCGCAATGCGCTTCGCTCAATGCACAATTCTCAATGCTCAATGCGCAATGTTCATCGTCTGCAAATTGCGCATTACGCATTGCGCATTGTGCATTGTTCCCGCATTGCGCATTGAAAAGTTGCCAGCATAGGTACTTGATGGTCATGCCGCGGTCGAGCCACTGGCGTTCGTAGTGGGTTTGCAGCAGGGTCGCTTCGGAAAATGCGCAATTCTCAATGCTCAATGCGCAATGTTCATCGTCCAATGCTTCGCCCCATTGCGCATTACGCATTACGCATTGCGCATTGTACAGGTCGTCCGTGTCGGCGAGGAGTGGGAGGCGGTTGGTCTCAATCATGGCGCGGGTGTAGGTGTAGAGGAAGGGGCTGTCGGTCTTGAGGTGGATACGTCCGCCCGGGCGCAGGAGCCGTGCATAGCGCGCCATGAACCAGGTGGAGGTGAGCCGTTTGGTGGCTTTCTTCATCTGCGGGTCGGGGAAGGTAATCCATATCTCGTCCACCTCCGAGGGCGCGAAGAAGAGGTTGATTATCTCGATGTTGGTGCGCAGAAACGCCACGTTGGTCATGCCCTGCTGCACCGCCTGCCGTGCACCCGCCCACATGCGTGCGCCCTTGATGTCGATACCTATATAGTTGCGTTCGGGGTGTGCGGCAGCGAGTCCGACGGTGTAGTCGCCCCGTCCGCAACCCAGTTCGAGCACGATGGGATGGTCGTTGTGGAAGAAGGTGTCGCGCCAGTGCCCCGCCATAGGATGGGGATGGCTTTTGGCATCGGCATCCATACCGCTGCACGTGAACTGGAAGACGTTGGGGAACGTCTCCATCTCGGCGAATTTGCGTAGTTTGTTCTTGCCCACGGAAATCAATTAAGAATTAAGAATTAAAAATTAAGAATTGCATGTATAGTATGGCTAATTAAGAATGAAGAATTATGAATTAAGAATTGCATGTTTTGTACGCACCCAAACTTATTGGCAGACGACGGTTGCAATTTTTAATTCTTCATTTTTCATTTTTAATTATCACCACTCCCATGCTTCGTACGCCGCGCAGAGTCTCTTCGCGCATGCCCTGCTGAATGGTGTAGGTGTAGTTGCCGGTTCGGGGGAAGCGTTGGCGGGGGGCGTAGAGCAGCGGCAGGTCGTGGTATGTGTTGCCCCGCGCGAGCCATTGTCCGCGGTCATCGGCGAGCATACACTCGATGGTGTCGCAGGTGACGAGGGTGCTGTCGCGGTACTCCGTGACGAAGAGCCAGAGGTTCTGGTAGGGGTAGTTGTTGTCGGTGCGCACCATCAGTTGCACATCGTAGTAGCCGACGGTGTCGGTGACCGGCACGGTGTAGGTCAGCACCGAGTCCTGATGCCAGCCCGCCGCGGGCAGGTCGTGCTGCTCCACATACGCGGGACGGGTGCAGCCGGCGAGCAGCAGGAGGACCAAAAAGACTGCATGACCTCCCCAAACCCCTATAGGACCTCCCCAAACCCCTCCTTCAGAGGAGGGGCTTAACAGAGCGGACACTTTATTTAGTAATGTATGGAACATTGCTTTTTGTTTTTGCTTCTTATATTGCTTCTTGTTTTGCTTCTTGTTTAGTTGGGAGTCTTCTCGGAAGGGGCTGACGGTGCCTTTTCCCCTCTCTCTCGGCGGTTAGGGGAAGGCTTTCTCCTGTTGTCGGAAGGGGCATTGTCTCGACGGTCGTTGCTGTTGCGGTTGCCGTTGTTGCGGTTGTTGCGGTTGTTGCCGTTGTTGTTGCGCCGTTTCTTCTTGTCGAAGCGGGTGAGGTCGTCTTGTCCGACCACGTTCTGGTAGCCCACTTCGGCGACGAGTTCGGCATTGGAAGCCTTGCCGCCGAGGGTGGCGGGTTTCTCGCCGTTGCGGTTCATCTCGATGATTGCCCAAGCCTGTTTGGGCGTGAGCACCTGCAGGTTGACGGGTCGCCGTGCGTCGGTGGAGTAGGTGAGTTCGCCTTTGAGGGGGTCGATGGCGAAGCAGTAGTAGGTGGCGTCGGCGGTCTCGAGTGTCTGCCGGCGGTTGGGCATCGCCTTCATGGCGTCCTCATAGACGGGCACCTCGTAGTTGAGGCAGCACTTGAGTTTGGCGCACATGCCGGCTAACTTCTGCGGGTTGGGTGATATGTTCTGGATACGTGCGGCGGCGGTGCCGACCGACGAGAACCGGGTCATCCACGTGGTGCAGCACAGTTCGCGTCCGCAGGGTCCCGTGCCGCCGATGCGTCCTGCCTCCTGCCGCGCGCCTATCTGCTTCATCTCGATGCGCACGCGGAACGCCTCGGCATAGACCTTGATGAGTTGGCGGAAGTCCACGCGCCCTTCGGCGATGTAGTAGAAGATGGCTTTGCTGCCGTCCCCCTGATACTCCACGTCGCCTATCTTCATCTCCAGTCCGAGGGACTTGGCTAGTTTGCGGGCTTCAATCATCGTCGCCTGCTCTTTGGCGTGCGCCTCGGCGGCGCGCTCGAGGTCGGCATCGGTGGCTAGGCGGAGCAGACGGCGCATCTCTTCGGGTGTCTCGCGGATATGGTTGCGCTGCATCTGCAGCAGCACCAACTTGCCGGTGAGCGTCACCTCGCCCAGGTCCGTGCCGGGTACGGCCTGTGCGACCACCATCGTGCCTTTCTCTACGGGCAGATGGTCGGGGTTGCGGTAGTAGCCCTTGCGGGTGTTCTTGAACTGTACCTCGACGAAATCGCAGTCGTTGGCGTCGCCGGGGATGTCCGACAGCCAGTCCACTACGGGAAGCATGTGTCGGGAATTGTTATGAAAAGGACAAGACATTTTTAATTCTTAATTAGTACTATCATTTGCAGGCAGAGGTCGAAGAAGATGATTTTGGCGTTGCCGTTCTGGGTTATCTGTGCTTCGGCTGTGCCGAGTTGGGTCATGATACGTTCTACATTGTCGTCGTTGATGAAGGGGGCGAACTTGGTGGAGAAGTTGCGCTCGGGGGTGGTCTGGTAGTTGATGTCGGGCAGGTGGTAGTTGGCGATATAGTTCTCGCGCACCTGCCGTTGCGCGTACCGGAGGAAGGCTTTCTGCCGCTCCCGTCCCACTTTGGGGTCAGCCATGTCGAGGCTCCATTTGCGCAGGCTGAGCAGCGCGCTGTAGTCCTTGCGCTTGCCCACGAGCCACGCATTGCGCATGAGGGCGACGAAGTCGTTGAAGAACCGCGTGTTCTGTTCGTTCTCGTCCGCCAGTTGGTAGGCGGCGGTGAGGCTGCCGTTGGCTATGTGTGCGAGGTCCTGCGCTTCGGTGGTGCCCAAGCCGCGGCTGCGTATGAGTTCGGCGGCGATGTCGCTGTCGCTGAGGCGCGGCACGCGTATCTCCTGCGTGCGGCTGACGATGGTGGGCAGCAGCAGTTCCGGCTGCTCGGAGACGAGCAGGAAGAGGGTCTTCTCGGGCGGCTCCTCGAGCAGTTTGAGCAGTTTGTTGGCGCAGGTGCTGTTCATCTTCTCGGGCAGCCAGATGAGCATGAACTTGTATCCGTCGCCGAAACTCTTGAGCGACAGTTTGCGCATGATTTCGCTGCTCTCTTTCTCGTAGATGATGCCCTGTTTGGTCTCCACGCCGAGGGTGCGGTACCAGTCGTCGATGTCGAAGTAGGGCTGCGTGAGCAGTTGGTGCCGCCATTGGGGCATGAAGTCGTTGCAGGTGTCGCCACTGTCGGTCTTGACGATGGGGAAGGCGAAGTGGAGGTCGGGGTGCTGCAGTGCGCTGAACTGGCGGCACGTGGGGCATACGCCGCACGAGTCGCTGCCGGTGCGGTGCGGGCACGCCACGTACTGGGCATACGCCAAGGCGAGGGGCAACTTGCCCGCCCCCGCGGCACCGGTGAACAACTGCGCATGCGCCACACGACCCTCCGCCACCGAGAGACGCAGGTGCCGCTTCACCTCTTCCTGACCTATCACATCCGAGAACTGCATGGATTAGTAATGACCACGTAATGAGTATATGGTAACAACGAGGGCTTCTTCGTCAATGTCGTACACAAGCCGGTTCTTGCTGTCTATGCGGCGTGAATACAATCCGCTGAGATTGAAACGCAACGCCTCCGGCTTGCCCAAACCGGTAAGGGGGTGCTGCTGTATATCCTCAAGCAACCTACTAATCTTGACAATAACGGTTTTCTGCCCGCTCGTTTTCCAAAAGGCTAAATCCTCGTCGGCAGTTTCAGCAAATCGAATCCGATACATCAGTCCCACAATTTGGAAACATCTACAAAATGCTTCTTGCTGCTTTTGCCGCGCTCAATCTTGGCGACAAAATCAGGATTATAAGGACTCGTACCTTTCTCCACCGTCAGAAAATCCATCATTTGGGCGGTTTTCATGAATTGCACAGCCCGTTTGTTGTTGGGGTCAAAAGATACTATAAAGGTCTGCCTTGTTGTTGTAGTTGCCGTTGTTGCCATAGTCGTAACACTATTATTTGTTCAGTCACTTGTTAAGTGGCTGCAAAGTTACGCATTTTTTGCGGAATATGCAACCTGCGTCCAATTAAGAATGAAGAATTAAGAATGAAGAATTGCAACTCCCGTCCGGTGGGTAGTTGATACATGCAATTCTTCATTCTTCATTCTTCATTCTTCATTTTTCATTGAAAGCATCATTATTGGTACTACTTGACCAACAAAAACTTCGATTCTGTTGTATCTTTGCACCGTCAAACGAACAATAGCGGTCAGACGTCAGACCGCTATGCTGATGAGAGACGGAAGTCAGACGATTGACAGAAAGTAATAAGTAATAATTAATAGTTAATAATTAAAAATTAAACAGTTATGGCAAAGATAGTTTATATCGCCCCCGTGAAATCAGTAAGCGGCAAGTTGTCGAAGAAAAGCAATGTAGTGTATATGGTACGTCGCGCAGCGACCTCCAATGAGGCAATGCTGGAGAACCCCAATTACAGCCGCGTGCAAGGTGTGCGCTCCACTCCTTACAGCGACGCCGAGAAGGCAGCACAAGTGCGCTTCGGCAAGATATGCATGAAGACCAACGAGCGCCTCAACGACGCCACCAAGCAGGCTGCCGACATCGCTGCCTTCAAGGCGCAGAGCACCTACACCACTCTCCGACAGTTCGTATGGCATGAGGTAGCCGCTACCGTAGCCTGAGGGGTATGAAGCATCTGCAACTGATACTGTCAGTGGTGGTATGCGGATTCGGTTGTGCACTGCTGGTGGCGGGCTTCGTACTGCCACCGGCAGGCATCATCGACTCGTCGGTACTCGTTGCTTTCGGCGAGACACTCACCTTCGCCGGAAGTCTGATAGGCATTGATTACCGCTACAAATCCAAATCGTAAATCTCTTTATGTTACTGAAACTATACCGCGACGCGCCGCAGGGCGAGAGCCTGTTCGGCGAACTATACGTGGAAGGCAAACGTCTGTGCGACACACTGGAGCCTGCCGCCAAAGCCATCCCCGCAGGTTTCTACCCGCTGACACTCACCTATTCGCCCCGCTTCGGCACGGTGCTGCCGCTGGTGGGGAACGTGGTGGGCTGCCGCGTACCGCATACCACCCCGACGCACCGGCAAGGCATCCGTATCCACGCCGGCAACACGGTGGAGCACACCACAGGTTGTATCCTCGTAGGCGTGGCTGACACGCCCAACGGGCGGCTGCTGTCCTCCAAACGCACGCTGGCACAACTGATGGCACTGCTGCTGGAACATCACAACACACACAAACTGACCGACCATGAACCTATCTATCTGCAAGTCATTGAGCGGAATCCTTATCCTCTCTACGATGTGCCTTGCCCTGCCCGCCTGCAAGGGGCAGAGCCGTCTGTCCGCCGCCTGTGCGCAGAGCCAAGAGACACTCAGCACGCAGCGGTATGCGCATGACAGCGTGGTGCTGCGCGACAGTATCTTCGTCCGCGAGTACAGCCGCGGCGACACCGTCTGGCGCGACCGCTGGCACGACCGCTGGCGCGAGCGGGTGGTGGTGCGAACCGACACCGTCTGGTGCGACCGCGAGGTGGTCAGGCAGTTGCCGCCGGAGCGGTACGTGCCGCCGGTGTACCGCCGATGTACATATATCCTGCTGATTGTCTGCCTGTTGGCAGTGCTGCGAGTGGCGTATGCCCTGTGGCGCGGAAAATGGAAAGGGCTGTTGCACAAATGAGAAAAATAATGTAACTTTGCGGCTTGTATGAACAACAAGGTAATGAAGCACATAGCGTGCATGGTGTGTATGGCGGCTGCATTGGCGGCATGCGAGATGCCAAGCGTGCGCCCCGCGAGCAAGGGCGTGTGGGACTCGGTGCTGGTGGCGGCGCACATAGTGAACCACGGGCAGTACTATCCGAATATCGGGTGCAACGTGCTGTCGGTGGATATGCTGTCCCGCGGTCTGGAGTTCGACTCGCTGTACCATATATCGGGCAGCGGAGTGAACCTCTACCTGTCGGATGTGTTCGTGCCCTTGGGCGACACGGTGCCGGCATCGGGCATCTATACGATAGACACCACCGCGGCGGCATATACCATAGTACCCGCCACGGACTTCCGACCCGGCATGACAGGCGCCTACCTGCTGCGCATCGACAACGGTGCGATACGGGATACGATGCTCTTCAGCGGCGGAGAGATGACGGTGACACAGTGGGCGGACAGCGTGATGATGCAGTTTGCGCTGCGCGATGAAGAGCAGAATGAGTACAGAGCCGTGTGCGTGACACGCATGTAAGATGACGGACACAGACAAGGAATACCATACCTATCTCCGTCTGGAACGGGGACTGAGTGCCAACTCGGTGGAGGCGTATGAGCGCGACCTCAAATGTCTGACGGACTATCTGTCGGCACACGGCATCGACAGCGTGAAGGCTACGTTCGACGACCTGCAGGCTTTCGTGTTCGACACCTTCAAGGACATACCCAACTCGCGCACACAAGCCAGGCTGCTGTCGGGCGTGCACTCCTACTACCGCTTTCTGCTCTATCACCACTATATAGAGCAGGACCCGTCGGAGTTGCTGGAGATGCCCAAGGTGGAACTGCACCTGCCCGATGTGCTGAGCGTGGAAGAGATAAACACGATGATACACCTCATCGACCTGTCGCGCCCCGACGGTCACCGCAACCGCGCCATCATCGAGATGCTGTACGGCAGCGGACTGCGCGTGAGCGAACTGGTGAACCTGCGGCTGAGCAATATGTACCGCAAAGACGGGTACATGAGCATCATGGGCAAAGGCAGCAAACAGCGGCTGGTGCCCATATCACCGGAGGCGGAGAAGTGGTTCGGGTACTGGATGGAGGACCGTAGCAGCCTCGACATCAAAGCGGAATGTTCGGACATTGCCTTCCTCAACCGCTACGGGCGCCAACTGACCCGCGCGATGATATTCACCATCATCAAGAACCTTGCCCGCGCGGCGGGCATCACCAAGACCGTGTCGCCCCACACCCTGCGGCACTCGTTTGCCACACACCTGCTGCAGAACGGTGCCGACCTGCGTATCATACAGCAGTTGCTGGGGCATGAGTCCATCGTCACCACCGAGATATACACCCATATCGACATACAAGACCTGCGCGCCGCCGTGCTGAAATACCACCCCGAGAACAGAGATTAAGTAATAAGTAATAGTTAATAGTTAATGAGTAAGAAGACCTTTTCCATATTGTGTATGCTGCTGTGTCTGTTGCCGCTGTCGGCGCAGGTGCAGGAGACTATCATCGTGGGAGAGGTGTATGACGGCGTGACGGGCGAGCCGCTGCCCAATGTGAACGTCTATCTGCAAGGCACCAAGGCGGGCACGACCACGAATGCGGAGGGGCTGTTTCTGCTGCGTACCCGGACCGACCGCAAGCATACACTGGTGGTTTCTGCGGTAGGGTACCGGACAGAGCGTTTCACTGTCCTGCCCGGGCAGCAGGCAGGTATAGAGGTGGCACTGAAAGAGAAGGTGGGAAGTATCGGCGAGGTGATGGTGCTGCCGGGTGAGAATCCCGCTATTGCCCTGATGCAGGAGGTGCGCCGCCGGCGTCAGGAGAACGGGAAGGCGGCGTATACGGGGCAGGCAGACAGGGAGACGCGGCTGTATGTGTCGGACATTGACTCGCGGCACCTGAGGCGCGCACTGTGGAAGAGCCTGCAGAAAGGCATGATAACGTCGGAGGATTCGACGTATCTGCTGCCGCTGTACAGGCGGCATGAAGGCGCAACGGGCGGGGTAGAGGAGCAGGCATCGATGCTGACGGTGACGGATTACAGGGCGATACTCGGGCAGATGCAGCCGTCGTGCGCGTTCTACAAGAACAATGTGCAGGTGATGTCGGCGTCGATAGTCAGCCCGCTGTCCGCGGCAGGCGGCACGTATTACGACTACTACATGGCGGACAGTGTCCGTGCAGGCGGGGAGAAACACTACATCATTCACTTCCGTACCAAGAATGCCTTCTACGCCACATGGAACGGCGAGATGGCGATAGACTCGGCTACCTACGCGCTTCGTCGTGTGGAGGCGAGTGTTCCGGCGCAGGTGAACATCAATTTTCTGCGGACATTGACGGTGAGTCAGGAGTATGACACGGACAACCGTCTGCGGCATGAGCGCATGACGATGCTGCTGGACTTCGCGATAAAAGCGGACACGACACGGACTTTTCCGACATTATTACTGACGAGGGAGGTGGAGACTTCCCCCGACCCCCTCGGGGAGGGGGAGACAAGAACGGCACACCTTGCGGACACCGCCTTTGCTACGGCGGCGGATACGCTGAGGGAGATGCCGCTTTTTCGTTTTGCTACGTTCTGTGCGTACGTGATACAGACGGGTTATCTGCCGGCAAGCAAGTATGTGGAAGTCGGGCGACTGACGGAGACGCTGAAGTACAGTGAGCAGGAAGGGTTGCGCGTGGGTGTGCCGCTGCGCACGACAGAGGCGTTGTGGAAGAACGTATCGTTGGAGGGATTTGTGGCATACGGTGCGGGTGACCGTGCTTTTAAGGGCGCGGGTATGGTGCATGTGAACATACCGTCAGCGCGGAGGCATCAGGTACACTTGCGCTATGGTGATGAGTATGTGTATTCGGATGTGGATGATTTCTCGCAGTTGATGCGGGAGAATTCGACGTGGTCTCCGCAGATGTCGCTGTTGACGAACTGGCTGCAAGGTGCGGTGTACAACCGTGCGTACTATTACAATACGGCAGTGCGGCGGCGTGAGGGGCGTGTGCTGCTGGAGGACGAGTGGAATGACTACGTGGAGACACGGGGATATATCAAGGCGGGTCGCATGGGATACGGCGAGCCGACGCGGGAGTACGGCAGCCAGCCGTCGTTTGCATATACTACGTTAGGCGGTTCGGTGCGTGTGAGTTTCGGGGAAAGGAAGGTGGATTTGTACTTCAAGCGCCGTCATGTGTACAATGACAAGCCGGTGGTATTCATAGGTGGTGAGTTGGGTAGTTACCAGACGGATGCGATGCGTTCGTACCGTATGTACGGGAATGTGCATGTGCTGGTGCGTCAGGATGTGCGATTGGGTCAGGCAGGGAGGCTGCATTATGCGGTACAGGGCGGGGCAGTGATAGGGAGAGTGCCGTATCCGCTGCTGCATATCATGCCCGGAAACCAGACATACACGTTTGATGAAGAGCGGTTTACGCTGATGAACAACTATCAGTATGCGGCGGATTACTATGTGACGCTGCACGCCCATTGGAACGGTGGCGGCGTGCTGCTGAACCTGATACCGGGGGTGAGGTACCTGCGGTTGCGGGAGTTGCTGGAAGTGAAGGTGGCGTATGGCGGGCTTTACGGCAAGCATGAAACGGTGATACCGTTTCCGAGTGGTGGTGTGCTGCGGTCGCTGAGCGATGTTCCGTACGTGGAAGCGGGCGTGGGGATAGGGAATATACTGCGGATTGGCGAGGTATACAGCGTGTGGCGCGTGACGCGAATCAGCGACCCGACGGCTCCGTACTGGGCGATGCGGTTCCGATTGAAGTTGGGGTTGTAGGGGGACCTCCCCAACCCCTCGAAAAGCACCCCACTGCACCCTATCGGGCTTGTGGGGACCCCGCAGCAGAAGGGGTTCAATAATAATAAGTTCTGATGATGCGAGATGCGTTGTCGGAACTTATTTTTTTGCGTCGAAGGCGAGTGCGTAGAGTCGCATTTGCTTGAGCATGGCAGCGAGACCGTTGCTGCGCGTGGGGGAGAGGTGCTCGCGGAGGTTGATGGCATCGATGAAATAGAGGTCGGCATCGATGATTTCGCGCGGCGTGTGTCCGCTGAGTACACGGATAAGAAGGGCGACGATACCCTTGACAAGGATGGCGTCGGAGTCGCCGCGGTAGATGATAACGGGTTCGCTGTCAGCGGTTTGGGTGGCATCGTCTGACGGGGTGGGTGTGCCGTCGGGTTGTTGCAGGCGTGCAGTGAACCAGACTTTGGACTGGCAACCGTCGATGAGGTTCTGCTCGGTGCGGTCGGTTTCGGGGAAGGGTGGGAGGCTGTTGCCATAGTCGATGAGGAGGCTGTAGCGGTCCATCCAGTCGTCGAAGGCACTGAATTCGTCGATGATTTCGTCCTGTGTTTCGTTGATTGTTTTTAACATAATTCGGTTTATTGGTTGTTTTTTGGGGTTGTGAAATGTTTGTTTTTTCCGGGTTCTCTCGGTGTTCTCTCGGGGAAGTCAGGTGTTGGGGTGTTGTTTAATTATATTAAACAATTGTTCTGCTATATGTTGGTCGTCGTCCTCGGAGATATGTTCGACGGGTACATCGATGATGTAGTCGGCTTGTGCGTAGAAGGGTTCTCGTGCCAGGAGTTGGGGTCGTATGTAAGCGAGCAGTTCCTGTTCGGTTCGTCCTTGTAGGACGGGTCGTTCGTCGAGGTTGGTGAGCATGAGCCGTTTGGCGAGGTGTTCGGGTTTCCATCGGATATAGAAACTGGTTCCCAACTCATGAAGACATTCCATGTTGTCTTCCCAGCAGGGGTATCCGCCTCCGGTGGCGTAGATGACGTGCTCGTAGGGCAGTTCGGCAAGGTCTTCGACGACGTATTTCTCTTTGCGTCGGAAGTCTTCGATGCCGTATGTGCGGATATAGTCGGCGGGTGTGAGTCCGTGAATCTCGTGGAAGGCGTTGTCGAGGTCCACGAAATGCCAGTTGAGTTTGTGGGCGAGGATTTGCCCGATGGTGGTCTTGCCCGCGCCCATGTAGCCGACGAGATAGATGGGAAAGTCCATGATAATTAATAGTTAATGGTTAATAGTTAATGACGACGCGGGCCGCGTCGTCTCTCAGGCGTAGTTCGTCTTCGTCCAGAAGTTGTGGGTAGTTGTCGCGCCAGAGGAGTCTGCCGTTCTCGATATATGCTTCGGGGAAGGGTGAACGGAAAGGCGGTGTGAGAGTGCCGATGAGCGTCCACTCCTTATTATATACGCGCGCGCACGAGGAGCAGACGGGTGCGCAGACGGTGTGAATGACGATGATGCTGTCGCCGGTGGCGAGTGTGTCGCGTGTGGAGGTGGTGGCATATGGAGCAGGGACGGTGTCCTCGCACATTGCCGAGAGGGGGAAGATGAGCAGGGCAGCGAGCAGTAGCAGGTGGCGGCTATGTGATTGAAAGCGAGACATGTATGTTATGCTTGTTTTTCGATGAGTACGACGGCATAGGCAGCCATTCCCTCTTCGCGTCCGACGAAGCCGAGGTGCTCGGTGGTGGTGGCTTTGATGCTGACCTGATTGGGGGCGACGTTCATCACCTCGGCGAGACAAGCCTGCATGGCGGGGATATGGGGGTTGAGTTTGGGTAGTTGCGCGCAGACGGTGCAGTCGCAGTTGACGAGGTCATAGCCGGCATCGCGTAGCATCTGCATGACGCGTCGGAGCAGTATTTTGGAGTCGATGTTCTCGTACTCGTTGCCCTTGGTGTCGGGGAAATGGTAGCCGATGTCGCGCATGGCTGCGGCTCCGAGCAGTGCGTCGCAAAGGGCATGGATGAGGACATCGGCATCGGAGTGCCCGAGTAGCCCGAGAGGTGAGGGAATAGCAATCCCCCCTAACCACAGCGGGCGGTCAGGGGAGAAAGCATGAACGTCATATCCAAAGCCGATACGCATGGGATAGTTGAGTGTTGAAAGTTGAGCGTTGAGTGCAGTAAAAAAGTAGAGAGTTTACAGCACATCAGAACGTTCACGGTGAGCCATTACTTCTTGTTGTTGACGAGGTCTTTGATGCCTGCGAGGTCAAAGCCGAGTGTGAAGCGCATGGTGTTGTTGAGCGGGTTGGAAGCCGCTGTGGCAATACAGTAAGCGACATCGAGCGAGAAGATACTGAGTTTGAAGCCTGCGCCGAGTGTGACATAACGGCGGTTGCCTTTGTAGTAGTTCTCGTGGCTGTAGCCGATGCGTCCGAAGAACTGGCGGTTGTAACTGTACTCGAGACCGACCGCCCATTGGATTTCCTGGAGTTCCTCGACGGCGGGTGATACCCATTTGTTTGTTTGGTCGTTGTAGTATCCGGGTGCGTCGCAGAAGGACATACCCCAACCTTTGACGGGGTTGATGGCAGCGAACTCGTCGGTGGTCATCTTGTGGTTGGCGGAGTCAGCGGCATACTTGGAGTAGAAAGTGGGTACGAGCATTTTGTTGGCTTCGGCGGTGAACATGAGTCGGTTGTAGTTGTCGAATGGCAGTTCGTAACTGACTCCGAGACGCATGTTGGTAGGAATGAAGTTCTTGGTGACACCGTCGTTGTAGGACATAGAGCCACCCATGTTGCTGAGGTTGAAACCGAGAGCGAAGTAACTCTCTCCCATGGGCAGCGAGATGGGTTGGCGGTAGTAGAGAGCCACGTCGGCAGCCCCTGTCATAGCAGGGTGCATCTCTTCAGCGGCGGAGTTGACGGAGGCATTGACGCCGTTGTTGAGGTCGCTGTAGAGGAAACGCAGAGCCACTGCCATGCTGACATACTCGTGCAGTTTGATGGAATACGCCGCATCGATAGCCCACTCGTTGGGGTGTGCCTCTTGGAAAGCGGTACCTCTGTAGTCAACCAACTGTACGTCACCCATAGAGAAATAGGTGAAACTGGCTGAGACGGCCTGGTTGTCGGTGATTTTATAGTAGCCGGCGAGGTACGCGAGGTCGATGTCGGAGACGAGTTTGCGTAGCCACGGAGTGTAGTTGACGGTGAGTCCTCCCTTGCTGTCCATGAAGGCGTACTTGGCGGGGTTCCAGTGCTGTGAGTTGAGGTCGGGTGCAGTGGCTGCGCCGATGTCACCGAGTCCTGCAGCGTGTGCATCGGGTGCGATGCTGAGAGACGGCATAGCGGTGATGACGGGGTTGGTGGCAAGCATAGGCAGTGTGATGCCGAGGAGTGCCATGAATGATAAAAAGACTTTTTTCATTGTTAGATATTATTGTAGTTGTTTATACTATTGGTTGAACATTTTTCTATTGCTTTTTAGAGATGCTCCATAGGCAAGAATGAAAGTAATAAGTAATGGTTAATAGTTAATAGTTAATATATTATTGTGCGACGATGATTTTGCCGGACTTGGTGACGTAGTTTGAGGTGGCTTCGCCGAAGGTGCTTTGCCTGTTGATTTGCACCTGATAGACGTATATGCCTGTTGACATGCCGAGTTCGGCGATGTTCCATGCTATGCCGTCGGTGCCGTCCTGCTCGTGCGAGGCGATGAGGTGTCCGCTGAGGTCGTAGATATTGATGACGGTTCGGATGATTTCGTCGGGTTGGTCGTACTCAATGCGGATGTTGAGCGTTTCGGAGCAGGATACGGGGTTGGGGTAGGAGATGACCTGGTAGATATTCGGGTCGAGTCCTTTGACGACTTGGAAGTTGAGAGTGGCGGTATTGCTGTTGTTGAGCAGGTCCCATGCGCGGAAGGTGAGTTGGTGCTGCCCTTCGGTCATCTCGGGCATTTTGTAGCTGACTTGTCCTGTTTGGAAACTATTGTTTTGTGCGGTGAAGTAGTCGTTGAGCACGTACGTCATCTTGGGGTCTTGGTCGATGATGAGGAGCAGGTCGTGTCCGATGCCTGAGCCGACAGTGTTGATGCCGTTGTCGTCGTGAATGTCGGCATAGAAGTGGGGTAGTTCGTATGTCTTGCCGTAGTCGGCAAAGGCGGGGTTGTTGAGGTAGACACGTATGTCGGGTCCGATGGTGTCGATTATCTCGACGGAACTGCTGCCGCCGATGATGAAGTTCTCGAAGTGTCCGATGCCCTCCTCGCGGGTGTCGTTGTCGTAGGCATAGTACACGATGCGCCCGTTGCCGTAGTTGTAGCGTATGTCTTTGGGTACCATGAATGTGAAGGAGAACTTGCCGTCCACGATGTCGGTTTGTCCGGCAAAGAGGGTGTTGGGGTAGTCGTTGTAGGTGATTTTGGTTTTGTTGGTCTCGTTGGTCTCGTCGTTGTCGCGTGTGGTGATTTTCTGCATCTTGTCGAAGATGGTGATGTCGAGTTTGCCGTTGAACCAAGTGGCTGTGTCGAGTTCGGGAGTCTGGATATATCCCTCGATGGTTTGTACGGTGAGTGCGTGGAGAGTGTCCACCCGCGTGGTGGTTTGCACCTGATATTGCGTGGGGTAGTGGAGCCGTATGGCAGGGTCACCGATGAGTACGTACGCCATTTTGTTTTCGTCGCGACCGGTCATATTCTTGGCTGTTGCCGTGGCTTGTCCGAGAGTCATGTTGTAGTGGAAGGGGTCACTGTGCCCGAAGAGCGTGTCACAGAAGTTGCGATTGATGACGGCGTTCTGCGTGGCATAGACGGTCCGGCATGCGGAAACCACTCCGATGGCGCCTCCGACGGGGTTGAGTACTGCTTCTTCAGCGGCGGAGGAGTTGCCTCCGTCGAAGTGAGCGAAACTGCATGTGGCGAGGAACCAGACGCCTTGGTTGGTGTTGGTCATGTTCTGTATGTCACGGAGCGTCATGAAGAGTTCGTTGGTGATATTGTTGTATCCTCCGTGTCCTGAGTAGTCCATAAGCAGAACGCCGTTGCTCAGGAGGTTGTCGAACTGGTTTTTGGCGAGGGGATAACTCTCTCCTGCGGCACTGACCTCCTGCGTGTAGGCGTCGAGGTATATTTTGTTGACGACGAAGTCGGGGTTTTTGCGCCGTACGCGTTCCGCGCCTCCGTCGGCGGTCTGTACGTGGAGTCCGTGGTCACCGTCGTCCGCAAGGAAGCAGAGTTGTGTTTTCCACTTGCCGAGGGTGTTGTTGTCCATGTACTTGCATAGTTTGTTGACCACGTTTTCCGCTTCGGTGGTGGTCTTGACGGGTAGTCGTCCGACGCCGATATTCATCTGTGCGCGCACGTCACTGAAGTCACCCTTGCTGTCGATGCCGGCGTTGTCGGCGAGGAAACCGCAGTAGTCGTCGCAGGCATAGGCTTTGGTTTCGACGGTGGAGTTTTGTGCTTCATAGACGAGCAGTTTGGATGTGCCTGAGGAGCGGAGTATGTTGCGGTTGTCGAAGGAGGCGTTTCCGAAGAGGAGCAGGTTCTTAGGTTGTTTGTTTTTGTCGCCTGCAGCGCGGTCGTAGAGCATCTTCATGAGCCATCGGTATGCAGTGACATCGGGTGTGCCTGAGGAGAACTCGTTGTAGACCTGCCGGTCGGTGACGACCGCCCAAGTGATGTTGTCCACCTGTTCGTGCTTCTGTGCAAGGCGGGTGGCTTGTGTCTTGAACTCTTCGGGTGTGATGATGACGTAGTCGATGTTGCTGAGGGCGTGGAGGTCTTGGTTGGCAACAGTGCCGACGCGTACGGGTTGTTTCCATGCTGATGCGTTGACATTGAGTGCGATGTACTTGTCGGCAGCGGTGTTGTCGCTGAGCCAAGCCAGTTTTCCATCGATGTTTTCGGTGGGCATCTGTGCGATATTGACGCCGTCGGTGACGCGCCATACTTGCGTATTGCCGTTGGTGCCTGAGAGAAGGAAGCGTGTGTGTACGGGTTGGCGGTAGTAGGTGGTGTTGGCAACAGGCATCTCGTTGCCCTGCATGGTGAGTGCGCATGGTGCAGTGAGTTCGACATAGTTGAGGTATCCGTTGGCACCTGAGGCGGGGTTTTGGAAGCGTATATTGACGGTTTGTGTGCCGTTGTTGGTGGCGGGAGCGAGGAAAGAGACGGAGTCCCGTTCGGCTTTGGTGTAGAAATCGGAGACGGCGACGGCTTTGGTGTGGGCGGTAGCGGTGGTGTTGGCGAGTGTGATGTAGAAGGTGGAGTTCTCGCCTGAGTAGGCAGCCACGTCCACGAAGCAGCGCATGGGTTTGCTACTGTCAGTCAGCACGTTCTGCATGGTGAAGCGAACGGCTTGGTTGGGTTTTTGTGCGTGGAGTGGTGTGTCGTAGAACTCGCGTCCACCTCCGCTGACGCCGGATACGTCCACGAGGTTGATACTGTCTTTTTCATAGACGCGGTAGTCTTCGAACCAGTCCACATTGACGGTGGAATCCGCGGAGATGGCGGGTGCCTGTCCGATGATTTTCTGCTCTCCAGCGGCGTCGCTGATGAAGTAGTATCCGTATCGGCTGTAGGGGTTTTGGGTGTGTTTCCAGCGTTTGCCGTTGTATGTCCAGCCGACTGTAGCCTGTGCATAGAAGAGGATATAGTCACTGCTGCCGAAGACGCCGTCGGTGCCAGTGTGCATATAGAAGGGTAGAGAGGGGACGTCGTCCCAGTGTGCGTGTTGGAAGTTCTCGCTGAGCATGACGCCGCCATATCCGAGCACGCGGACATTCTGCGGGTTCAGTCCCCAAGCCTGCAGGGTGTCGTAAGGGATGCAGTGGATACCTGTCTCGCTGACACGTACTTTGACGATACGTCCTTCGCGTAGCGCGGAGTGTTCGGAGTAGGAATGAATGCCCGCCGAGGCAGAGATTGCCGTGAGTGCGGCGCAGAGTATGGTGAGGAGTCTGTTCATTTTATCTTGCAGTATAATACTTCTTGATTATCAATGGATTGGGATATTACTTCGTTTCTGACCAATGGTCTTGCAGGGGTGGTGTACTCGATGAAGAGCATGTCTCCCTGACGGATGGTCATGACTTGGCTGACAAGGCTGACCGCCTCGCTGCGCGGTATAATGAGGCGGTTGTCAATATCTTGCCAGTAGTTGTTGTCCGGATTGACGAATGAGCCGACGACCATGGAGTAGTCGAACGCCCATGCGCGTACGGGGTCGGCGTTGCGGGCATAGTCAGCGGCTTGCATGTTGATTCCGAGCGCGAGAGCATCGTAGTAGCGGGTGGCGAATTTGGGTTGTATGTTCTTGCCCAAACGGCTGACACGCAGCACGATACACGGTGTGGCGCGGATGTCATCGCTCCAGTCGGGTATGAAGAAGGGCTTTTTGTTGACCAAAAGGGACGAGTCTCCTTTGAGAATCATCCTGACGGAACCGCTGATATTGCCAAAGCCGATAATCTTCATTCGGGCGGCAAAGTTACGAAAAAAACGTCAAACGTACAAGGGAGAAACAAAAAAAGTCGGGGCAGATGCGGCGAAACAAAGACATACAAATATGTAACGACCAAAACCAAAGCGAATGAATAATGGCAAATAAACATGTAATTACCGTGTAATTAACCATTAATTCCTTGCGGGGTGTGGTGGGAACCAAAACCTACAAACCCGGCAAAACCTGAGCGCGGACAACATATCCGCGCGGGAAATACACAAGCGAGACAATAGATGGGGCAACAATTGACCAACAATAACTGACAACAAATTCCGAGGTTCTCTCGGTATTCACTCGGGAATTTGTTTCATTCTTAATTTTTCATTGCGTAAGCATTATTGGTACTACTTTACCAACAAAA
>DJSG01000023.1:0-13128 GCA_002440265.1 Bacteroidales bacterium UBA6340 | reverse complement strand
TAAGCAGCCCTTGTTCTTTGACATAAGAATACTGCCCGAGAGGGTAGTGGATGTAGCCCGAGAGGGTAGTGCGGGTAGCCTGTGGGGGTAGGGGATGGGAAGGCTGTCAGTCGTAGTCGGGTCCGACATGTTCTCCATCAATAGCAGGTATGGTGGCGGCGGTGGTGTTGCCTGTAGCGGCGGTAGTGGTGCCGGCTTTCCGTTGTCTCCTCACCTCGCGGCGTCCGAGTGCCCAGAGTAGCACGCATGCTGTCACGAAGTACGCGGCAGCGAGTATCCAGAGAGCGTAGTACTCGCGTGAGGTGCCTGCGAGGGTGGCACCCATGGAGTTGATATGCAGGTAGCCGTGTACGCCCCATGTGTAGGGGAAGGCGTAACTGAGATAGAGCCACGCCTTGGGCAGCATCTGTTGGGGCCACGAGACGCCCGCTATGAAGAGGAAGATGAGGGTGGAGGAGATGAGCATGACCAGTCCCGTTTCGCGGTTGCGGGTGAAGACGCTGACGCATATCGAGAAATAGATGACCGCCAGCAGGTAGGGCACCATGAAGCGGAGGACGTCCATCGGGTCGCCCACGTGCGGGAGTCCGAAGAGACGTGGGACGAGTATGAGGTTGAGGGCTCCGAGTGCCATGTAGAGCACGAAGTAGGCTGCGGAGCGTCCGAGAATGATACGGAACACACTGACGCTGCGCCGTCTGCCGGGGAGTATGAAGAGTTCGTTGTTCTCCTCGCGTGCCGTACCGCCCAGCATGCAGATGCCGAAGAGGAGCGTCTGGTGGAGGATAAGCATGAGTACGGCAGGTATGAGGAACGAGGCGTAACCGCCTGTGGGACAGAACAATGCCGTCTCGGTGTAGGGCGCGTCCTGCACGAGTGACCACGCGAACTCGTTGTCGTAGCCCATCGCCTCGTAGCGGTCAATCTGAATGTTGCGCATGCTCTCGAGCATGACCTGGTTGCAACTCAGGTACACCGCCTTCATGTAGAGGAACGACGACATGTCGCAGTAGAGTGAGATATGCGCCTGCTCCAAGCCGGAGTTGATGGCCACTGCGTAGTCCGAAGGGAAATAGATGATGCCGTACACCTTCCGGTCGCGCATCAGGCGTTCCGCCTCCTGTATGGACGTGCAGAAATACTCCAACTTCACATCGGGACATGCGCCCCATTTGTGCAGGAAATCACGGCTTTCGGGCGAGTTGCTGAGGTCCACCACCGCCACGGGGACGTTCTCGATGGTGTCCTTCCAGTAGATAAAGTTGTACAGAATGGGGTATGCCACCGTCGCCAGAATGAAGATGACCAGCACTCCCGGGTCGTGGAAGATACGCTTGAACTCGTAGGAGAAGACCCAGTCCAACTCCTTGACTTTCAGCCACTGATGATATAGAAACCGACTGACTTTGCTCATTTCAACGGATAGTTTTGGTAAATCATCGCGTTGTGCAACCGCGGCGACACGATGAGTGGCATGACGAGGAAGCAGCACAACGCGAGGCAATGCGGTATGGAGTTGATAACGGGTGCCGCCATCAATGCCTCGTTCACATAAATCAGGTAGTAGTGCCTCAGCGGCACAAGGTTCGACCACGCCTGAACGGCGGGCAGCATGTTCATGACAGGATAGGTGAACCCCGACAGCGAGAAGCCGAGCATGCCGTACAGCGCACCGATAGACACGGCGTCACGCAGCGTAGGCAACGCCCCGATGATACAGATGCCCATCGCCTCTTCGGCAATCACAAACAGCACCATCGACAGCATCAGCCGTGTCAGCGAGCCGTTGACAGGGAAGTGCATGAACTTGAACAGTATCACCTCGCACCCTATCCCCAGCACCAGAAACAGCACCGTATAGGGGATTAACTTGCCAATCATCGCCACGGTGTAGTTGCCGTCGGCGGCGCGCAGCCACTCGTGGCACGTGCGGCATTTCAGTTCGTAGCCGATAGCGAAGATGGTGAGCATCAGCACTATCAGTGCCAGAATGCCCGGCAGGATGGTGGAGACGAGGTAGATAGCGTAGTTGCTCCACGGGTTGGCAATCATGTGCGCCTCGATGGTGATGGGCTGTATGCGCTTCATGATGAGGTCGTCGGGCAGTCCTTTCTGGCGCAGCACCTCGCGCTGGAACGCTCCGGACGTGAGGTTGCACATGGTCAGCAACTGCTTGTATGCGGTGCTTGCCCCCACCGTGTAGGCGTTGTTCACGTAGAACTCCATCTGCGGCCGGCGGAACGATGCGAGGTCGGCATAGAAATCCTCGGGTATCAGCAGAATGCCGTATATCTCACCCCGCTGCATGGCGCGTCTGGCTTCGGCGAACTCGGTGGTAACCAGCGTGATACTCACCGCCGAGGTAGCCTGCATCTCGTGGCACAGGCGTCGCGAGATGGACGAATGGTCCTGGTCCACCACCGCGATAGGGATATTCTCCGGCGTGCCGTACTTCATGATGCTGATGAAGAAGAACGTGCTGAGCACCATCACCCCCACCGACGCGAAGATGTACAGCGGCCGCACGAACATCCTGCCCAGTTCGCGTTTCGCCACCCGCCCTATTGCTTTCAGTACCGACATCTATCGCACTACGATTGCAGTCATTCCGGGTCGGAGATTGTCAATGGGGTGCAACGGACGCGCCTTCACGTCGAACGTCCGCACGTCGTATTCGCCGTTGGAGCGGGTGCTGCGCCATGTTGCGTAACTGCCCATCGCCTTGATATAGGTCACCTCTACGGTGTAATGCTCGTCGCCGAGTGCGGGGATACGTACTTTCAGGTGGGTGCCGGGCGTGATGTCAGCCAGCATGTCCTCGCGTACGGCAAAGGTGAACCATACGTCGTTGAGGTCCACAATCGCCATCACAGGGCTGCCTTGCCCTACCAACTCGCCCACTTTCGGGAAGCGTTCCGACACCTCGCCGTCCACCGGCGACACCAGGTAGCGTTCCGCACGCGCAGCCTCCACCTCCCGGATGATGCCGTCCACCTCTGCCAACTGGGCAGCAGCGGCGGCTTTGTCCTCCGAGCGTGCACCCGCCATCGCCATATCGTACTGACTCTTAGCGGCTTTCACCGTGGCAACGGCGGCTTTGTACCGGGCATGCACTTCATCGCGCTTCTGCTCGGAGACGACGCCCTTCTCGTATAGACGCTGTACGCGCTCGTAACTCTTGCGGTATATCTCTTCGCCGGCTTTGGCTTTCTGCCACAGTTCGTAGGCACCCACTATCTGCTCGTGGCGTGCGCCGTTTTGTGCTTTCTCGTTGATTGCCTCGACGGCAGCGCGTGCGGCCTGTGCCTGCGCCATCTTGGCATCCACTTCGGGGCTGTAGATGATGACGACGGTGTCGCCTTTCTTCACACGGTCGCCCTCTTCGACGAGGAACATCTCGATGCGCCCGGGCACTTTGCCCGACACACGGTATTCGGAGGCTTCGGCTTCGCCCGTAATCAGCACTTCTTCGGGCTGTATGGCGAGAACGCCCACCACTGCCACAATCACTACTACGGCAAGCATCGCCACCAGACCCAGCAGCAGACTGCCTTTCTTTTCTTTACTTACTGACATCTCTTTTTAATATATCAACAATTCGTTATTATTCAAAATTCCGCTTTGTTTTCTCTCGACATTCTCTCGGTATTCACTCGGTAAAACAGCAACGTTTCAGCAAGGGATACGCAAGGGATGCGCAAGGGATAGGGAGGGCATACATACCCCCTCTCTGAGGGGGCAAGGGGAGTCGGTTAGTACCTTAATGTGGACGTATATTTTTGGAAATACGTCTCGCACACCTTGGCTTCTACGTTGGCGTCGATATGGTCGCTGGATGCCGACATCCATGCGGTCTGAGCCTGCAGAACTTCGGATGCGGTAGCCATACCTGCCTCAAACGCTTCGGTGGCGAAGTGCAGCACTTCCTCGGCGTTCTTCACGCCCATCTCGGTCATTGCCACTTTCTGTGTGGCTTCCATGAGTTTCTGTTTGGCTTGTGTGATTTGCAGGTTGAGCATCTCGCGTGCCTCCTCCTTCTTGAGGGTCACCAATGCCGCTTCATGCTTGGCGGCTTTCACGCGCAGGATATCGTCGGCGTGTGCGATGGGGATATTCACCACCACGCCTGCCGAGAAGAACCCTTTGCCTTTCCAGTCGTGGCTGAGTCCGTTGTCCGCATACGGGTTGGTGTATATGTAGTTCGCCGACGCCATGATGTTCGGCTGCAACCCTGCCGCCATGATGCGGGTGTTGGACTTGGCTATCTTCTCAGCCTGCTCCAGCAGTTGCATTTCCGCACGGCTGTTGATGATTGCCTCTACGTCACCGATGGTGTCGTGCAACGCTATCTCGCCCAGACCGGTGCTGTCCACGTGAATGTCCGTCTCCAACGGCAGACCGCACAACTGGCACAACGCCATCTTGGAGAGTATCAACCCGTTCTCTGCCTGCATCTTCTTCACCTCGGCCTCTCCCCGTTTGGCTTTGACCTTCAGGAGGTCGCTTTGCGTAGCCAATCCCTCGGTCACAAGTTCGGTTACGTCACCTTCCATCTTTACCAAGAGGTCATAGTACTGGTTGGCAAGGCGTTTCTTGCTTTGCACTGCCACGACGCGCCAATAGGCTTCGTCCACCGATACGATGATGTCATCGCGCTTGCTGTCGCCTTGTAGCACCGCCATCTGCTCGGTGGCTTTGGCTATGTTGTATAGTTCGCGCAAGCGCCCGCCCACGTATATGGGCTGGGTGATACCCACTTGCCCCACGACCACGTGCGTCATGTCGAGGTTCAGCGCGTTGTACAGTTGCTGATACGCATCCGCCACCATCTGCCCGGCTTCGTTTTGGAAACCCGTCACCTGACTGTACAGCGTGGGGTCGGAATAGACTTTCTGTGCCAACTGGTTCATGGCGGAACTCTCGCTCCACTCGAAAGACGACGAACCGTCTTTGCCTACCGTGGCGGTACCGAACCCGAGGTCCATCTGATTGGCAAGCAATGTCACATTCTTGGAGTTCCACGTGTAGGCGGCGTTCGCACTTATCTTGGGGAACATTGCCGCCAGTGCCGCCTGTTTGTTGAGGTCGGCAGCAGCCTGTGCCTCGGCGGTTATCTTGGATGAGGCACCGTTTTGTATCGCCATCTGACGGCAGTCGGTCAGCGTCAGTTCGGGCAGCACCTGCGCTCCCGCCGACGCAACGCCTATCGCCGCAAACAGCACCAATATCGTTCGTTTCATTTCCACGACCGTTTTAGTTCTTTTTGGCTTGCATACGTACACCTCGGCTCGTCAGGGTGCGCTCCGTTGTCTGCGACTTGCCGCTGTACTTGAGGTTGAAAATCAGATTGTTCTCATACACCTGCGCGCTGCCGCTCACTGTGATGTTGAACACCTCTGTCTCGCGCGCGGGAATAGATATGATGGTGTCGTACTCAAAGGGCTTGATGCCAATCTTGATGGTGTCGTACTTGGTGGTCTCGAACGGGACTTCCAGTGTGCGGGTGTAGGGAGCGAAGTGCAGTGTCTTGCCGTCGGTGGTGCCGCGGGTGTAGCATACATCGCCGTTGAGTTGGTCGAGGGTGATGAGCACGCTGTCTTCGTTGTACAGACTGACTACTTCAAGTTGTCCGCTCTCATTGGGCAGTTTCACTGACAGTGTGTCTGCCAAAGTGGCACCTTTGAAGTTCTCTTGCAGCATCACTTGCCCTGTGGTCTTGTAGCGATAGCCACCTTTCACGTCACGTACTTCCGCCGTGTCCTGACACGCTGCCAATCCCATCAGCACTGCTGCCAGTACCGTCAATTTACTTGCAAAAATCTTTTTCATATCTTTTGTTATTATTTTCTGTATAGCCGATTAAGTCTATCAAATACTTTGCCATACTGCCTTTGTGTCAGTGGTTTATGGAGTTTTGATACATTCCATTATCCAATTGCGATATGATATATATCCATATTGCATGTGGAGTGACCGTGCGGAAAGAGGTTGTCGTCAGGTGGTGTTATGTCATAAGGGAACAATCCGAATAGGGTACTGCCGGAGCCGGACATGGATGCGTAGAGGGCACCGGCGTGGATGAGAGACTGTTTGATGGCTGCCAATCGGGGATGCAAGGGGAATACGGTTTGCTCGAAGTCGTTGATTAGCAGGGGGAAGAGGCGGTTGATGTCGTGTGTGCTTTGCAGTGCGCGGTGTATCTCGCCACTTGCTTCCGGGTGGAGGGCGATGCCGGAGTAGGCTTCGCGGGTGCTGACGGCAATGTCTGGTTTGATGAGGACAAGTCGTGAGCCGTTGAGTGGTAGTGAAATAGGAGTGAGTATGTCGCCAATACCTTCGGCGTAGCAGGGGGTGTTGTAGATGAAAAAAGGACAGTCGGCTCCCAATGGGCGGACGAGTGCTGCCAGTTGGGGTTTGGTCAAGCCGAGATGGAACAACTCGTTGAGTGCCAATGCGGTATGGGCTGCGTCACTACTGCCTCCGCCCAAGCCTGCGCCAAAGGGGATGCATTTGCGGAAACGGATATGCACATTGGAGACTTGCGGATAGCGTGACTGCATCATACGATAGCATTTAACTATCAGATTGTCAGCCATATCGCAGTCAACGACTATTCCCTCTTGCTCGAAAAGGAACTCGTCGGACGGGGTGATGTCCAAGTCATCGTGGAGACCAAAGACGGGGTAGAAGATGGTTTCCAAGTCATGGTAACCGTCAGGACGCTTGCGGACGACACGAAGTCCGAGATTTATCTTGCAGTTGGGATGGAGTAACATATAAGTGACTGAACTATAAACATATAATTACCATGTAATTAACCATGAATTTTTGTTCTCCGTTAATTGCCGTTAATTGACCATTCATTCAAATTCTCTATTAATTCCCGTTGAACAGCCATTATGACACAGAAGGCTTTATTTGGGGACAATCTTAAAAAATGACACTTTTCATAAGATGAAAAGCGTGAGGATTTTTCGTTGTTTACTCGGAGTTCTCTCGGTATTCTCTCGGGGAAAGTGCGTGTGAGACTTGGTGCATTAAGAGAGGCAGAATGGATGTGCAATCTTAAAAAAACGCACTTTTTTGTGATAGGCAATACCTTATATATATGAGCGGTGTCGTCTATACCGTATCCATAAAGGAGCGTTGCACCTTATTAAATACAATGATACCGATACCGAGCAGGACGACCATAAACGCGAAACTGTATCCGAGCATCCACCACTCGTGGCAACCGACGCCGAGCATACCGTATTTGAAGAACTCGACAATGCCTGTGAGCGGGTTCAACTGCATGATTATCTGCAGTTTGGGATTGGTGATGGTGGACAACGGATAGATGACCGGCGTGGCGTACATCCAGAGACTGACGAAGAAACTGAGGAGCAGTTGGAGGTCGCGGTACTTGGTGGTCATACTGGAAAACAGGATACCGAAGCCGAGTGCCAGACCGGCAAGCATCACCACCAAGAGAGGCACCATGAGCGCGTACCAGTTAGGGTGGATATGCACATCGGTGAAGATGGCGTAATACGCATATACACAGAGGAATAGCCCGAACTGAATGCCGAAGCGCACGAGGTTGCTGACGACATCGCTGAGGGGGGTGATGAGACGCGGGAAATAGACCTTGCCGAAGATGCCCGCGTTGTTGACGAAAGTGTTGGAGGTCTTGGTGAGGCAGTCGGCGAAATACTGCCAGAAACAGATGCCGGCGAGGTAGAACAGCGGTTGCGGGAGTCCGTCGGTGGATATCTTGGCAATGCCGCCGAAGACCACCATATACATCACGGTGGTCATGAGCGGCTGGATGAGATACCACAGCGGACCGAGGATGGTCTGCTTGTATTGCGTGATGATATTGCGCTTGACAAAGAGCATCATCAGGTCGCGATACCGCCAAATCTCCTTGAAATCGACCGATAGTAACTTGTCTTTGGGACGAATGACGGTCGTCCAATTTTCTTGTGTGTCAGCCATAATTTTACAAAAACGGCGGCAAAGGTACGTTTTTATTTGCAAATATACAAATGATTTACTACCTTTGCGGCACTTTTAATTGAACCCCGTCCGAAAGGGCGTAAATGTTAATGTTATGGACAACGAGAAACAACAGTTCGTGGACGAACTAAAGGAACTGCTGCAAAAGGATGTAGCAGAGGTCAAAGAGCAAGTGGAACAACTGAAAAATCAGTTCTACCGCCAGTATCATCAGGAGCAGGAAGCCCTGAAGAAAGCCGCAGAGGAGAAGGCTGCCGAGGCGGGCGAGACGCTGGAGAACTGGCAACCTGCGGTGGATGCGGTGGAGCAGGAGTTCCGCGAATTGTTGAACTCGTACAAGCAGAAACGCGCTGAGCATCAGAAGAAAATAGAGGAAGAGCAGGCGCAAAACCTGCTGCGCAAGGAGAATATCCTCGAGCAGATGAAGGCGATGGCAGAGTCGGAGACCGCCGACGTGATGGACAACCTGAAGAAGATGCGCGACCTGCAGGCGGAGTGGAAGACCATCGGTCCCGTACCCGCACCCAAGGCACAAGAGATTTGGAAGAACTACCAGCAGTATCAGGAGCGTTTTTACGACCTTGTGAAGATAAACATTGAGTTGCGCGACTTGGATTTCAAGAAGAACCTCGAGATGAAGACCCTGCTGTGCGAGGCGGCGGAGAAGTTGCAAGACAACCCCAACATCGTGGAGGCAAGCCGCGCCCTGCAGCAACTGCACGAGGAGTGGGCGGAGATTGGCCCCGTGGCACGCGAGCAGCGCGAGGAACTGTGGAACCGCTTCAAGCAGGCAAGCAGCGCCATCAACAAGAAACATCAGGCGTATTTCGACGAGTTGCACGCCAAGGAAGATGAGAACCTCGAGAAGAAGCAAGCCCTCATCGCACGCCTGAAAGAGATTGATATAGAGAAACTTAAGTCGAACAAGCAGTGGGACGAAGCCACCGAGAAGGTGCAGGCAGTGCAGCAAGAATGGCGTACCGTCGGCTTTGCGCCCAAGAAGCATAACCAAGCCATCTACGAGGAGTATCGCCAACTCTGCGACGCGTTCTTCAAAGCCAAGACGGGCTATTATAAAGGTATGCGCGACGAGTTCAGCACCAACCTCAAGGCGAAACGCGACCTCATCGCGGCTGCCGAGGCACTGAAAGACAGCACCGACTGGCGCGAGACCACCGACAAACTGGTGGAACTGCAGAAGCAATGGAAGGCTGTCGGTCCCGTTGCCCGCAAGTACTCCGACGACCTGTGGAAGAAGTTCACAGCCGCTTGCGACGCGTTCTTCGAGGCCAAACGTGAGGCGACCAAGGGGCAGCGCGAGGCATTCCAGCAACGCCGCGCCGAAGCCAAAGAGCGTTGGACGAAGAAAATCGGCGAGATGGGCGACCGTCAGAAACTAATCCGCATGTACGAAAACATGCAACAGGAGATAAAAACCGCCGAGAACAATATCCTCTTCTTCACGGGTAAGTCCAAGTCAGCCAATCGGTTAGTGGACGATATGCAGAAGAAAATCGACACCCTCAAAGAGCAACTCGCCGACCTCGAGAAGAAAATCAACCAAATGGACGCTGAATGAGCCAACTGATTCATTATCAGGACATAGAGGTCTGCCAAGAGGAACAGATTGTCCTGCGCAATGTCAACCTTGACATCCGGTCGGGCGAGATGGTGTATCTGCTCGGGCGCGTGGGCAGCGGCAAGTCCAGCCTGATGAAGACCTTCTACGCCGAACTGCCCGTGCAGGGCGCGGAAGCCAACGTTCTCGGCTATAACCTGCTGACTATCAAGCGCAAGCACGTGCCGTACCTGCGCCGCAAGGTAGGGGTGGTCTTTCAGGACTTCCAACTCCTCGTGGACCGCAACGTGGAGGAGAACCTGATGTTCGTGCTCAAAGCCACCGGTTGGAAGGATAAACAACTGATGCGCAGCAACATACACGACGTCCTCGAGCAGGTGGGCATGGCGGACAAGTCCTATAAAATGCCCTACCAACTCTCCGGCGGCGAGCAGCAGCGTGTGGTCATCGCCCGCGCCTTGCTCAATTCGCCCGAAATCATCCTCGCCGACGAGCCCACGGGCAACCTCGACCCCGAGACGGGGCAGGGCATCATCGAACTGCTCTATAGCATCAGCCGCGCGGGAATGACGGTCATCATGTCCACGCACAACCTGCAATGGCCGGAGCGTTTCCCCGGGCGACGTATCGAGTTCCAGAACGGACAACTCGTTGAGTTGCAATAATTTCCTATCGCAAGCAGTGCTATATTACCGCGGGTGAATAGCACTGCTTTCGTTTTTTATTAAAAACTATTACAATCTTTTTCCGACTCCCTCCCGCTTCACCCTCGTGTCAAACAGCAAGGGATACGCAAGGGATGAGCAAGGGATAGGCAACCCATACACCACTCGCAAGCAAACCGCGCATAAACAATAATTAACAAATAATCACCCATAATGCCATGCCAAGACCAACGCTCTCTCATATCGCCCTCACCCTGTCGCTACTGACCTCGTTGGTTTGGCTTTGTCCGTGCCGTATGATAGGCGGTAACTCGCTGACAGGCAAGGTAATAACAAAAAACGGCGAGCCATTGCCTTTCGCGAATGTCGTCTTGCTCACAGTACCCGATTCCACATTCATCGCGGGGGCTGTCACCGATGACAACGGCGCCTTCCGCATAGACACTTTCGCCCCGTCGGGACTCATCCAAGTATCTTCCGTCGGCTACACCACGACCATCGTCCCCCTCCGCGCGGCGGACACACTCACCATCCGCCTTCACGAGGACACGCAACGGCTGACGGAAGTGGTGGTAACATCGCAGGAACTGAGCACTTTCGGCAACAAAGACCAACTTTTCCTGTCCGAGACGCAGAAGAATATGGGCAGCAATGCGCTGGATGCCATCAGTGCCTTGCCGCAGTTCCGTCAGGAGGTGGGCGGCACCGCGTTGAGCACGGTCGATAACAAATCTATCCTCGTGCTAATCAATGGCATACGCCGAGACCCGCGCGACCTGATGCAGTTGCAAGCCGACGACATACGAAGCATTGCCTACTACACCAATCCCCCCGCCCGATACGCGCACGAGAACATCGGCGCGGTGATTGATGTCGCCACCAAACGGCGCACGGAACGCCTGTTCACCGCCTATCTCAGCGCAAAAAACGGCGTTACAACGGGCTATGGCACCAACCTCCTGTCCTTGGGTTATCGGGACTCGCTGCATACCCTCTCGGCGGCGTACTTCATCGACTACCGCAAGTTGAACCACAATCTCATGAACAACTCCTATGTGTATGACGATCAACGCAATGATTATCAGGGTATTGGCGGCACCTATTCGGGGCAGTATCACATCGGGCAACTGAACTATCAACTCAACTGTCACAAGAGTCTCTTCAATGCCAAACTCGAATATCGGCAATCGCCAGGCAATCAGCAGTATGAGCAAGTCTTGCGCGGCAAAACGGATAGCATATTCATCCACAGCCGCCAACTGACCAGCAACTATTCTTCCGTCTCTGCAGACCTGTACTATGACTATCGTTTCACCGACCAACACACGCTTTCCCTCAACGTGCTGAACACCTACTACCGTTCCCAGTCGGATAATTCGCTCAGTAGTGCATCTATCTATTCCATTAAGAACCAAACATTTAACACCTCCTATTCGCTCATCGCAGAAGCCCTGTACACGGGCAGACTGTGGGGCGGCAACATCAGTGCGGGTATGTATTATCAATACAAAAACTTGCATCAGACCTACAATGCCGCGTACCACGCCGACATCAATGCGCAGCGGGAGTATCTCTATGCCGAATACAGCAATGGCGTTGAGCAACTAAAAGGCTGTCAATCATTTTCTTACGACCTTGGCTTGGGCATCGAAAACAACCATTATATCACCGCCATCGCCGAGCGGTTCAACTATTTTGTCTTCCGTCCGTCGTTGGCCCTGACCACCAATTTCGACCACGGTCTCTCGCTTCGTTATACGGCTGCCGTGCACTCCGACATCCCGAATATAGGCGATTTGACGGACAGCAAAGTGGCGGTCGATGAACATTTCTTCATGCAGGGCAACTCGGCGTTGTGTCCGTACTACAACTGCAATACGGACCTGCAGTTTCAGTATATGTCCCGCGACAACAAATGGTACGTATCCGCCACCCTTCTGTACCGTTACTACCCCCATCGGAACATGCCCGTGCTGACCTTCGACGGGGCGGACGCCGTGCAGCGGCTCACCCGTATCGACAACACCCACGAGGCAGGCACGTCCTTGGCGATGAAACTCCAACCGCTTCCGTGGCTGAGTATCCAGCCGTATTATAACTATCTGTATTCCAATTATATAACGCCTAACAGCCATATCCGTCACAGCATGCACAATGCAGGTATCGGTGTGCATTTTACGCCCAAGAACTGGCAAATATCATGGAATGGCAACTTGCCGGTAACCACTGTCAATGGTGACCTTTACTGCAAATCCGGCTTTCAGATGACCGCCGCCGTGCAATACAAATACCAAAATATCTCCGTCGCCCTCAACTACATCTACAATCCCCATCCGTCCGTCATATACGCTGGTATTCAATACGATAGCAAGACTCCCATATCAAACACTCCAAACCATACTCAAGCCCCCGTATCAGGTATGCAGAGCAGTACCCAAGAGGGTGTGTATAGTGCTCATCGTTTTGCGTATTCCGAGGAAACGGTTTGGAACAATTTCCGCAACCTGATAGCGTGGACATTCACATATTATTTCTCGCGCGGCAAAGCCCCATCCCGTACTTCCAATCACACCACCAAGCACCTCACCAACTCCGACCCCGACTCCGGTCTCACCCCCTACAACACCGCCAAGTAACATCCTCCGAAATGAGTGGATAAGTACATGGTATTTTCCATTTGCCCATTTCGCATAAATTACGTACCTTTGTGCCGCAAAGGCGCAGCAACTTTCGCATATATTGTTAACAAAGATGTTTATTGACTTATGCTCTTCAACTCCTTTGAGTTTGCCGTTTTTCTGCCGATAGTGTTTCTGCTGTATTGGTTTGTGTTCGACTACGCGCTCCGTCGCTGCAAACATCAACTGATGTGGCAAAACCTGT
>DJSG01000072.1:1776-25659 GCA_002440265.1 Bacteroidales bacterium UBA6340 | reverse complement strand
CCATTAATAACCATGTAAAGAATCAATATATAAGCATTATTGAGTACCAGTTCTCCGTTAATGACCGTGTAATTTCCCGTTAATACACAATGAGGCAAAGACTCCATTAAAAAGCATGTAAGACACAAAGCCCCCCTCAAAGAGGGGAATTTATAGGGCAACAACGAACAACAACAAATAAACAACAGATGACAACATCGTAACCACAACAGATAATAAACACGAATTGGCACTGTCAGGGTTTGTGTGAACGGACGGCTACGCCGTATTATCACCTATTAGCCATGAAAGTCCATCGTCTTAATTATATCGAACTGACGTTATTTTAGTACGGTTGCCCTGAACACAATCTGAATTTGTATATGTGCAAAAAATGTTGTACCTTTGCGGCGGATTCAGGTGATATATTATGGAAACCGCAGTTGCATATAACACATTTCCGATACGTATTTACAGGGGAGTAGATACCATGCACGGCTTGGGAGACGACGCGGCTCGCGTCGTTGTTCGGTGATAGCCGAAAGGCACCAAGTATGGGTGAGGTGCGCCTGCGGCGCATAACGACGCGAGCCGCGTCGTCTCCCATACTCAGCATCGTCCCCATGTAAGGTGTGCCTATTGTAATAACAAGACAAATAACAATTTAATGTATAATAATCAACAAACAAATCCTCTCTATTGAGCCCCTCCTTTGAAGGAGGGGTCGGGGGAGGTCTAGAATTATGAAGAGATTTATTTTATTGGCGGCAATGATTGTCGCAACATTGAGCCTTTCTGCTCAGCGTCGTATGCAGGTGTGGGAAGGTAATACATACATGCAGTTCTTTACCACCGATGTGGATAGTGTAACGTTCTTGTCGTTCCCCGAAGGTATTTTGCAGGAGTGCGAAGAGATACACGATACTATCATCAAGACCGTAACGATACGCGATACCGTTACTCTCACTGTTCGTGATACTATCACAAAAACGGTAACCGTGCGCGATACCATTACCCAAATCGTGAAAGATACGGTGTATATTCAGTATTGCCCGGATACCGTGTCGGATAAGCCGCTTGCCGGTGCTTTCTCCGTCTCTGCTACCAAACAGGTACGTTTCTCCAAGGGCAACCTGCAGTACACACAGAGTACACAGACATGGTCGTTTGCGGATAATCAATATGATATGATAGGAGATGCCAATGTAAGTGGTAGTGATTTGGCAGACAAGATAGATTTGTTCGGTTGGAGCGGTAGTGCAGGTAGTGCCAAGTGGGGTATAAGCACCTCGCAGTCTAATTCGGATTATAGTGGTGATTTTGTGGATTGGGGTACGAATATCGGTGATGGCAAGACGTGGTACACGCTGACATATAGTGAGTGGTCTTATTTGCGTTCCAATCGTGCGAATGCAGACAACTTAATTGGTGTGGCACGTATCAACCTCAATGCAGACGGTAGCAAATATGCCAATGGTCTTATCCTGTTGCCCGACAACTGGACTTGTCCTGCAGGGGTAACGTTCAAGTCGGGCTTTGCCGATACATACGGTGTTCAGGCGTATGCCGATTATCAGACTTTCACCTTGAGTGATTGGCAGTTGTTAGAGTCTGCCGGTGCCGTTTTCCTGCCTGCTTCGGGTTACCGCTACGGGTCGAATGTGAACCTTGTGCGGAACTACGGCTACTACTGGTCTGCTACGCCTTACGACTCGGACTTCGCGTACGTTTTCCGCTTCTACTCGGGCGAAGCGTACACGTACTTCAGCACCTATCGCTACTACGGGCAAGCAGTCCGTCTCGTTCAAGATTTAATCAAATAATAGTAGCAGCCATCTCGCAAGAGTGGCTGCTACTATGGCAGAAACTGTACTTTTTTGCTTGCCCCTCGATGGGGCAAGCAAAAAAGCCGGCGGGACATTGTATAGGGGACGACGCGGCTCGCGTTGTTATTCGGCGACAGCCGAAAGGCTCCATATTTGGGTGAGGTGCGCCTGCGGCGCATGACGACGCGAGCCGCGTCGTCCCCCAGACACTATCGAATCTGATGGTCTCGGTATTCTCTCGGTAATAACATACTAATATCATACTAATATCATACTAATCACATACTAATCACATAGACTTAACCCGAGACTCCCCCAACCCCCTCAGAGAGGGGGCTCAATAAAATAAGTATCACCTAAATAGTCCGATAATGGCAATTTGACGACGCGAGCCGCGTCGTCCCCCAAGCACAGTATCGTCCCCCATAGGAAATGCGGCATACCCTTGTATATATGGTTGAAAAGCAGTAACTTTGCAGCGCAAAAGGAGAACAGATAATGGAACAGATAGTATTGAACGTAGAGAATAAAAGCATATTGCCGAGCCTGAAACGTGTATTGGGTAATATCAATGGTGTAACCATTGCAAAAAAGCCGATGGCGGTGGGCAGGGCAACGTATGGTCAAGCCAAACCTGCCGCGAAAGAGAAAAAGACAGAATTGGATTTGGCAATAGAGGATGTGAGGGCAGGGCGTGTGTCTCGCGTTTTTACATCTGCGGATGAGTTGTGCCGACATTTAGGAATCTGATATGCCATACAGGATTCGATACTCAAATCGCTTTTTGCGAGGTTTGAGACGTATGCAGAAACGCGGATGTGATACACAGGGGCTTAATCGGATAATCCACTTGTTGGAGGAATATGGTACTCTTCCCGCGCAATACAGACCTCACAAATTAGTGGGGAAATATGCCAACATGTGGGAGTGCCATATCCAACCTGATTGGCTGTTGGTGTGGGAACAGCACGATGATGAGTTGGTGTTGGTATTGATTGATACCGGTACACACTCGGACTTGTTCGGGTGAGGGCTATGGAATTGGGGGATGACGCCTTGGGGGACGATGCGGCTCGCGTCGTCATTCGGCGACAGCCGAAAGGTATCATGTTTGGGTGAGGTGCGCCTGCGGCGCACGACGACGCGAGAGAAGCACCCCATTTCGCCCACGGGCTCATAGGGACCCCGCCCGCGTCGTCCCCATAGGAAATGCGGCATACCCTTGTATATATGGTTGAAAAGCAGTAACTTTGCGGCGGTAAACATAATAACTCATTCCGTTGAGTAATTTTACTCACTTCATTGAGTAAATTTGTGCAAGTATGATGCAACGCAAACAATATCAGACACTTATGTCGCGTATTCGGGAGACGCGCAAATGTATCCAGGTCATCGAAGGACCGCGTCAGGTAGGCAAATCCACGCTTATCAAACAAGTACTGCGTGCCACTGACATTCCGTGGCTGCATTTCTCCACTGACAATGTCGCCACCACCGGCAACGAATGGATAAGCGAGTGCTGGGCTACCGCACGAAACAAGATGCATATCGAACACCTCTCGGAACTCCTGCTCGTGATAGCCTATACAGGCAATTTCCGTGTATTCTATTGGCGGGATGGGAATGACGAGGTGGATTTTGTACTGGTGCGCAACTCCCGTATTGTCGCCATTGAGGTAAAGAGCAATGATATTGCCGACATTGCGGGGCTGCATCGTTTTGAGGAAATGTTCCACCCGCACCGCTCTGTGATTGTCGGTAGCAACGGTATCCCCTTGGAGACATTTCTTGCTGACGACCTTGTCGGTTTGTTTCAGTAACTTATCGGGAGACAACGCTATGTATGGGGGACGACGCGGCTCGCGTCGTCAAAGTAACAAGTATTGGTAAAGTGCGCCTGCGGCGCATGACGACGCGAGCCGCGTCGTCTCCCAAGGCGTCGTCTCCCATACGTCGTCTTATCTGTACCCCGTCTTTGGTGGGATTGGGGAGGTCTTGGAATCATCGCACTATGCCGGGCTGTGGCAGCGGATATGGCAGTCATGGCAGTCGTGTCGCGGCTACTTGGGGCATTTCCGCGCATGGAGAATGGGAAGATAGGAAGATGAAACTATAGAAAGAGCAAGTGAATTTCCGGCTAATTCGTGAATAATTGCGTGTTTCTCAATGTTTTAATGGCACTGCATGGCATTAATGGAGCCTCATGCCCGACAATGCATTAACGGCTTATTGGCGGTGATTAACGGAGAATGTAATCCCTTGTGTGCATGTGGTGCACGCAAGGTTTTGGCTATTGCCCAAGTTTTGTCCTTTCTTGGTTGATGGGGGCTGAATGTTTTTGGAGAAAATGTAGGGAAAAGGGATGAGAAACGGTGATTTTTGTAGCATTGATTATCACCTGCTTACAAAGAAAATGCAAAAATAATGCGGAAAAATTTGGATTTGGGACGATTTTGTATTATCTTTGCAGTCGATTTGTAAAATGGATTGATAGGCTCGTTTGTATAGATGAGTGGAGTGCGCGGGTGAGAATGGGCTTGTGTGGGGAGGAAAGAGTGGGTGTGGGTTTCTGTCTGATTGGCAAGGGTGTTTCGGAAACTTTAATCAGGGGATTGGAGTGCGGATTGGGGATGAGTAGAGTAGGGTGAAAGTGCCCTGCTCGGGCGTAATTTGCAGAAAAAGAGCAAGAAAAGTGCGATTTTTTGCAGAAACATTTGTGTATGTCGCAGAAAAGCGGTATCTTTGCACGCTTTTTCGCGATTGAAGTGCTTGCGCGTACGATGTGTGCGCAGCGCGGGGACAAGAGAGAGCGTAAATAATTAAAAAATAACAAATTAAACAAGTTACAATGCCTACAATTCAACAATTAGTTAGAAAAGGAAGAGCAGAACTTATCGACAAGAGCAAAAGTCCCGCATTGGACAGTTGCCCGCAACGTCGTGGCGTATGTGTACGTGTTTACACAACAACTCCCAAGAAGCCTAACTCCGCTATGCGTAAGGTGGCTCGTGTTCGTCTGACGAACCAGAAGGAGGTGAACGCGTATATTCCCGGTGAGGGTCATAACTTGCAAGAGCACAGTATCGTAATGGTACGTGGTGGTCGTGTGAAGGACCTTCCGGGTGTACGTTACCACATTGTTCGTGGTACACTGGATACCGCCGGCGTGGCTAACCGCTTGCAGCGTCGAAGCAAGTATGGCGCAAAACGTCCGAAAGCAAAGAAGTAATGCGCAATGCGTAATGCACAATGCGCAATGAAGTTCTGAACTACAAAAAACTAACTAAAAGTTCCATACGTTGGGACAGATTCAAATGGGTTGATCGGTTGAGTAAGGCTTTGATAGTTAATGAGTAATAGTTAATAATTAAAAGCCTGAAGCGATAGACAGCCAAACAAACAAAAACTAAAACAACAATGAGAAAAGCAAAACCAAAGAAACGTGTGATTCTGCCGGATCCGGTTTACGGAGAGGTGATGGTGGCTAAGTTTGTGAACCACCTTATGCTTGACGGTAAGAAAAATACCGCTTACGGCGTGTTCTACACCGCCTTGGAGACTGTTGGCAACAAGATGAAGAGCGAGGAGAAATCCGCTCTCGAGATTTGGAAGCAGGCTCTGAGCAACATTACCCCGTTGGTTGAGGTTAAGTCGAAGCGTATCGGTGGTGCTACATTCCAGGTGCCTACCGAGATTCGTGCTGACCGCAAGGAGTCGATTTCGATGAAGAATATGATTAACTTCGCCCGCAAGCGCGGTGGTCATTCGATGTCGGAGAAGTTGGCTGCGGAAATCATGGACGCTTACAACAACCAGGGTGGTGCCTTCAAGCGCAAAGAGGATATGCACCGTATGGCAGAGGCTAACCGTGCATTTGCACACTTCCGTTTCTAATGTCGTATTAAATAAGGTACAAAAACGACATATTTGACTATTAGAAAATGGCTAAACACGACTTAAAACTGAACAGAAACATCGGCATCATGGCGCACATCGATGCCGGTAAGACGACTACTTCGGAACGTATATTGTTCTACACCGGTCTGACTCACAAAATAGGTGAGGTGCACGACGGTGCAGCCACAATGGACTGGATGGAGCAAGAGCAGGAGCGCGGTATCACCATCACTTCTGCTGCTACGACTACATATTGGACTTATCTTGGCAATAAGTACAAAATCAACCTGATAGACACTCCGGGGCACGTGGACTTTACCGTGGAGGTAGAGCGTTCGCTGCGTATCCTGGACGGTGCTGTGATGGCATTGTGCGCCGTAGGTGGCGTACAGCCGCAGTCGGAGACCGTATGGCGTCAGGCTGACAAGTACCACGTACCACGCTTGTGCTATGTGAACAAGATGGACCGCTCGGGTGCCAACTTCTTTGATGTGGTTCGCCAAATCAAAGATGTGCTGGGTGCTACCCCTTGCCCTATCCAAATCCCTATCGGGTGTGAGGAGACATTCAAGGGCGTGGTTGACCTGGTGAAGATGAAGGCTATCATCTGGCATGATGAGACAATGGGTGCCGAATACGTGGAGGAAGAGATTCCTGCCAACCTGCTCGAAGAGGCTCAGGAATGGCGCGACAAGATGCTGGACACCTGCGCTGAGTTCGACGATGCACTGATGGAGAAGTATTTCTCCGACCCGTCCACCATCACGGAGGAAGAGATTCGCGCTGCTATCCGCAAGGGTACTATCGCAATGCACATCTTCCCTGTTATCTGCGGTTCGTCCTTCAAGAACAAAGGTGTGCAGACGATGCTCGACGCCGTATGCGCATACCTGCCGAGTCCGCTGGACACTCCCGAGGTGGATGGTGTGGATCCCCGCACAGACGAGCCCATCAGCCGCAAGCCGAGTGACGATGACCCGCTTTGCGCATTGGCATTCAAGATAGCCACTGACCCGTATGTGGGGCGTCTCTGCTATTTCCGTGTGTATAGCGGCAAGTTGGAGGCAGGTTCGTATGTCTATAACCCGCGTTCCGGCAAGAAAGAGCGTATCAGCCGTATCTTCCAGATGCACTCCAACCACCAGAACCCTGTTGACTTTATTGCCGCAGGTGATATCGGTGCCGGTGTGGGTTTCAAGGATATCCGTACCGGTGATACCCTCTGCGCTGAGGACAAGCCTATCGTACTGGAGTCCATCGACTTCCCCGCACCTGTGATTGGTGTGTCGGTGGAGCCGAAGAGCCAGGCTGACCTCGACAAACTCGGTGTGGGCTTGCAGAAGTTGGCTGAGGAAGACCCGACATTCACCGTTAAGACCGACGAGCAGACGGGACAAACCGTCATCTCGGGTATGGGTGAGTTGCACTTGGAGATTATTATCGACCGTCTGAAACGTGAGTTCAAGGTGGAGTGCAACCAAGGTCGCCCGCAAGTGGCATACCGTGAGGCTATCTCGCAACCGGTGGAACTGCGCGAGGTGTACAAGAAGCAGTCCGGTGGTCGTGGTAAGTTTGCCGACATGATAGTTCGCGTAGAACCTGTGGACGCTGATTTTGAGGGCACGGGACTTCAGTTTATCAATGAGGTCAAGGGCGGTAATATCCCCAAGGAGTATATCCCGTCTATCCAGAAGGGCTTCGAGTCCGCTATGAAGAACGGTGTTCTCGCCGGCTATCCTGTTGATACGTTGAAGGTAACGGTTATCGATGGTAGTTTCCACCCTGTTGACTCCGACCAGTTGTCGTTCGAGATATGCGCACAGATGGCATTCAAGGATGCTTGCGTAAAGGCAAAACCCGTATTGATGGAGCCTATCATGAAGGTGGAGGTCGTTACTCCCGAAGAGAGTATGGGTGATGTCATCGGCGACTTGAACAAGCGTCGTGGTCAGGTAGAGGGTATGGATACCTCTCGTACCGGTGCACGTATCGTCAAGGCGAAAGTGCCGTTGAGCGAGATGTTCGGATATGTAACCGCTCTGCGTACCATCACTTCCGGTCGCGCAACGAGCAGTATGGAGTTCTCGCACTACGCTCCTGTATCGAGCAGCATTGCCAAGGCTGTGCTGACCGAGTGCGGCGGACGTGCTGACTTGGTATAATGAAACTATGGTGCGGTGCCGACAATACCGTCGGCACCACACCTTGGCAATAAAGTAGAACGAGTGAATGTTCGAAAGGGCAGGGCAAAAAGGGCCGCTCCGCACCTCAAACCTCCTCACTCACGCGTGCAGGCGTGCACGCACCCGCGTACTTTATATTTAGGTGTCGGCGAAGCAAGGTCGCAAGGGGAGTAATACCCCCGAGTTTCCTCGTATGCTCGCGCGACATTGGTGTGTGAAGAAGCGGAAACCAAAGAATTAACCCTGAAGGCGTGAGTCATCCAAGCAAATGACTCTTTGGGTGTGCGAGCGCCGTAAGGACAAGTAAAACAAACAAAAAACAAACAAAAACAATGAGTCAGAAAATTCGTATTAAACTGAAATCGTACGACCACAACCTGGTTGACAAGTCAGCAGAGAAGATTGTGAAGACCGTACGCTCCACAGGTGCAGTAGTCAGTGGTCCTATTCCATTGCCAACCCACAAGCGTATCTTCACCGTCAACCGTTCGACGTTCGTAAACAAGAAGAGCCGCGAGCAATTCGAGTTGTCGAGTTACAAGCGTCTGATTGACATCTACGGCTCCAACCAGAAGACGGTAGAGGCACTGATGAAACTGGAACTTGCCAGCGGTGTGGAAGTAGAGATTAAAGTCTAATCATTGCAATTTGTAAGTAAGGGCAAAATTGTAAATAAGGTCACTTCCCGCGGTTAGGGACCGGAGTAATCTTCGGGTGAAGGGTTCGCCCCGCGGGCGAGAGTGACAAGTAACTAATAAACAAATTTAATCACAGCAAAAATGCCAGGATTATTAGGTAAAAAAATCGGAATGACATCCGTTTTCGGTGCTGATGGCAAGAATATCCCATGCACCGTTATCGAGGCAGGTCCTTGCGTTGTTACGCAACTGAAGACTGTGGAGAAAGACGGCTATCAGGCTGTTCAGGTAGGTTTCATGCCCAAGAGCGAGAAACACACCAACAAGGCTGAGGCAGGTCACTTCAAAGCGGCAGGCGTTCAACCGATGCGCCACCTCGCAGAGTTCGACGGCTTCGAACAAGAACTCAAATTGGGCGACACATTGACTGTGGACATGTTCGAGGAGAACTCCTACGTGGACGTTATCGGTGTATCGAAAGGTAAAGGTTTCCAAGGCGTTGTCAAGCGTCACGGTTTCGGCGGTGTAGGTCAATCGACACACGGTCAGGACGACCGTCTGCGCGCCCCCGGTTCGGTAGGTGCTTGTGCATACCCGAGCCGTATCTTCCCGGGTACCCGCATGGGTGGCCACATGGGTACAGACCGCGTTACGGTACAGAACCTTGTAGTGCTCAAAGTAATTCCCGAGTACAACTTGATTATGGTCAAGGGCAGTATCCCGGGTGCTAAAAATTCAATCGTTACTATTAACAAATAAGAGGTATGGAACTTAGTATTTTGAATATGGCCGGACAAGAGACCGGCAAGAAGGTAGTTCTCAATGACGCTGTCTTCGCTATCGAGCCTAACGACCACGCCATCTATTTGGATGTAAAGCAATATCTGGCCAACAATCGCCAAGGTACGGCAAAGGCTAAACAACGTAGCGAGAACGCTCACTCTACACGCAAACTCGGTCGTCAGAAGGGCGGCGGTGGCGCACGTCCGGGTGACTTGAAGTCTCCGGTTCGCGTAGGTGGTGGTACCATCTTTGGCCCCGTTCCCCGTGACTATAGTTTCAAACTCAACAAGAAGGTGAAACAACTGGCTCGCCGCAGTGCTCTCAGTCTGCGCGCTCAGAATGGTCAAATCATCGTAGTCGATGCGCTGACATTCGAGGCTCCCAAAACCAAGGCTATGGTTGAGGTAATGAACAACCTCAAAGTGGCTGACAAGAAGGTGCTCTTCGTGCTCGCTGAGAACAATGCCGAGGTACTGAAGTCCGCCCGCAACATCCAACGCACCAACGTGGTGACGGTTAACGAACTGAATACATACGCAATCATGAACTCGAACGCAGTGGTTATCGTTGAGAACGCCGTTCCTGCTATCGAGGCAACTTTTAACGCATAAGGAGGTTACAACTATGGCAATTATTCTTAAACCAATCGTCACTGAGAAGATGACCGCCGCAGGCGAAAAGTTCAACCGTTATGGTTTTCGTGTTGTCCGCGACGCCAACAAGGTGCAAATCAAGAAGGCTGTTGAGGAGATGTACAATGTACAGGTAGTGGATGTCAACACCCTCGTGGTGGCTCCCAAAGTTAAGCAACGCTACACCAAGAGCGGTCTGCTCCGCGGTGCACAACAGGCTTACAAGAAGGCTATCGTGACATTGAAAGAAGGTGAAACAATCGATTTTTATAGCAATATCTAAAAATGGCTGTACGTAAATTAAAACCCTCTACACCGGGGCAAAGACACAAAATTATCGGTGCATTTGAGACAATTACCGCAAGTGCTCCGGAGAAATCTCTTGTGTTCGGCAAGCGCAAGACGGGTGGTCGTAACCATGTGGGTAAAGAGACCATGCGTTATATCGGCGGCGGACACAAGCAGAAGTACCGTGTAATTGACTTCAAACGTAACAAAGATGGTGTACCCGCTATTGTAAAGACGATTGAGTACGATCCGAACCGCTCGGCTCGTATCGCACTCCTCTTCTATGCTGATGGCGAGAAACGTTACATTCTTGCACCTAACGGACTGCAAGTAGGTCAAACAGTGATGTCAGGAGAAAACGTGGCTCCTGAAGTAGGAAATGCTCTTCCTATGGCTAACATTCCTCTCGGAACGCTGATTCACAACATCGAGTTGCGTCCGGGGCAAGGGGCTGCTATGGTTCGCTCGGCAGGTGTGTTTGCACAACTCTCTTCCCGCGAAGACAAGTATGCAATCATCAAGTTGCCTTCAGGCGAACTCCGCAAGGTATTGGCAGCATGCAAAGCCACTGTAGGTGTCGTTGGCAACAGCGACCACGCATTGGAGAAGAGCGGTAAGGCCGGTCGCAGCCGCTGGTTGGGACGCCGTCCGCGCAACCGTGGTGTAGCCATGAACCCTGTAGATCACCCAATGGGTGGTGGTGAAGGTCGTGCTTCCGGTGGACATCCGCGTTCACGCAAGGGCTTGCTGGCTAAGGGTTACAAGACTCGTCATCCGAAGAACCAGAGCAACCAATACATCATTGAGAGAAGAAAGAAATAACCTATTAAATCTTGAGAAATTATGAGTCGTTCATTGAAAAAAGGACCGTTTATCAACGTAAAGTTGGAGAACAAGGTGTTGGCTATGAATGAGTCGGGCAAGAAAGATGTTGTCAAGACTTGGAGCCGCGCATCTATGATCTCTCCTGATTTCGTAGGTCATACTATTGCAGTTCACAATGGAAATAAGTTCATTCCTGTGTACATCACCGAGAATATGGTCGGCCACAAGTTGGGCGAATTTGCTCCCACTCGTACCTTCCGCGGGCACTCAGGAAACAGATAATCCATTGAATCATTCAAACAACAAATTAAACTTTAGAATTCAAAATGGGTGCTAGAAAACATAATACAGCCGAAGCAATGAAAGAGGCCCGCAAGAGCCAGTACTTTGCGAAGCTTAATAACGTTCCTACCTCTCCACGCAAGATGCGCCTTGTTGCTGACATGATTCGTGGAATGGAAGTGAACCGTGCACTGGGTGCGCTGCATTTCTCTACCAAGGAGGCTTCGCGCGCTCTCGAGAAACTCCTGAAGTCCGCTATTGCCAACTGGGAAACCAAAACCGGCAAGAAGGCTGACTCGGAGACTCTGTATGTAACAAACATTATGGTTGACGGTGGCATGATGCTCAAACGTCTTCTGACCGCTCCTCAAGGTCGCGGCTACCGTGTTCGCAAACGCTCCAACCATATTACCGTATTTGTAGATACCAAAAATACTAACGAAGCAAAGTAATCAACAATGGGACAGAAAATTAATCCAATTAGTAACCGCCTGGGTATTGTTCGTGGTTGGGATTCCAACTGGTATGGCGGAAAAAACTACGGAGATACCATTCTTGAGGACACCAAAATCCGCAAGTATCTGAATGCCCGCTTGGCTGAGGCTAGTATTTCGCGTATCGTTATCGAGCGTACTCTGAAACTTGTAACTGTCACTGTCTGCACTGCTCGCCCCGGATATATCATCGGTAAGGGTGGACAAGAGGTTGACAAATTGAAAGAGGAACTGAAGAAAATCACCAAACAAGACGTTCAAATCAACATCTTCGAGGTTAAGCGTCCCGAATTGGATGCTACTATCGTGGCTACTAAAATCGCTCGCCAACTCGAGGGTAAGATTGCGTACCGCCGTGCTGTCAAGATGGCTATCGCATCCACCATGCGTATGGGTGCCGAGGGTATCAAGATTCAGGTCAGCGGTCGTCTGAACGGCGCCGAGATGGCACGCAAGGAGATGTACAAAGAGGGGCGTACTCCTCTCCATACCCTCCGTGCCGACATCGACTACTGCCACGTGGGTGCTCTCACCAAGGTAGGACTCATCGGCGTAAAGGTTTGGATCTGCCGTGGTGAAGTGTATGGCAAGAAAGACCTTGCTCCCAACTTTACCCAGAAGCAAGAGGGTGGACCTCGTGGCGACCGTCGTGACCGCCGTGATGACCGCCGTGGTGGTTTCCGCAGAAACAAAAAACAATAAGTTTAACCCGATTTGTAGATTACAGTTATGTTACAACCAAAGAAAACGAAATTCCGCCGCTCGCAAAAAGGCCGTATCAAAGGCAATGCACAACGCGGCCATGAGTTGGCATTCGGCTCATTCGGTATCAAATCGCTTGGTACCATCTGGTTGACAGGCCGTCAAATCGAAGCAGCCCGTGTTGCAGTAACCCGTTACATGCAACGTCAAGGTCAAGTATGGATTCGCGTCTTCCCCGATAAACCAATCACCAAGAAGCCTTTGGATGTCCGTATGGGTAAAGGTAAAGGTGCTCCCGAGGGATTCGTTGTTCCATTGGAACCCGGACGTATCATCTTCGAAGTCGATGGTGTTCCCTACGAAGTAGCCAAAGAGGCTCTCCGCCTGGCAGCGCAGAAACTTCCTATCACAACCAAATTTGTCGTAAGACGTGATTACGACCCAACCCAAAATGTTTAATCAGGATTATGAAAATAGCTGAAATTAATGAATTAACGACTGCTGAGATTCAAGAGCGCCTCGCCTCCGAAAAAGAGGCTCTCGTTCGCATGAAACTGAACCACAGCATCTCTCCGCTTGACAATCCGTTGCAGATTAAGGTGGCTCGTAAAACTATCGCTCGCCTTGCAACTGTGCTCCGTCAAAGAGAATTAACCAAGTAAAAACGAAAGTGAAATGGAAACAAGAAATCTAAGAAAAGAGCGTCAGGGTATTGTCGTTTCCAACAAGATGGACAAGACTATCGTCGTGGCCGTTAAGTGGAAAGAGAAACACCCTATCTATGGCAAGTTTGTCAATAAGACTCGCAAGTTCCATGTTCATGACGAGAAGAACGAATGCGGCATCGGCGATACCGTACGCATCATGGAAACTCGTCCTTTGAGCAAAACTGTTCGTTGGCGTTTAACTCAAATTATCGAAAGGGCTAAGTAATTATGATACAGCAAGAATCAAGACTGACCGTTGCGGACAACTCCGGTGCCAAAGAGGCATTGTGCATCCGCGTTCTGGGCGGAACCAAGAAGCGTTACGCTACCCTTGGTGATACTATCGTTGTCGCTGTCAAGGGCGTTATCCCCTCCTCCGACATCAAGGATGGTACCGTCAGCCGCGCTATCGTAGTGCGCGTCAAGAAAGAGGTTCGCCGTGCTGATGGCAGTTATATCCGCTTCGATGACAACGCTTGCGTGCTCATCTCCAATGCGGGTGAACTCCGCGGTTCGCGTATCTTCGGCCCCGTGGCACGTGAGTTGCGTCAAACGAACATGAAAATTATTTCTCTGGCACCTGAAGTGCTTTAATCATCAAATTCTACTACTAATATGGCAAAGTTACATATTAAGAAGGGTGATATCGTTTACGTAAACGCAGGTGCTTCCAAGGGCAAGACCGGCCGAGTGCTGGAAGTGCTCGTTGAGAAACAACGTGCTATCGTAGAGGGTGTCAATATGGTATCCAAGAGTACCAAACCCAGTGCTAAGAACCCGCAAGGGGGTATCGTAAAACAGGAGGCTCCTATCCATATCTCCAACCTCAACCCCGTTGAGAACGGCAAACCCGTACGCGTAGGCCGTATAGAGAAGGATGGCAAACTGGTACGTGTAAGTAAAAAATCCGGTAAAGAGATCTAACAATGAATACAGCAAGTCTAAAACAAGATTATCAGGAGCGCATCGTGCCTATCCTGATGAAGGAGTTCAACTACACTACAGTAATGCAGTGCCCGAAACTCACCAAGATTGTCCTCAACCAAGGTTTGGGCGAAGCTGTGGCTGACAAGAAGATTATCGACGTCGCTCAACAAGAGATGACCCTTATCTCCGGTCAGAAAGCCGTTGCTACCACCTCTAAGAAGGATATCGCTAACTTCAAGGTTCGTAAGAAAATGCCTATCGGCGTGCGCGTTACCCTCCGTGGCGAGCGTATGTACGAGTTCTTGGAGCGTCTCGTCCGCGTGGCTCTGCCTCGTATCCGCGACTTCAAGGGTATTGACAGCAAGTTGGACGGCCGTGGCAACTACACCCTCGGCATCCAGGAGCAAATCATCTTCCCTGAAATCAACATTGATAACATCACCAAACTGCTCGGTATGAACATCACTTTCGTGACCACCGCTCAGACCGACGAAGAGGGCTTCGCACTCCTCCGCGAGTTTGGATTACCATTCAAAAAGTAACAGACTATGGCAAAAGAATCAATGAAAGCCCGCGAGGTGAAACGCGCTGCTTTGTGCGCCAAGTACGCTGCTAAACGCGCCCAACTCCTCAAGGATGGTGACTACGAAGGTCTGCAGGCTCTGCCTAAGAACGCCAGCCCTGTCCGTTTGCACAACCGCTGCAAAATCACAGGTCGTCCAAAAGGCTATATGCGTGCATTCGGCTTGAGCCGTATTCAGTTCCGCGAGATGGCTTCCAAAGGCCTTATCCCGGGAGTGAAGAAAGCCAGCTGGTAAACTCAGGAAATGTTGTCTGACAAGGTGCATCTTACCCCTGCAAGACCCGCGTTCGACCCGCGATATACCCGCGACATTTTCCCGAGTGAATACCGAGAGAAAGTCGAGTAAAAACAGCAAGGGTGAAGCGTAAGGCGGGTGCGCAAAGCGCACTGAGCGCCGTAGCGAAACGAAGCCCAGTGGGCTGAGTAGAACTCCTAATAGGCAAGGGATGCGCAAGGGATAGGATAGCCTTAGTTAGATGATATAGAATAAATCAATTATTAAATATTGTCCCGAAAGGCGGGATTAATTTAACAACAAAACAATTATGACAGATCCAATCGCAGATTATCTGACTCGTCTCAGAAATGCAATCAAGGCCGGTCACCGCGTTGTCGAGGTGCCTGCTTCGAATCTGAAGAAAGAGATCACGCGTATCTTGTTCGAGAAAGGCTACATCCTCTCCTACAAGTTCGTGGAAGATGGACCTCAGGGCACTATCAAAATCGCTCTGAAGTATGATCCGGTTAACAAAGTTAACGCCATCAAGAGTTTACAACGTGTATCTACCCCCGGTCTCCGCCAGTATGTAGGTTATCGCGAGATGCCCCGCGTCCTCAACGGACTCGGTATCGCCATCCTTTCCACTTCGAAAGGTGTGATGACCAACAAAGAGGCTGTCGGACTCAAGTTGGGTGGTGAGGTTATTTGTTATGTTTATTAATGTAAGGAGGAGAAGACTATGTCAAGAATTGGTAAATTACCTATCGCAATCCCCGCAGGCGTAACCGTAACAGTTAGCCCCGAAAACCTTGTTACCGTCAAAGGTCCCAAAGGTGAACTCCAACAGCAGGTAAACCCTATCATCACCGTTACCGTTGAGGATGGCGTTTGCCATGTCACTCGCCCCAACGACGAGAAAGAAAGCCGCTCCATGCACGGCTTGTACCGCGCACTCATCCACAATATGGTGGTTGGTGTACACGACGGCTACAAGAAAGTGCTCGAGTTGGTCGGCGTCGGCTACCGTGTTGAAATCTTCCAACCGCAAGTGCTCAACTTCGCTCTCGGTTATACGCACCCCATCTACCTCCAACTCCCCAAAGAGATTAAGGTAGAGACCAAGTCGGAGCGTAACCAGAACCCCCTCGTCATCCTTGAGTCTGCCGACAAGCAACTCATCGGACAGGTGTGCGCCAAGATTCGCTCGTTCCGCCGTCCTGAACCCTACAAAGGCAAGGGTGTTAAGTTCCAAGGTGAAGTCGTTCGTCGTAAGGCTGGTAAATCGGCTGGTAAATAATTAGAAAGGAATAAGTTATGAATCAGAAAATTGCAAGAAGACTTAAAATTAAAGCCGCTATCCGTACCAAGGTGTCGGGTACTGCTGAGCGTCCTCGTCTGACCGTATTCCGCAGCAACAGCCAAATTTACGCTCAAGTCATTGATGACGAGCAAGGCAAGACCCTTGCTTCGGCATCATCGCTCAGTATCAAAGATAAAATGACCAAGACCGAGAAAGCCGCACAAGTAGGCAAACTCGTTGCCGAGGCTGCCAAGGCTGCTGGCATCGAGACCGTTGTCTTCGACCGTAACGGCTATCTCTATCACGGCCGCGTTCAATCATTAGCAGACGCTGCTCGCGAGGCAGGTCTCAAATTCTAAAACAACAAGACTGATATGAATCGAGTTAAAACAACACAAGACCTGGAACTCAAGGAGCGCCTCGTCGCAGTTAACCGCGTAACCAAAGTTACGAAAGGTGGACGTACATTCACATTCGCAGCCATCGTTGTTGTAGGTAATGAGGCTGGCATCGTAGGCTGGGGACTCGGCAAAGCGGGTGAAGTCACCGCCGCTATTGCCAAAGGTACCGAGGCTGCTAAGAAGAACCTTATCCAAGTGCCCGTTCTCAAGGGTACCATTCCTCACGAGCAAGAGGCTAAGTTCGGCGGTGCACGCGTGTACCTCCAACCCGCTTCGCAAGGTACCGGAGTGAAAGCCGGTGGTGCCATGCGTGCCGTACTCGAGTCCGTAGGTGTTACTGACGTGCTGGCTAAGGCGAAGGGCTCTTCCAACCCTCACAACCTGGTTAAGGCTACTATCGCCGCTCTCGGCGAGATGCGCGACCCGCGTACCGTGGCTCAGAACCGTGGCGTAAGTTTATCTACAGTGTTTAACGGATAAATAGTGGACTATTATGGCAAAAATCAAAATTCAGCAAGTACGCAGCATCATCCGCTGCCCCAAAGTGCAGAAAGAAACTATGCAGGCTCTCGGTCTGCGTAAAATCAATGCCATCGTTGAGCACGAAGCCACACCCGCTATTCTGGGTATGGTGGACAAGGTTAAACACTTGGTAAAAGTAATTGATTAATCGTATAAATCGTAGCATTATGGAATTACATAATTTAACGCCGGCTGCTGGTTCAGTCAAAACCGCTAAGCGTATCGGCCGTGGTGCCGGTTCGGGACTCGGTGGAACTTCTACCCGTGGTCATAAGGGTGCTAAATCACGCTCGGGCTATTCTAAGAAGATTGGCTTCGAAGGTGGTCAGATGCCTATGCAACGTCGTTTGCCGAAGTTCGGCTTCCAGAACATCAACCGCGTGGAGTACAAGGCTATCAACCTCTCTACTCTGCAGGCTTTGGCAGATGAAAAGCACCTCGAGAAAATCGGACTCATCGAACTTCACGAGGCTGGCTTCATCAACAAGACTACGCTCGTTAAGATTCTTGGCAACGGTACACTCACTGCTAAACTCACAGTAGAAGCCAACGCCTTCAGCAAATCCGCTGAGGCCGCTATCACAGCCGCTGGTGGCACTGTCAACAAAATCTAATCAGTATGCGTAAGTTTATCGGAACTATCAAGAATATCTGGAAGATTGAGGACCTCCGCAACCGGCTCTTGACCACGCTCCTTTTCGTGCTCATCTACCGCTTCGGCTCCTTCGTCGTTCTTCCGGGTATCGACCCGACGGCACTGACTGCTCTGCGCGCGCAGACAGCCGGTGGTCTGATGGCCCTTCTGGATATGTTCTCCGGTGGCGCATTCTCCAATGCTTCTATCTTTGCATTGGGTATCATGCCTTACATCTCCGCATCTATCGTAATACAACTGCTCACCATAGCAGTGCCGTATTTCCAGAAGATGCAGAAGGAGGGTGAGTCCGGCCGCCAGAAAATGAACCAGATTACACGCTATCTGACCGTTGCCATCCTGCTGTTCCAAGGACCCAGTTATCTGGTGAACTTGTCAGTGCAGATGGCACAAGCGGGTGAGCCTCTGAGTATTGGTTTCAATTGGTTCACGATTTCTTCCACCATCCTGCTCTGCGCAGGCTCTATGTTCGTCATGTGGCTCGGCGAGCGCATTACCGACCGTGGTATCGGAAATGGTATTTCCTTTATCATCTTGATTGGTATCATCGCGCGTCTCCCGGGGGCTATCGTGCAAGAGTTCTCGTCGCGTCTCAACGACGCCGGTGGCGGATTGATAGTGTTCATCCTTGAAATCATTATCCTCCTCTTCGTGTTCGCATTCGCTATCATGCTGGTACAGGGTACTCGCAAGATACCCGTACAGTATGCCAAGCGTATGGTGGGTAACAAGCAGTACGGTGGTGTACGCCAGTACATCCCGTTGAAGGTCAATGCCGCTAACGTGATGCCTATCATCTTTGCACAGGCTATCATGTTTATTCCTATCGCACTCGCAGGCTTCTCCGCTTCCGAGGGGGCTAACGCCTTCACACGTGCGTTTATGGATAACGACGGCTTCTGGTACAACCTTGTGTTTGCTATCCTTATCGTGGCTTTCACCTATTTCTACACAGCGATTATCATCAACCCTGTGCAGATGGCGGAAAACCTCAAACTCAACAACGGCTTCATCCCGGGTGTCAAACCCGGCAAGAAGACGGCTGAGTATATTGATACCATCATGTCGCGCATTACATTGCCGGGTTCTATCCTCTTGGCAATCATCGCTATTCTGCCTGCCTTTGCACGCCTCTTCGGAGTAAGTATGGGCTTCGCGCAGTTCTATGGCGGTACATCGCTCCTCATTATGGTAGGTGTAATCTTGGATACGCTTCAACAAATCGAGAGCCATCTCCTTATGCGCCACTATGACGGATTCTTCGAGTCCGGTATGCGTATCAAGGGTCGCTCTGGTGCTATGGCATATTAATCGGAATGATATACCTCAAGACTGACGAAGAAGTAGAGCGTATGCGTCGCAGTAACGACCTGCTTGGACGCGCTTTGGCGGAAGTAGCCAAAGCCGTCCAACCCGGCGTTACCACGGCACAACTCGACAAGATAGCCCACGACTATATCTGCGACAACGGGGGTGTACCCTCCTGCCTCGGATACGAAGGCTATCCTGCCACCTTGTGTACCTCGGTCAATGAGCAGGTCGTACACGGCATCCCGTCCGACAAAGTCGTTCTTCGTGACGGCGATATGATAGATGTGGACTGCTGCGTATTGCTGGACGGCTTTCAGGCAGACTCCGCCTACACATTCCCCGTAGGCGAAGTGGCACCCGAGACGCTCCAACTCATGCGTACCACCAAGGAGGCGCTCTATATGGGCATTGCCGAAGCCGTTACAGGTCATCGCCTCGGTGACATCGGGTTCGCTATCCAGTCCTATTGCGAAAAGGCGGGCTACTCTGTAGTGCGCGAGTTCGTAGGACACGGTATCGGACGCGAGATGCACGAGGACCCCGAGGTCTGCAACTACGGTCGTCGCGGCAATGGCATCGTACTCAAATCGGGTATGACACTCGCCATCGAACCGATGATTAACCTCGGACGGCGCAATGTCATCATGGAGGACAACGGCTGGACAGCGCGTACCGCTGACCGCAAACCGTCGGCGCACTACGAACTCAGTGTCTGCGTACGCAACGGCAAAGCCGACATACTCTCTACCTTTGAGTATATCCGCGAAGTCTTGGGTAATCGTTTTATTTAACTACCACGTCACTATGGCTAAACAAGATTCTATCGAAGTAGATGGCACCATCACTGAGGCATTGTCCAATGCAATGTTTCGCGTGCAACTCGAAAGTGGTCATATCATCACCGCTCATATCTCCGGTAAAATGCGTATGCACTATATCAAGATTCTCCCCGGCGACCGTGTCAAAGTGGAGATGAGCCCCTATGACCTCACCAAAGGACGTATTTCGTTCCGTTATAAATAAACTCTAAAACTCTATAGAAATGAAAGTTAGAGCATCTATCAAGAAGCGCAACGCGGATTGCAAAATCGTACGCCGCAAAGGTCGCTTGTATGTAATCAACAAAAAAGAACCCAAGATGAAAATGCGTCAAGGATAAGCATTCCGTCATGGTTAATCATTAAACAAACATATCCTTAAGTAAATAATTATGGCTATAAGAATTGTCGGTGTAGATCTGCCGCAGAACAAGTGCGGTGAAGTCGGATTGACTTACATCTACGGAATAGGTCGTTCAAGCGCAAAGAAAATCCTGGCAGAGGCAGGCGTTGACCCAAGCATCAAGGTGCAGGATTGGACGGATGACCAAGCAGCTAAAATCCGCGAAATCATCGGTGCTAAGTACAAAGTGGAAGGTGATCTTCGTTCGGAAACGTCTCTCAACATCAAACGTTTGATGGATATCGGTTGTTACCGTGGTGTTCGTCATCGTCTCGGTCTCCCTGTTCGCGGGCAATCGACGAAGAACAACGCTCGTACGCGCAAAGGTAAAAAGAAAACGGTTGCTAACAAGAAGAAAGCAACGAAGTAATCAACCACTTAATATCTATCAATTATGGCAAAGAAAACAGTTGCAGCTAAGAAGCGCGTTGTAAAGATTGACGGTGTTGGTCAACTTCACGTTATGTCTTCTTTCAACAATGTTATCGTTACGATTGCTAATGGTGACGGACAGGTTATCTCTTGGTCGTCAGCAGGCAAGATGGGCTTCCGTGGCTCCAAAAAGAATACTCCCTACGCAGCACAGACTGCTGCTGAGGACTGCGCAAAGGTCGCTTACGACCTCGGTCTGCGCAAGGTGAAAGCGTATGTCAAAGGTCCCGGACAAGGCCGTGAGAGTGCTATCCGTGCCGTCGCTAACTCGCACATTGACGTGGTTGAGATTATCGACGTTACCCCGATGCCGCACAACGGTTGCCGTCCTCCTAAACGTCGTCGTGTATAATAATCAGTATCGTTCACACGCTGCAGAACTATAAACGGTCTGTATGCCGTGAACATTCTAACTTCTTAAACTCTAAAAAATTATGGCAAGATATATTGGTCCTAAATCGCGTATCGCACGTCGTTTCGGAGAACCTATCTTCGGTCCGGACAAAGTACTTGACAAGCGTAACTATGCCCCCGGGCAACATGGCGTTAACCGCCGCAAAAAGAACTCTGAGTACGGTACTCAGTTGGCAGAGAAGCAAAAGGCTAAATACACCTACGGTGTGTTGGAGCGTCAGTTCCGCCTCCTCTTTGCTCAGGCTTCACGTATCAAGGGTGTTACCGGTGAGATTCTGCTCCAACTGCTCGAATCGCGCCTCGACAATGTCGTTTACCGTCTTGGTATCGCTCCCACACGTGCTGCTGCACGTCAGTTGGTGAGCCACCGCCACATCACTGTGGACGGCAAGGTTGTCAACATTCCTTCTTATCAGGTTAAGCCCGGTCAGATTGTAGCAGTTCGCGAGAAATCCAAGTCACTCGAGGTCATTGCTGCTTCTCTCGATGGGTTCAACCACAGCAAGTATAACTGGTTGGAGTGGAACGAGGCTGACAAAGCAGGCAAGTTCCTCAACATCCCTCCACGTGAGGAAATCCCTGAGAATATCAAGGAGCAATTAATCGTCGAGTTGTACTCTAAATAACAATTAAATTCATGGCAATATTAGATTTTATTAAACCTGACAAGGTTATCATGTTGGATTCGAGCAGCACGCACGGAGTTTTTGAGTTCCGTCCGCTCGAGCCGGGTTATGGTATCACAGTAGGTAACGCCATTCGTCGTGTACTCATCGGGTCACTTGAGGGCTTTGCTATCTGTTCAATTAAGATCAATGGTATTGATCATGAATTTGCTACTATCCCTGGTGTCATCACCGATGTAACCAACCTAATCCTCAATCTCAAACAAGTACGCTTCATCCGCAAGGAGGGTGTGGACGCTGATGGCGAAACCATCCGCATGCACGTCAAGGGCAATACCAACACCGCTCTCCTCGCAGGTGAACTCAACTCTTATCTCCAGTCTTTCGACGTGCTCAACCCCGAGTTGGTGCTCGCCGAGATGGACGACTCTGCGGACTTCGAGATTGAGATTACTATCAACAAGGGACGCGGATATGTGTCTGCTGACGAGAACCGTCACCCCAATGACCCCATTGGAGTGCTCGCTATCGACAGCATCTATACTCCTATCCGCAACGTCAAATACAGCATTGACCCCTACCGTGTGGAGCAACGTACCGACTACGAGAAACTCACACTCGAGATTCTCACCGACGGCTCTATCACGCCCAAGGATGCCCTCAAAGAGGCGGCTAAAATCCTTATCTTCCATTTCATGCTCTTCTCTGACGAGAAGATTATCGTTGAAGATCAGGCTAAGCCCGTCACCAATTCTTATGATGAGGAGCATACCCGTATGCGTCAGTTGCTCAACCAGCACCTCGCTGATATGGACCTCTCTGTACGCGCGCTCAACTGCTTGAAGGCGGCAGAGGTGGATACCCTCGGCGAACTGGTTCGCTACCACCGCGCTGACCTGCTCAAGTTCCGCAACTTCGGTAAGAAGTCTCTCACCGAACTCGACGAACTGCTGGAGCGCAACGGACTGGCTTTCGGTATGGATATTAGCAGATACAAACTCAACGACTAATTCAACCCGAGGGGAAGGAGTCGCTCAACTCTCAACCCTCAACTCTAAACTAAAAAAACAACAATGAGACATAATAAGAAATTCAATCATCTTGGCCGCAAAGCCGCTCACCGCGGTGCACTGTTGTCCAATATGGCTTGCTCGCTCATCATGCACAAGCGTATTTCGACCACTCTGGCTAAGGCAAAGGCACTCCGCATCTACGTAGAGCCTATCCTCACCCGTGCGAAAGAGGACACCACGGCTAACCGCCGTCTCGTATTCAGCGAACTCAAACAGAAAGAGGTCGTTACCGAACTCTTCCAGAACGTTAGCGAGAAGATTGCTAACCGCCCGGGTGGCTACACACGTATCCTCCGCACGGGCTTCCGTCTGGGTGACGCTGCTGAGATGTGTATCATCGAACTCGTTGACTACAACGAGAACATGCTCAAGTCTGCTGCCAAGCCTGCCGCTAAGAAGACCACCCGTCGTGCCGGCAAGAAGGCTGCTCCCAAGGCAGAGGCTGCTGAGGCTGCACCTGCTGCTGAAGAGGCTAAGGCTGAGTAATACACAGGTTGAGCAATATCAACCGCATCTGAAGAGACTGCCAACGCGTACGTTTGGCAGTCCCTTTTTGTCCTATACACCCGGGGACGCGGATGCCCTCACGGGGTGCTCTCTCGTCCGTGATAAAGATACAACTACTCATATTGATTATTAGAAGTTCGTTATTATCTCAACGACGGATACTTGTACTTCCAGCCTGTCATCAACCGGGGCAAGTACCGCAGGGAGGGCACGCAACTGATGCTTCCTCTCACCGTCCGCCTCAACCATGCTATCGCCGACGGCTACTTGGTCGCCAAGGTCTTTCAATTGTTAGAAACCGAAATCACCCGCTTCGTTTCAGTCTCCAACAGTTGATACCTGCTTTCGCGGAGGCACCTTTGCCTCCGCCGAGAGAGACATTGCTGCTCCCTCCACTACCCTCACGGGCAGTATTCATACGTCAAAGAACACGGGCTGCTTACGTCTGCAGCCTA
>DJSG01000072.1:0-1771 GCA_002440265.1 Bacteroidales bacterium UBA6340 | reverse complement strand
GGATTCGACACCTCGAATCACGTTGCAAAGATACAACAGATTCTGTGTTTTTGTTGGTAAAGTATTACCAATAATGCATACAAATTGTCCGCGTAAGGAATGGATGAATGTTGGTGCAGTTGCTTTGATGTACATGGAGACTATTGCTTATTTGCAGATTTTATAGTACCTTTGTGGCAAAAATTGAGTAAATCGTAACGGTAAATTGAGTAAATTGTAGTTGAAAATTGAGTGAATTGTAGTGATATGATTATACGGGAACAACTAAAGACATTGCAGGAGCGAATGGCAGAGCCGCGTCGGTTTATCCAAGTGCTGGCAGGGGCGCGGCAAGTAGGAAAAACCACGATAGTGCAACAGTTTGTGGCACAATGCAGTGTACCTGTAACGTTTGTTTCTGCCGATGCGGAAAACGAAAACAATGCGGAATGGATTGCCAAGCAATGGAATGATGTGCGCCAACAGATGCGTGTGTTGCAGCAGGCGGAGCATATCCTTATCATTGACGAGGTGCAGAAACTGAACAACTGGAGCGATGTCGTCAAACGGGAGTGGGATGCGGATACATGGAACAAAGTGAATATCAAGGTAGTCCTGTTAGGTAGCAGCCGTCTGCTGCTTAAAGACGGACTGACAGAGAGTCTCGCCGGTCGCTTTGAACTGATACGTGTACCCCACTGGTCATACGCCGAGATGCAAGAGGCTTTTGGCTTCTCGTTGGAGCAGTACATTTACTTCGGCGGTTATCCGGGGGCGGCAGAACTGGTCAGCCGTGAGGTGCGTTGGAAGAACTATATTTTGCAGTCGATTATAGCACCTGCCATAGAGAAAGATGTGCTGATGACCAAGCGAATCCACAAGCCTGCGTTGCTCAGCCAACTATTCCGATTGGGGGCGACATATAGCGCGGAGTTGGTGTCTTATACCAAGTTGCTCGGGCAGTTGCAGGACGCAGGCAATACAACCACCCTGGCGGGTTACCTGACAACCCTCGGCGAGGCGGAGTTGCTATGCGGATTGCAGAAATACGCGAGTGCGCCCATACGCCGTATTCAGTCGGTTCCTAAGTTTCAGGTATTTAACAATGCACTCTTGTCGGCTTTTTCGGACTATCGTTTTGATACTGCCCAATTGGATAGCCAGCGTTGGGGGCGTTGGGTAGAGAGTGCTGTAGGGGCACATCTTGTGAACTATGCCGAGGAGCAAAACTACTCGGTATTCTATTGGAGAGAAAGAGATGATGAGGTGGACTTTATCTTGCGGAGAGGAGTGGATGAGGTGGTTGCTATTGAAGTTAAGAGTGATAGCCGCTCGGATAATCAGGGACTGTATGTATTCGACAAGCAGTTTCACCCCAAGCATACAATGGTGGTTGGCACAAACGGATTTCCATTGGAAACATTCCTGCGTGTAGCACCGGAGCAGTTGTTTTGATACGTATTAAAGACTATATATCACCCGTTTCATTTTACCATTATGACCAATCCCAAACTCATACACGATTTTGTTGCCTACTGGACGGGCAAAGGGTACGAGAAAGGCGAGTCGCAACCGTTCTGGATTGCGCTGCTCCACGCTCTCGGCATAGAAGAGCCCACCACGTTCATCACTTTCGAGCAGCAAGTGCATATTGACCACACGGCTTTCATTGACGGTTTCATACCCGCCACCAAGGTGCTGATTGAGCAGAAGTCGGTGCAGAAAGACTTAGGTGCCCCAATCAAGCAGTCGGACGGCTCGCTGCTCAACCCGTTCCAGCAAGCCAAACGCT
>DJSG01000085.1:14630-22654 GCA_002440265.1 Bacteroidales bacterium UBA6340 | reverse complement strand
TGGGCGAAAGGCGGGCGGACGGTGGCGGCGAACTGCCAGATGCTGTGCAGGGAATGCAACAGACGGAAGAGCGCGAAGTGAGACCTCCCTAACCCCTCCAGAGGAGGGGCTTGACAATTTCCAGATGTTTAATACCCCTGAATTATGTGATTTTAATTGTTATAGGAATTGTGCGAGTTCCGTAGTTCTTCTTGGAGGAAACTATACACATATCCCGAAGACTGAAAATACAATCCCGTATCGGGGTCATTCAGTTTTTGAAATACGTTGGAGTTATATACCCTGTCGAAAGCCTCCTGCATAGGTAGCCCCTGTTCTTCCATCAGGTGAGAAATCATGTCTTTGACGATTTCCTCCTTCATATTCTGAAACTCTATCGGGCTGACTCTCATATCCGCACCAAGTGGTTGATTGCTTTCTGTGTGCAGAAAGCATATTGAAACGTAATTCCCTTGATATATTGTATTCTATCCAAGAACTCCTCAAATGTGATATACCCCTGTTTATATCGGGTAATCTGTGCCCCTATCCTGTCGTTGGCAATAGGACCATAGACAATGTCAAAGTCATGCAAGTTGCGACCATTGGGCTCGGTGCGGTGGTTATACACAAAATGCGCCCACTCCGCCGAGTACTCGTTGAATGCTTTGTAACGCATGGTCTGAAATAGTTGTTCATCGAACTCATAAGCGTTAATAACAGGACTGCCACCTTCAAAGTCTGCCTTGAACTCCGCCATTTCTGCGGCTTGCGCTTTGTCGGCAGAGAGGTAAAACGCCAAGCCAAAGTCCTTGTTCGGGCGGGATTTGGTAAGGTCAATGTGTTCAATTCGAGTGGTCGAACCATGGTAGAGAATCATAGCGCACCTCCTTTCCGTCGGCAATAAGCACGGAGCGTTTGGATGTTATCCTCCACAGAGAGCGTGTGCATGATGCCATAGTGTTTCTCACAAAGAGCAATGGCACCATAGCGATTCAAGTATCGGTAGGCTTCCGCTTCCGACAAACCTGTGCCGGCAGCAAAACCAGCAACCAATACAATGATGTATTCTATGGTGTCCAATACCCTTTTTGACATTGCACCTTGTTTGTATAACCTTGCAAAGTTACACTATTTCTTTGAGATACGCAAATATATATGCCGTTGTTTCTTGGATTCTGCGATTCTGTGGTTAATTGCTAAAGATGTTACTACCAACTATCTGTTGCACATAAGTTAGACAGGGGGCTGTTAGGGAATGAATGTTTCATTGCTGAGGGGTTGCTATTAGTCTGTATTTCTGTTGGTTCAGTTTTACAACTACGACGGAAATAAAGTTCAATACATTTAGTCCCGCCTTTACTGCTAACTTTGTGGGAATATGTGTGCTTGCCAGAAAATCCAAAATCTTACTTTGGTGACATTCTTCTTGATACATAACCTCCCATTCTGTATTATGCGAAATCACACAACTATCCTCTCCTAAAAAGTTGATACCTAAATAGATATTCTTAATAGCACAGAGCGGGTACCTGAATTTCCTGTCGTGCTCATCTCCGAAATTAAAGTTATAGATACTTTCCCCATAGGATTTCATATCCAACCCTTCAGGATTAGAAATAAGTATTCTCCATTCTTGTTCATAAGCCCACTCTGATGTTTTTACATTTGTTTGATACAATGCTGCTACAGGCACTCCTCCCAATAGGCTTGTGCTTTTAGTTTCCAAAGTCTCCCGATAGTCCATCAAAAAAGGACCTGAGTGCTTGAATGGAAAAGATGTATGGTCAAATTCTACACAGAAGCCATTGTTATTGGCGTATAGAGACCACATTTGTTTGCTGTTGCAAGATTTACATAGGGACAAAATACCGCATTTCCGATAAAATACGACTTTGAACAACTTAGGTGCAATGCCTTTTAGCGTGCTTTCATCTCCTCCACACATATCTAGGAATTGTGCATAAATGCTTGGATTACCAAGTAATATACGTATCTCGTCTGTACTATCCATTTGTATCAAATCTACATCACAATCAAACGGGTCATTCAATTGGTTAGGATGAGTTGCATATACATAAAAATTCGTCAGCGCATCCACAGAGTTATCAGATAGTGCATAATATTTGAACAATGTTGGGGGAATTTCTATGTCTTCTCCATAATCTATATACCAGCCGTTTTGTGCGTCGTAATAATATCTTCTTTCTCTCTTTGTTGCCATATTCAATATATTGTTCACTATGTTTCTGATTTTATTTATTGCCATACCTATTTCCCGCTTATATCTATTCCATACCATTTCCAATTGCTATCACCTGGCTCTACTAAATCTATTTCTGTTGCACCATTTGGCATTGCAGGGAAATAGAGTGTGAAATATGACAATGCTGCATCTTTAGAATAGTATGTTTTTTCAGGGGCAAATGCAATTCCTTCTGCTTTTCTTATATCATAACGGCGACCATTAACTTTTATATATGTGTAGGGAGAGATATTGCACCATTCAACACCTTGCCACCACATCTCTATCGTAGTATATTCCTTTGTTAGAGTTATCTTTTTTATCCGAATGTGAGAAGAATTTGCATACGTATTGTGTACGGATGGATAAAAGACGACTCTGTAATCATCCTCTTGAGTACTTGAAACATTTTGCGGTTTGGGCATAGGAGCACTCGCGCGGTTGGTGCATTGTATCATATATACAAAGTTCTTGGCGAGTTTGATTTGTTCGGTGTTGGATATGCCTTGTAGTGCGGTGCCGTTGGGGAAGATGTTGGATGATAGTGTGCTCTCTACCAACATACGCAGATAGTTGGATTTGATGGCATAGTTCACATTTTCGGAATTGAATACTTCACGATTCAGTCCCGATGAGGCTATGCCCACCACGTAACCACTCTTGTCAAAGACAGGGCTTCCGCTGTTACCCGGCTGAATGGGGATAGACATTTGGTACACACTCAAGTCTCCTTGAATACCGCTCTTGGAATTGATTTTGCCATCAGTGTATTTGATTTCATCACCCATCACCGCAGTCATAGGATAGCCCAATGTCCAAACGTAAGTTCCCACATCTACCATAGAAGACCTTATCCGGTAAGGTACGGCGCCAAAGCCCTTGAATGCGCTATCATTGATTTTGAGAATAGCCAAATCGTTGTTTTTGTCAGATGCAACTACTTCGGCGTGGTATGCTGTGGTGAAATCGCCTTTGACACCCTTGACAACAATGTCCTTTGCACCATCAATAACGTGATAGTTAGTAACCACGTGTCCGCTGTTGAGGGCAAAGCCTGTGCCTGACCAATTAGTTGGTTCCTGTTGTTTTTTAGCCTCCTCTGCTTGCCTTTTTCTTTCTGCTTGTTCTCGTGCGAGTTGTTCTCTTTTTGCTTTTTCTTTTTCTGCTGCCACTCGATTATTATAATCTACAACGTGGGCATTTACTTGCCTTCGGATTTGTTGGTAACTAGAGTAGAGTTGTGCTGTGTATCCTTCTGAATGGAGACTCTCATCAATTTTGAGCAATTGTCCTAAATCCTCTTTCATAGTAGCCCTCATCTGAGCATCTATGTCTTGACTCAAAATACTAAGAATATGTTCCTCTAACTTAATGATATTGGCTTCGAGTTCTTTGAATGATTGAATGTATGCATTAACAGGAATTAAATACTCTTCAAGACTTATTGGTCGGTAAGTACTCTGTGCATAGACAGAGAAGAGACTTAATAGAAATAAAATTGTGATTGCTGTCTTTTTCATGTTTGCTGTTATCTATAAAGTTATAAATATGTTATTTTTTTCGTCTTATGCTTTATGGCTTGATTGAAGGATGATAGATTCACAAATACTATAGCCTTTCGTGTGTGTGCAATAATGTGCATCACCATTGTTATACACAACGAAGTAATCAATTGAGTACGGAGACTTTTCATCGTTTCCATAGAACTGAGGTTTTACCCGATAAAGGCGTATAACACCTAATTCTTGTAGTGTAGTAGGTGTTTCCATTAGTACGCCATTGGTTTGCCACCATGTTTCTTGTGTTTGGTCTTCTGTTGTGGGGCATTGGAGCCCTTTGCTTGGGTTGTTTTTATCCATATACCGTTTGTTTTGGCAGCGCAGGTACTGACCTATACACATAAAAAACGCGAGCGGGACTTGCTCGCATTGCGGCTGTAGGATGCCTCTGAAAACACAAGTCACGCCCGCGTGAAATAACACGGGCGTTTGCCTGACTTGTTCCTGTTTTCGTGCTTGAAGGTTCCTACATTTCAATGCGAATAGAACAATAGCAAACGCTAAAGTTAGGAGTGATATGTCATCTGAGACCATCGGCGCACTCCTTTTCACCAGATGGTCTGTATCGGGTGCAAAATTACTATATCTTTTGCAGATATGCAAACGGAAATATCAACAAACTATGAAAAATATGATGAAATCTGTATAAGAAAGATGTGATAGAAGTCCGGCAAGGGTTGCTTATCCCTTGCTGATGGGTTGCTTATGGGTTGCTTATCCCTTGCTGAAAGGTGACGGTTTGACGGGGTGAAGGAACGGTCAAGAAATGTAAATGCAATAAAAAGGAAACGAAAAGTATGCTCTGCGGGTATGGTTGGTGAGGCTTACAGGGCAGGTTCACCGGTAGGGGCAATGGGGGCGCGATATACGCGATATAAAAAACGACTGCCCATAACATACAGGCAGTCGCGAGAATTCAAAAGCGTACTATTCAGCCTTTTAAGTATTACTCTCTAAACACTCAACTCAGCGAAGCCTTTATGTCTTCCACCATCTGCGGGACGGTCAGGCGGTTGGCCAGGAGCAGGTCGGCGACGTGGTAGCGGTCTTCAAAGTGCTTGCGCTCGCCGCGGACGAGGACACGCATGACTCCCCCAAGCCCCCTCAAGGAGGGGGATGTCTGTCCCTCAGAGCCTTTCAGAGAGGGGGATGTCAGTGAGCCATGCTCACTATAGTAGCGGGCAATCTTCTCGCCCCAGCCGCCGTCTATCTGTCCGTCTTCAAGGGTGATAACCACCTTGTGGTCGGCTTTCAGGCTGTCGAGGGTCTCGGTGTCCAAAGCGGTGATGAGGCGCGGGTTGATGAGTGTGGCATTGATGCCATTTTCCTGTAGAGCCTTGCGCAGTTCCTCGCCGAGGTGAAAGTATTCTCCCAATCCGAGTATCGCCACTTGGCTGCCCTTGTGCGCCACTTCGTAGGCGGGCTTCGACCAATCAATCTCATTGTGCATTACGCACTGCGCATTACGCATTGTGAGCGGCACGCGGATAGTCACGGGGTGCTCGCGGTAGGCGATTGCCCAGTCCATCATAGCGAGGTACTCCTCTTTGCAGGTCGGTGCCAGATAGATGAGGTTCGGGATATTCATCAGCAGCGGGATATCGTAGAAGCAGGTGTGCGTGACGTCGTTCATACCCTCGATACCGCCGCCGAAAACGAGTATGAGTGCGGGGTTGTCATTGATGCAGAGGTCTTGTTGCAACTGGTCATAGGTGCGCTGGATAAACGTGCTATAGACGCCCCACACGGGTTTCGCCCCGCGTTTGGCAGCCCCCGAAGCCAGTGCCACCGCTGTCTCCTCGGCGATACCTACGTCCACAAACTGCTTGCCCGCACGCTCACGGCGCGACTTTGTAAAACCGAAGACCGCCGGCGTACCCGATGTGATGGCGAACAGTTCAGGGTGCGACGGCATGAGCGAGAGCAGATGTTCGGCGGTGAGTGTCTCATAGTCCTCGCCTGCGGGGGCAGTGAACTTCGGTTTGCCCGTTGCGAGGTCGAATGGCATACCCCAATGCCAACGTTCTTTGTTCTGTTCGGCAAACGGATAGCCTTTGCCCTTCAACGTATTGATATGTACCACAATGGGGTGGTCGATGTCCTTCACCTGTTGGAATGCCTTGATGAGTGCGTCTATGTTGTTGCCCTCGTCCACATACATATAGTCCAGCCCCATTGCGCGGAAGAGGTTGCATTGTGCTTCGCCCTTTGTCTCACGCAGCAACTGCAGGTTCTTGTACAACCCGCCGTGGTTCTCGGCAATTGACATCTGGTTGTCGTTGACGATGATGATAAAGTTCGTGCCGAGTTCCGACCCTGCCACGTCCAAACCCTCCAATGCCTCGCCGCCGCTCAGTGAACCGTCGCCGATGATGGCAATCACATTCTCCTTGCCGCCCTGCAAATCGCGGGCTTTCACCAGTCCGCAAGCCAGACTGACGCCGGTGGAGGTGTGTCCTATCACAAAGTGGTCGTGCGGGCTCTCGGAGGGTTCGCTGTAACCCGACACGTCGTCGTAGTGCCGTGCATCCATAAACGCCTCTTTGCGCCCCGTGAGTATCTTGTGCGTATAACTCTGGTGCGACACGTCGAAAACAATCTTGTCTTCGGGTGAGTTGAATACGTAGTGCAGTGCCACCGTCGCCTCCACCATACCGAGGTTGGGACCGATATGTCCGCCGTGTTCGCTCACTTTCTGCAGCAGATAGTGCCGTGTCTCGTCTGCCAGTATATGCAACTCCTTGCTGCTGAGTTGCTTGATGTCCTGAGGACCGTTGATTTTTTCGAGTATCATAATCTAATTATGAATTATGAATGAATAATTATGAATTAAGTGCGGCACAAAAGTACGGAAAAAATAGCATACAGCCAAACCGCCTTACATAAAATACGGAATATGTGTACGCCTTTCCGTAATCGGGGTACGGCGAACCTTTTGTAATTGGGTGGTGTGTGGTGTAGGGGGCGGGTTAGTCAAGGAGGCCGCCACCGATGAGCAGGTCGTCTTTGTACATGACCAAAGACTGCCCCGGTGTGACGCCCCATACGGGGGATTGGAAATGCAGGTGAAGGCGAGTGGGGGAGGTTTCGGCTACGGTATTGGGAGCGAAGTCAATGGTGGCAGGGATGGCCGGGGACTTGTAGCGGATACGTGCTTCGACACAAGGCGATGCCTGCAGCCAATCGATGTCGCGCAGACGAATGTGGGAGGCGGTGACGTCGGTGGCGTACAGGTCGTCGTGTTCGCCCAATGTGACACGGTTGCGTGCGGCATCGATGTGTGTGACATACTTGGGGCTGCCAAGTGCTATGCCGAGTCCTTTGCGCTGCCCGATGGTGTAGTTGCAGAATCCGCGGTGCTGCCCTACTATATGCCCGTCTGCGTCCACGAAGTCGCCTTGCGGTATGTGTACGCCCTGTTCGGCAAGGAAGGTACGGTAGTCGTTGTCAGGCACGAAGCAAATCTCCTGACTTTCGGTTTTGCGGGACAGTTTCTCGAACCCGTGGTCAAAAGCAATCTGACGCACCTCGGGTTTGGTGAGCCCTCCAAGCGGGAAGATGGTGCGGCGGAGGTTGTCCTCGGTGAGCATCCAAAGGAAATAGGTTTGGTCTTTGTGCGTGTCCACCGCCCGTTTGAGGTATGTATGTCCGTTGTGCTCAGCGATTTGTGCGTAGTGACCTGTGGCAATATAGTCGCAATGATAGCGGTCTGCCAACTCCATGAGGCTACCCCATTTGATGTGCGAATTGCAGAGGACACAAGGGTTGGGCGTGCGTCCATGTGTGTATTCGCTGATGAAATCGGAGATGACATGTTCGCGGAAGGTGTTGCGGAAGTCCACTATATGGTGCTCAAAACCAAGCGTTTGCGCCATGTGTTTGGCTTCCATGATACTTTCGACGGAGCAGCATCCTTTCTCGCGTGCGAGACAGGACTCCTTGATACTGTCGAAAGTGCGGTAGGTGACGCCTACAAGTTCATAGCCCTGCTCAAGGAGCAGGATTGCAGAGACGGTGGAGTCGATGCCACCCGACATAGCCATAAGGACACGCTTGGACATACGAAAACTATTTGACGGCACAAAGGTACTGCTTATTGGGCACATATACAATATGTATAATTATGAATGAAGAATTATATGTATTGAATAGATAAGGCATTCTCTTGATATTCGGTCTTTGACGATGCGAGCCGCGTCGTCTCCACACCCGATATTCACCCGACAATCACATACTAATAT
>DJSG01000085.1:0-14600 GCA_002440265.1 Bacteroidales bacterium UBA6340 | reverse complement strand
ACATACTAATATCATACACTTATATCGAGTTTTACTCGATATAAGTGTATGATATGTAATGGTTAATAGTTAATAGTTAATATGCAAAGACAATGGTGGAGTTGGTGTTTGCGCAATGCGTAAACACAATGCACAATGCGTAATGCGCGATGTGTACAGGGGGATTACTGGAAGCGGGAGATGAGATTGTAGGCTTGGTAGATACCGAGTTCACCGGCTTTGCTGAGGTCGGCGAGCCCCTCTTCGACCTCGTCGATGAAGATGTGTGTCAGTCCGCGATTGAAATACGCCTCGGCGAAGTCGGAGTCCACGGCGATTGCCTGCGTGTAGTAGCGGATGGCGGCACGGAAATCCTGCTGGATACAGAGCATATTCGCCTTGTTGTAGTAGGCAAAGGAGAAGTCGGGCACGTGGTCGATGACGTAGTCGTAGTCGCGCATCATGAGTTCAAAGTCCGCCCCCTCGGTCTTTTCGCCCATGGCGCGGCGGTATTCGAGCAACTTGTACCGCCAGTTGGCACGGCAGAAATAGGCGAAATACAGGGTGCCGTCGAGCATAGTGGCGCGGGTGGCATCGTCGATAGCGGAGGAGTAGTCCTGCACGAGGGCGAACTCGATAGCCCGCGCCATATAGGCAGCACTCAGGCGAGTGTTCTGCGGCGAGTCGGGTGAGGCTATTTGCTCCAGCATATCTATTTGGTCGGAGAGGGCGTTGATGCGCTCGAAGTGTTGGTTGACCATGTCTGCCGTGAGTGTCATCTCCTGTACGGTGAAGCGGAGTGGGGCAGGGAGCAGTTGGCGGCTGTTGTACTCATCGATGGAAGCGTGCGAGTAGTTGGTGCGGCGAAGAGACTGGGTATTGACATTCGGCACGTAGTATGAGAGGGTGATATTGGGCTCGTTGACCACGTCCGCATAGCGTTTCTGTATGGTGCCGCGGGTCTCGCTCTCGTACTTGCGCTCCTCGTCTGTTGCCTCTTGGTTCTGCGCAGCCATGGCGGAGAACTCCTTGCGGCGGTCGCGCTTCTGCGGTTGCGACTCGGCTAACTGCAGGTCGGTGGACACGGATTGCGCCTGTATGCTGTCTTTCTTCTGCTCCAACTCGTAGGCACGTGTGCGGTACTGATAGGCGGCTTTGCCGTGTCCGAGAGCCGTCTCCGCCTGTGCGGCAAGGTAGTAGGACGGCAGGAAATACGGGTAGCGGTCTATCAGGGTAGTGAAGTCAGCGAGTGCGTCTTTCCATTGATTGAGGTGCAGCAGGACGAGTCCGCGCTGGTAGAGCACTTCCACCTGGTCGGGGTCAAGTTCCACCACCTTGTTGAAGTCCTCGAGGGCGCGATTGTAGTCGCCCAGTTCCTGCCGCAGGACACCGCGGTTGTAGTAGCATTGGGCTTCGCGCGGGGCGAGAGAGACCGCCTTGTCGTAGTCGGCAAGGGCAGAGCGGTAGTTGTGGAGACGGTAGAAGATGATGCCGCGGTTGATGTAGTCGCCTGCCCATTTGCTGCCTTGGTTGATGCTGTTGGTGAGGGCAGCAAGGGCGTCGTTCTGCTTGTCCAGCATCAGATACACCAGTCCCAATGCCGACCATGTGGCGGGGTTCTGGCTGTCGTACTTCGTGGCGTCGGTGAAGGCGTTGAGGGCGCAGAGGGTGTCGTTGCTGCGCATGCAGATAGACCCTTTCTCGAACAGCAACTCGGCGGAGTGGGGTTCGCGTCCCAACAGGTGGTCGATGTCCTGCAAGGCGCGGTCGTAGTGCTTCTCCTCGGCGAGGACATCGGCGCGAAGGACGAGATAGGTCTTGTTCTCGGGGGCGAAGATAAGTGCCTCGGAGAAGTCTTTTTCGGCTTTCTCCAACTGCCCCGTCTGACGATAGACATATCCGCGTGTGTAGTACGCCCCGGGTTGGAACGGATTGCGCTCGATGGCGGCGTTGCAGTCCTGCTCCGCACCTGTGTAGTCGCCCAACTGTATCTTGGCGATGGCACGCAGGAGGTAGGGCTCGCTGAGGTAGGGCTTGAGTTTGATGACCTGATTAAAATACTGGATACTAAGCACATAGTCATCGAAATACAACGCATTGCGCCCGATAGCAGTGATGCGGTCGGTGTTGAGTTGGGCGAAAGCCCCATTGACAATGCACGACAATGCGCAAAGTACGACAAAACCTATTTTAGAGAGGCGTCTCACTATATCTTACTTGCACCCTTGCTCGGGGTCGAACCATGCGGGTATGTCGAACTGCTCGGTGGTGTCGTAGCCGAGATTGGGGTCGGCATACACCTTCTGCATATAGAGCGAGAAGATGGGCAGTGCCATATTCGCACCCTGTCCCAATGCCATGCGGTCGAAGTGAATAGAGCGGTCCTCGCCGCCGACCCACACACCGCTTACCAGCGATGGCGTGAAGCCCACAAACCAACCGTCCGAGTTGTTCTGGCTGGTACCGGTCTTGCCGCCCATGGGGGCTTTCAGTCCGTAGCGCAGGCGTGCCCGCACACCCGTGCCGTGGTCCATCACGTTGCGGAGCATGTATATCATCTTGTATGCGGTGGTCTCGCTGATAATCTCGTAGGTCTTGGGCGTGAAGGTAGCCAGCACGTTGCCGTTGTTGTCCTCGATGCGTGTCACATAGAGCGGCTCCACACGGATACCCTTGTTGGGGAAGGTGGTGTAGGCGTCCACCATCTCCTTGACGCTCACCTCACAGGGTCCGAGGCAGATACTGACTACGGGGTCCAACTGCCCTTCGATGCCAAACGAGCGCATGAGGCGAACCAACTGTTCTGGTGTGTAGAGTGACATCAGGTAGGCGGTAATCCAGTTGCTGGACTGCTGCAAGCCCCAGTTGAGCGTCACCATCTGCCCTTGGTTCTTCACGTGTGTGTCGCGTGGTGTCCAGCGCACGCCGTTGCCGTCGATGAGGGTCACGGAGTCGTTGACGGTGCTGTCGCACGGCCACATGCCCTCGTCCATGGCCAGTGTATATAGGTACGGCTTCACGGTGGAGCCTATCTGACGGCGACCCGTGTTCACCATGTCGTATTGGAACTGCGCGAAGTTGGGTCCGCCCACATACGCCTTGACGGCACCCGTGTGCGGGTCCATAGACATAAACCCGCAGCGCAGGAAGTACTTGTTCCAGCGAATGGAGTCCATGGGCGTCATTGTGGTGTCAATCATGCCGTTGTATGAGAACACGCGCATCTCCACAGGGGTGTTGAATGCCTCGCGTATCTCGGTCTCGGACTTGCCGTCTTTCTTCATAGTGCGGTAGCGGTCGGTCTGACGCATGGAGCGGTTCATGATGCCGTCTATCTCTTCGCGCGACAGGTCGCGTGAGAACGGGGCGTAACTCTTGCCTTTCTTCTCTTTGTAGAAGTCTTTTTGCAATGCCTGAATATGTTCATTCACAGCCTCTTCCGCGTACTGCTGCATACGCGAATCGATGGTGGTATAGATGCGCAGTCCGTCCTGATAGAGGTCGTAAGGCATGCCGTCGGGCTTGTGGTTCTTGTTGCAGAAACCGTACAGCGGGTTCTCTTTCCACTGCTTCATGTCTATCTCATACTGCTGCTTGTTCCATTCGGGGTAGTTGCTTGCCTTGGGTTGCTTGGCGGTCAGCACACCGCGCAGATACTCACGGAAGTACGGTGCCAAGCCCTGCTTGTGGTCCACACTCTGATATTTGATTTCGATGGGCAACGCCTGCAGCGAGTCGCACACCTCGGGCGTGATGTAGTCGTACTTGCACATCTGTCCGAGTACGGTGTTGCGCCGTGCCAATGCCTTTTCGGGACGGCGGATAGGGTTGTAGAGTGCGGGGTTCTTGCACAGCCCGACCAGTGTGGCTGCCTCTTCTATCTTCAGGTCGGCAGGCGTGGTGGAGAAGTACACTTGTGCCGCCGACTTCACGCCTACGGCGTTGTAGAGAAAGTCGAACTGGTTGAGGTACATCGTCAGTATCTCCTCTTTCGAGTAGAGCCGCTCCAACTTGGTGGCTATCACCCATTCGATGGGCTTTTGCAATGCACGCTCGAAGATATTGTTTGCCCGCGGCGACCATAGTTGCTTAGCCAACTGCTGCGTGATGGTACTGCCGCCGCCGGCATGACCGAGCAACAGTATGGCGCGGGTCAGACCTTTCGCGTCCACGCCGGTGTGGCTGTAGAAACGGGCGTCCTCGGTGGCAATCAGAGCCTCAATCATATAGGGCGAAATCTGGTCGTATGTAACGCCCACGCGGTTCTCCTTGCGGTAGAAGCGTCCCAACGACTGCATATCCGACGAGAACACCTCGGTGGCGAACTTGTTTTTCGGGTTCTGCAACTCGTCCAACGGCGGCAGATAGCCTAACCAACCCTTGGTTATCATCCAAAAGATGAGCACGATGAGCAGTATGCCGCCCGCAAATATACCCCAGAACCAACACAGGAATTTCTTCTTGAATGTCGGGCTGACGGATGGTTTCTTGGTCTCTTTCTTCATATCAAGTCTTCGATTATTCTGTTTAATATATGGTACCCCTCGGTGGTTGCCGCAAGGCGGTTGCCTTTCTGCTGGAGCAGTCCGCGCCGGAGGTAGGGTAGGGCTTTGGCTTCGTCCACGTCGCTGAGGGCGATGCCTTCTGCCGTCCGCAAGCCCAACATCACGCGCTCGGTGTGCCGCTGCTCGTCGGTCAGCGTCTCTTGTTCCTGCTGCAAATCGTGTGCCAAAGCACCTTTTATATAGTGGTCTATGTCGCTCGGGTTCCAATAGCGGTGCACGCCGTCATAACTGTGTGCGCTTGCGCCCAAGCCGATATAGGGCGTGTCGTTCCAGTAGTTGGAGTTGTGCCGTGAACGCCTGCCGGGACGGGCGAAGTTGCTCACTTCATAATGTTCGTATCCCGCCTGTGTCAGTCGTGCCACGATGTAGTCAAACATCCGGTTTTCAGTATCTTCGTCCACCTCTTCAATCTCGCCGCGCTCCAGCATCTGCGTCATCACTGTCCCCTCTTCGTAACTCAGGCAATAGGTGGATATATGCTCCACATTCAGCAGCAATAGTTCCTCCACATCGTTGCGTAGCAGTTCCACTGCGTTATTGGCTTTACGTAACTTGCCATTCTTCATTTTTAATTCTTCATTCTTAATTCCCCATGGCAGCCCGTACATCAAGTCCGCCGATATATTATCAAACCCCTCTTCGCGTGCTATCCTCACCGCCTCGCGTGCCTGTGCTGCGGTGTGCCGCCTGCCTATCAGGCGCAGCATATCGTCGTTAAACGACTGAATACCAATGCTCAGCCTGTTCACGCCCATAGCACGCCACGCCTTGGCTTTCTCGCGGGTGATGTCGCCAGGGTTGGCTTCCATTGTCACCTCTCGGGCATCTGCTGTAGGTAACGCCTCCAGCAACCTCTGTAGGTCCTCTATGTCCAGCAGACTCGGCGTGCCGCCACCTATATATATGGTCTCCACATCGCAGAATGCGCAATGCGTAATGCGTAATTCACAATGGGCTTCTTCAATGATGGCGGTGATGTATTCCTGTCGGCGTGCTAATTGCGTGGTCGAATAGAAGTCGCAGTACTTACAACGACTCTTGCAAAACGGGATATGCACATATACTCCAGACATATACTTGTGCCAATGGACAGGCATTCGGTCCGCAAAGATACAAAAAATATATCAACTCTGCAAATGTGCTGCGTTGTATAAATTTAACAAATATGATTTTTTGTAGTCACGATTACATAGTGTTTGCTCGACATTCTCTCGGTATTCTCTCGGTGATAGTTGGTGTTTATAACTATTTGCAATTAAGGAAAGAGGGAGTGGGTGGGGAGCAATTGCATGATGACTGTGTGCTATGTGATATTCATCATCAGTTGTTGTTGGACACTGTCAATAGTGGGACAATGGATAATGGGCATAGAGGTGGCAGGGCGTTGGCGCGGCAGGAAGCGACCGATGGTAACAGCGTCCAACATCTTTTGTACAAAAGGTTCTGCGTGAACAATTTCCACATGGTATCCTTGATGTATGATGTTGTATAACTCATCGGCGGCAGAACGGGACATAAACTCTATACCAGCCAAATCCAACAGGTATTCATCCTGTGGCTGTAACATAGTACGCAAACGCTCCATACTCATACGAGTATGAATGTGCGTGCCGTATATTTCTTGTAATTTAAGAATATGCTTCATAGCAGATTATGAGTGTAACTATATGCTCATTCTCTTTTATCTCCGACTATTAGCAGGAGAACCCATACCCATATCGGGGTTATGCAAAATGATAATAGCACCCATCCTAACGGGTCGCGATGCCGTTTCTTTGCCATTTTGCAAGTGATACCAATCCAAAACCAATAGCAGATATACGCTGCGGGGATAATCATCAAGAGTATCCAAAACGCAGGCTCTACCACTATGCGCAAAAGAGGAATAGAGGCTATCATTTGTAGGTATATGATTTGAGTTGGAACTCTACTTTGTATTTTTTGTAACTTTCACCAGGGACAGTTTCGTTTTTATAGTATGCATAATTTTCTTCAGTGTTATACCCGCGAAGTTCAAAGCGCTTGGTCATACCCGCATCGATATCTATACTTTGGGTGAAATCTTGATAATCTAACATATTGCCCGACATATCATAATAAATCATGCGCCCGGTAATCGAGGTAATAGCCTTGTCCGTATTGTTCTTTACGGATATTTGCGCATAGGATTGCACCCAATCATGAGAATAAGAAACTAAACTCACAGCATTAGTACTCTCTTTTGCGGTTTGTTTAGCGGAATGCTTCTTCGTCGTAGAAGAAGGTGGTGTCCACTGTTTGTGTGTAGATGCTGTTTGCTCCACTGGTGTATTTGTCTCTGTAGGTTTATAATCTTTTTCTACGCGGATATATCCGTTGATACCAATTATGTAACCGATAACCAAACCGATTACAATTCCGATCCATAGTTTGACATTTGATGTTCTTTCTCGTTTTTCGTCTTCCATAATTTGATATAATTTGAAAAAGCAAAGTCCGTAACATTCTTGCGCACATTGGTGTGAGAAATGCGGGACTTTGCTTTTGTTAAGTTATTGTATCATAATCCGTTTACATCACAATGTTTACAATCCTGCCGGGGACGACGATGACCTTTTTCGGGGTGGTGCCGGCGAGTTGCTTGGCGGTTTGCGGGTCGGCGAGGACGATGCGCTCCACCTCCTCACGCGGAGTGTCTTTGGCAACCTCTATCGTGAAACGCACTTTGCCGTTGAACTGTACGGGGTATTTCTGCGTGTTCTCTGCCAAGTACGCCTCGTTGCACTTGGGCCACTCGGCATCGCAGATCGTGGTCTCGTGCCCGCAGCGGTGCCAAGCCTCCTCGGCGATATGCGGTGCATACGGTGCCAACAGCACGGCAAAGACCTCCAGTACCGCACGTTTGTTGCATTTGAGTGCCTGCAACTCGTTCTGCGCAATCATAAAGGCTGGGATAGACGTGTTGAACGAGAAGTTCTCTATATCCCATGTGATCTTCTTTATCAGTTTGTGCAAAGAGCGCAGTTCGTCCGCCGAGGGTGCGTCGTCGGAGAGCGTCTCATACATGTTCCACAGGCGTTTCAGGAAGCGGTGTACACCGTCAATACCATTGGTATCCCACGGCTTGGACATCTCCAGCGGACCGAGGAACATCTCATACAGACGAAGCGTGTCGGCACCGAACTTAGCCACTACATCGTCGGGATTCACCACATTGAACATCGACTTCGACATCTTCTCTATCGCCCAACCGCAGATATATTGTTTTTCGGTGGGTTGCCCCATATAAGGATTGTCGGTGTCAGTAGTGCCGTCGCTATAGACGAACTCGGCATCTTTGAAGTCGGGCATCCAGTCGCGGAAAGCATCCACGTCCAAAACATCGTTGTGTACGATGTTGACATTCACATGGATAGGCTGCACCTTGCCCTTATATTCAGGGTTGTTGATTAGGTTGTAACTGATATAGAGGTTGCCGGTTGCGCCCTCCCCGATATAGCGGTAAACGAAGTTTGACCGCCCTTGGATCATACCCTGGTTGATAAGTTTCTTGAACGGCTCGTCCTCGCATATATACCCGAGGTCGAAGAGGAACTTGTTCCAGAAACGGCTGTATATAAGGTGTCCCGTAGCGTGTTCGCTGCCGCCGAGATAGAGATCCACCTGCCGCCAGTAGTTGTTGGCTTCGTGTCCTACGAGGGCTTGGTCGTTGTGGTTGTCCATATAGCGGAGGTAGTATGCCGACGAACCGGCAAAACCGGGCATGGTGCATAGTTCGAGCGGGAAGACGGTCTTGTCGTCAATGAGCGATTTGTCCACCACCTTGCGTTTCGCCTCGTCCCATGCCCAGCATTGTGCGTTGCCCAACGGCGGTTCGCCCGTGCTGGTCGGCTTGAAGTCGCTGACCTCCGGCAGGCACAGGGGCAGGGCATCCTCGGGGAGTGTGTAGGGCATGCCGTGCTTGTAGTAGATAGGGAACGGTTCGCCCCAATAACGCTGGCGGCTGAAGACCGCATCACGCAGACGGTAGTTCACTTTCACGCGCCCGATGCCCGTGTTGGTGATGTACTCTTTCATTTTCGCAATCGCCTCTTTCACCTGCAAACCGTTCAGGAAACCCGAGTTGATCATCACGCCCTCTTTGGCGTCGAAACTCTGTTCGCTCACGTCCGCACCCTCAATCAGAGGCACGATGGGCAGGTTGAAATGCTTGGCAAAAGCGTAATCGCGGCTGTCGTGTGCGGGTACCGCCATAATGGCTCCCGTGCCGTAACCGGCAAGTACATAGTCGCTTATATAGATAGGTATCTCCGCATTGGTGAGCGGGTTGATGGCATAACTGCCTGTGAATACACCCGTTACGCGGCGGTCGGCGATACGCTCGCGCTCCGTGCGGTGTTTCACCATATCAAGGTAAGCGTCCACTTCGGCTTGTTGCTCGGGCGTAACCACACGGCTAACGTACTCGCTTTCGGGTGCCAGCACCATAAACGTAACGCCAAAGACGGTGTCCGCACGGGTGGTGAAGATAGTGAACGGCTCGTCCTGCCCTTTGATGGCAAACTGCATCTCCGCCCCCTCGCTGCGACCTATCCAGTTGCGTTGCGTCTCCTTGAGGCTGTCCGTCCAGTCGATACGGTCAAGCCCCTCCAGCAGGCGCGGTGCATAGGCACTGACACGCAGGTTCCATTGGCGCATCACACGCTGCTCCACAGGGTAACCGCCGCGCACGCTCAAGCCTTCGCTGACCTCGTCATTCGCCAGCACGCACCCCAAAGCGGGGCACCAGTTCACTTTGGTGTCGGCGAGGTAGGCGATACGGTATTGCATCAGCCGTTCCTGCTTCTCCTGCTCGCTGAGGCTGTTCCATGTGGGGTCTTCCGCCTCCCATTTGGCGATTAACTTGCTGATAGGCTGCGCTTTCTGCAAGGCGGTGTCGTAGTACGAGTGGAACATCTGAACGAATGCCCATTGCGTCCAGCGGTAGAACGACGGGTCGCAGGTCTTGATTTCGCGATCCCAATCGTAGCAGAAACCTATCTTGCGCAACTGCTCCACGTAGTGGGCGATGTTCGCCATAGTGGTCTTCTCGGGGTGCTGCCCGGTCTGAATGGCGTATTGCTCGGCAGGCAGTCCGTACGAGTCGAAGCCCATCGGGTGCAGCACGTTGAAGCCTTGCAGACGTTTGTAGCGGCTGTAGATGTCGCTGGCGATATAGCCCAACGGGTGCCCCACATGCAGCCCCGCCCCGCTCGGGTAGGGGAACATATCCAGCACGTAGTAGTGCGGTTTGGTGCTATGGTTGCTTACTCGGTACGTACCTTCGGCATCCCAATAGGCTTGCCACTTCTTCTCAATCTCCGTAAAATTGTATTCCATATATTCCGTGTAAATTATTATTCCGTTAGGTCTCCATTTAAGAGAAACTTTTTGTCTCCATTAAAGCCCATTAAAGGACCATTAAAACATTATTTGTTCATTTCACTGTATAGTCTTTTATCTCCATTAATGCCCATTAAAGGACCATTAAAAACATTATTCAATCATTCTCTTCGTTGTATAGATGTACCGGTTTCATGTCTTTGTCCACAAGATAACATTCGTTGTATTCTTTGTCATACATCCAACGTTCTCCGATAATCGGACTGGTACCGAAATTTATCAAGAGACCGATGGGCTTGTGTGTCAGTCGCAGATAATTGCATAGTTGTATGCGGTGCTCGGCTCCCAACTTGGATACTGATTTGAGTTCCACTATGACCTTATCATTAACCAACATATCCAGTCGAAAGGTCTTTTTCAGTTTCAAGCCCTTATAAAATACAGGCACATCCCTCTCCAATGTGTAGTCAATTCCTTTCTCTTGCAGTTCCACAGCCATCGCTTCTTGGTAAATGGACTCTAACAATCCATATCCCAAATTCCGATACACCTCCATTGCTGCTCCTATAACCTTATAAACCAACTCCTTGTCTGTCATATACCAAGTTTTGCAGTGATTGTTTATTAGTTTGTCGTTTGTATGCACAGCCTTTTTAATGGTTCTTTAATGGTCTTTAATGGAGCAAAGTGATACCATGCCTACATTCGCTTGTATATGGAGCGGGGCAGGTGCTTCATTATCCAATGGAGGATAGACCAACGTTTTGTTACGATGGCAACATCTTTTTTCTTGGTGATAGCCGTCATTATTTGCACCGCAACTTTCTCCACCGGCATCACCCAAAACAAGCCTTCCCCTTTTGCCATACGTGTATTGACCAATCCCGGACGGATATCCGTAACCACTATCGGCAGTTTGCTTTTGAAGGCTTTCTTGCACAACGCCTCCGTATAGTTTATTTGGAACGCCTTGGAGGCAGAATAAGCGGGTGCCATTGGTTCACCACGAAGACCACCACAAGAACTGATGACAGCCAAGTGACCGTACTGCTGTTCTTCAAACTGCTTATAGATGAAGTCAGCAAAGAACGTCCAGCCAATCACGTTGATGTCCAATGTCGGTTGTTCTATGGAAAAATCCAAGTCAGGGTTCAAATCTCCTACTCCCGAACAAAGGATAGCCAAGTCTATGGGAGACGCAAAGACTTGCGTAAGGAGAGCCTGCGAACCCTCAAGGTCAGCCACATCACATGGAGCGACTTGGATATTGGAGTTTGTATGCGCCAATTCCTGCAACAACGGCTTGCGGCGGGCTACCGCTATCACCTCGTTGCCTAATGAGGCATACCGAAGGGATAGTTCTTTTCCGATACCCGAACTTGCTCCTATGATTAGTACTCTCATATCTTAGTTTATTCTGTCTTATAGTTTAATTTTGTTTATTGTAAATGGGCTTGCGCAGGGTTGCCTATCCCTTGCTCATCCCTTGCGTATCCCTTGCTGTTTGGCAAGCAATAAAAGCGATGTGAAATGAACGCTGATTGACATGATATGTTGCTTATAATGCTGCTACTGTCATAGGTAGTGGAGTAAACAGTTCCGTTTGTATAGGCTGATAGGGACGAATTACCGGATGCGTTTCCTTTTGCAAATCAAAGTTAAATATGAGTGCCTCTATCATAGGATGCCGATTCTCAATATGAGCACCTGTATGATAAAAATGTTCCGTAGTCCTGATATTGAAATTACTCCAATACTTGACTATCATAGTATTTTCTCTAAATTCGTTGTGATGCCATGTGGAGAGAATAAATTTTGCTTTTGTATAGCGGAGTGCTTCATATAATGCTTTCTCGTCATCTTCAGTCCATCCCGTAAAATAATCAACATATCTGCCAAGGTAAGGCGGATCGCAATAGATAATGTCGTTGGCGGTTGCTTGGTTGATAATATCCAAGAATGAGCAATTACAAAATTTCCATTCGGTAGATCGGAATAGTATTTGCAAATTAGCAATCTGATTGCAAATTTTGGTTACATACGCAGGCGCAAATCTATCAGGTTTCTTACAAAATGGGATATTCCATTCACCCTTGCGATTGAAACGCATCATACCATTAAATCCTGCGCGGGAAAGAAAGATAAAATCATAGAGATTGTGCTCACGATTAAATCGTTCTTTCACCTCTTTGAAATAGGCTGTGCCATTTTGTTCTGCTGAAGAAAGCAATCTGTTGGCTTCTTCCAAATACGCTCGCATAGAATACGGAGTAATCTCTCCATTATAGACTGCTTCGTAAAAAGCAATAATATATGGATTTATATCTCCGACAATGTGTTGCCCTATAACAGGTGAATTAAAACCCACAACGCCTGTCCCGAAAAATGGTTCAAGCCATCGTGTGGAATTATTGATACTGGCATGGAGCACAATATCATTAATCCACGGGACTAACTTGGTTTTAATACCTTGTGATTTTATGGGCGGTACGAGAACTGACATATCATTTAGGTAATTTATTGAGTATCTTTTGCTGCTTTTTGAGATACCCTTGGTAGGTTTTGAGATTGTGATATTTGGGTTCTCCAATGCCGCTATTCTTTGCATCGGCTTTGCCATAATAGTTCATCCAATAATCATCAAAAACATCTTCACCAAGGTCTGCAAAAGGTCCTTCCCCGGAAATAAGTTTGTTGATATCCTTGATACCACCGATATTGCGTGTATTACCGCTACCCGGTTGGTCGCCGGCTATTTTCCATTTGGGCTGTACAAAGAACTTAAAGTTTTCAATGACAGAATGAATAGCATCCAATTCATTTAGAGAATAAGAAGTTTTTTCATTGGCAGACACATTTGTTTGCTTGTACAGCATACCGAGTACAATGTGAGCAGAATAGGAATTATAGGTATAATCCATTGTTTTAATGGTATCTCTATTACGGAAATAGCCCCAATAAGAACCTAATGTAAGACCATTTACTACATCAACTTCATAGTAACTGGATTTGAAATCAACAGCAAACAGATGTCCCTCTTTGTCTTTGAAAGTCAAGTCTGGATAAAAATTTTGTTTAGAAGGCAATTCTAATTCCAAGTGGTTATTTTTAGCAAACAAATCTAATTTGGGAATAAGCAGAATCTCTATGATTTTGGAAACGACTTTTGTGTCGTTGGTGATTGTATAGATATTCTTGTTTATATCAATAAATCCCTTTACAATCCATTGATTGTCTGTCGTTTCAAGGAAAGCCTTATACCCTTGTACTTCCTTGCATAATATATCATAAAATTGTTTGGATGTCATATTTATTTGCCAAATCAAAAATACCCTAAATTTTAGCCTTACACCAGCCTCTTCACCTGCTCATATACGTTTTGGGCGGTGAAGCCGAGTTTCTCGTCAAGGACTTTGTACGGTGCCGAGAAACCGAAAGTGTTCAGTCCCCAGATAGTGCCGTTTTCGCCGACCAGTCCTTCGAGGGTGCAGGGCAGACCTGCCGTCATACCGAAGCGCACCACGCCCTTCGGCAGCACTTCGTCCTGATACTCCTGCGGCTGCTGACGGAACAAGCCCTCGCTCGGCACGCTCACCACCTGCAGGCGGATACCCTCCGCACGTAGCAGTTCGGCACCTGCCATCAGCGTTGATACCTCCGAACCGCTTGCCAGCATCACCACTTGCGGGTTCTCGTCCTTGCTGACGATATATGCCCCTTTGCGGAAGCCGTCCAAGCGTGTGTTCGGCACGGGCGCGATGTCCTGTCGCGAGAGGATGAGTGCCGTCGGGGTGGCGGTGTTCTCCATTGCCAGACGCCAGGTCATCGTGGTCTCTTCGGCGTCCGCAGGGCGCAGCACGAGCATCGACGGCTGTCCGTGGTGGTTATGCAGTTTCTCCATCAGGCGTATCTGTGCCTCCTGTTCTACGGGTTCGTGCGTCGGACCGTCCTCCCCCACGCGGAAAGCGTCGTGGCTCCAGATGAACTTCACCGGTATCTCCATCAGCGCCGCCATACGCACGGCGGGTTTCATATAGTCGCTGAACACGAAGAACGTGCCGCATGCGGGGATGATACCGCCGTGGAGTGCCATACCGATGCACACGCACGCCATCGTCAGTTCGCTTACGCCGGCTTGCAGGAACTGCCCCGTGAAGTCGCCTCGGCGGATAGCGTGGGTCTTCTTCAGGAAGCCGTCGGTCTTGTCCGAGTTGCTCAGGTCGGCGGACGATACAATCATATTGCCCACATGCTCTGCCAGGTAGCCGAGTACGGTAGCCGAAGCATTGCGGGTGGCGGCACCCGGTTTCTGTACAATCTCGCTCCAGTCGATACAGGGCGTCTCGCCGCTCATGAATGTCTCGTATTCGTTGGCTGCCAGCGGGTTAGCCTGTTTCCATTCGTAGTATTTCTCGTAGCGTTGGTTGGCTGTCTCGCGCAGTTGCGCCGCACGCTTGTCGTACATCTCCTGTACCTCGGGGAATATCACAAACGGGTTCTCGGGGTCGCCGCCCAGGTGCTTGACGGTCGCCTCAAACGATGCGCCCGACTTGCTCAGCGGCTGCCCGTGGGTCGAACATTTGCCTTCGAAACTCTGCCCGTCGGCGGTAACGCAGCCCTTGCCCATCGTGGTGTGCCCGATAATCAGACTGGGTCTGTTTTTCTCCTCTTTGGCACGCACCAATGCCTCGCGTA
>DJSG01000003.1:789-6375 GCA_002440265.1 Bacteroidales bacterium UBA6340 | reverse complement strand
TACGTCTGCAGCCTACCGGATTCGACACCTCGAATCACGCTGCAAAGATACTGTATATTCGAAGTTTTTGTTGGTAAAGTAGTACCAATAATGCAAAAAAAACGACAACCGTCGTCAGAAAAAGTGTGACTATACTTGCATAATTGATTTACATTCAGCACTATATCAGAGATGTGTTAAAGAATACGCTATTACCCGATGTTCCAATGTCTTATGTGTTTGTATTGGAGTGTTTGAGCAGGGTGGCGTAGTAGCGGCATATAGCCTGTAGTCCGCAAGTCTCGCATTGGGGCTTGCGGGCTTGGCACGTGTAGCGACCATGCAGGAGCAACCAGTGGTGCGCCTTGGGGATAAGGTCGGCGGGAATGTGCTTAATCAATTGTTTCTCTGTGTCCATGGGTGTCTTGGCGTGCGTGGTCAGTCCGATGCGCTCGGCGACACGGAAGATGTGTGTATCGACCGCCATCGTGGGCTGGTTCCACCACACGGCACAGACCACATTCGCTGTCTTGCGCCCGACACCTGCAAGGGTTTGCAGTTCCTCGCGCGTGGCAGGTATCTCGCCACCATAGACCTCCATGACACGCTGCGCCATGCTGACCAGATGTGCGGCTTTACTATTCGGATAACTAACTGAATGAATGTATGTTAGCACATCTTCGGGCGTAGCGTGCGACAGGGCTTCCACTGTCGGGTAGGCGGCAAAAAGTGCGGGCGTGACGAGGTTGACACGCTTGTCGGTGCACTGCGCAGAGAGCATTACCGCCACAAGGAGTTGGTAAGCATTGTCGAAAGTCAATTCGCTCTCGGCAGTGGGCATATGCTCGGCAAACCATGCCAAGGTACGTGCATAGCGTTCACGGGTGGTCATTTCTGGTCGCGGTAGATGCGGCTGAGATATTGTAGCACCTGTGTTACTTGCTTTTGCACGGACTCGGTTTCGGGACTGATAGTGCGCTTCTGCAGACGCAGGAGCATAATCTGATAGAGCAACAGCAGGCAAGCCTCGATGTCGCTCATTTCGGGGCGGTCGGTCTTTGCCTTCAGCAGGCATAGCGATGGTGTAAGTCGCAGCATAGCAGCACGATAAGTTGCCTCTTCGGCAAGCAAATCGCAGTGCAGGTCCTCGAGTTCGGAGAGGGCGTTCTGTGCCAGTTGCAGGTGCCCGTGATCGAGGATATTCTCTTGGTGCATCATCTCGCTGAGGTCATGCAACTCTTGGTTGGCGTCCGCCTGTTGCGGAAACGCACGCAGGTAATCCTCTATCTGCCAGAGATATAGGATATATTCGGCAATGTTATTCTTCTTCTGTATCATCGTCTTCGTCTATCCAATCGTAGTCGTCGGACATAAATAGTTCTATCTCGCGCCTGTCCTTTTTTGTGGGGCGACCGGTACCGCGGTCACGCCCGCTCTGTGCCGCCAGACGCGCCAACTCCAATACCTCCAACTGGTCGGGCGTAGTGATGTCCTCCATATAGTTGGGCACCAACTTCGCCCCCACGCGGTTCTGGCATAGTTGGAGAACGCGGTAGGTGAAAGTGGCGGGACCTTTGCGCACGGTGAACACATCGCCCACGCGGAAAGTGCGGCTGGGCTTGAGTTCGGCACCGTTCATCTTCACGCGCCCGCACTTGCAGGCTTCCGTAGCGATGGAGCGCGTCTTGTAGAGACGCATGGCAAACAGGTATTTATCAACGCGGACTTCCATTATCGGTTGGTCTGAATAGTCATTCTGTTTGTTGTTAACCGGCTGATATATTGCTGTATATAGGCACGCAGATAGGTCAGCATCTCCTGCACCTCGCTGCGCTGTCCGAGGTCGGCAAGGCGGTTGGTTTGCAGCAGCGGGTCCTCAGCATAGCAATACACGGCAGTGAGTTCCTGCCCGTCAAACTGCACCAGCAGACTGTCGGAAAATATCTGATACACAGGGTTGTTGTAGCAGATGGCATAAGGGTGTGGCTTGACAGTCGTAAGGGCATCCTCACCGAAAGCGAAATACGGTTGTGGATAGCCGACACGTGCCAACACCGATGGCATGATGTCGGTCTGGCTGATAGGCAGTGTACGTACTTCTCCATGGTTATCAGCAGGATAGAAAAATGCAATCGGTACCTCGAACAGCCCTTTGGCGGTCGTGTATTCGGGGTGCGTGAGTTGGTTGGTGTGGTCGGCTGTAATCACAAACAGCGTGTGGTTGTACCATGGTTGCGTCTTGGCGTATGCAAAGAACTGCCGCAAGGCATTATCGGAGTAGCCGATGCATTGATGGATAGGTTGCGTACCCATCGGGTAAACGCCTGCATATCTGTCAGGTACGCGGAACGGATGGTGGCTCGATGCTGTGAATACCGCCGTCATAAAAGGCTCCTGCATACGGCTCATCGTACGCGCGTAATACATCAGAAACTCCTCGTCCCATATCGCCCATGTGCCGTCAAAAGCCTCCGGACCATCGTACTCGTTCATGCCGTAGTAGGCTTGGAACCCCGCGGAACGGGCATACGCCTGAAAACCCATACTGCCGTTGGGCGCGCCGTGGAAGAATGCCGTCGTATAGCCCTCGCGATTAAGGCAATCGGCTATGGACGACACCTCGTCCGTAGAGTAGGGAGTAACCACATACGGGGCAATGAGCATTGGGATAGACGACAGCACCGACGGCATAGCGTCAATCGACTTACGCCCCGAGGCAAACGAATGTTCGTAACTAACGCAATGGCTGAGCAGCGAGTCAAGAAACGGCGTGTACCCCTTGTAGGTATCGTTGTCCAAGTGTCTGTTATAGAAGCCGATATACTCTTTGGAGAACGATTCGAGAATCAGCACCACCACATTCATCGAGGGCGTGCCGAGGGTGTCAGGTGCGGGGTGGATAGGCGACATCAGTGTCTCCAATTCGTCATCTGCAAAGTAGTGCGGATTGACATAAACGCTCCCCTCGGTGGAGCGCATCAGGCTGAACGGCGTATTGAGTACGATATTCGTCTCGGCAGGCGTGTTGGTGTACTGAAGTGCGTTGCTCAGGGTGATAGGACGGGTGTACTTGCCGAAGCCGCCGCGTATGCCGATGACGACAAAGTAGCAGGTTATCAGCAGTATAGACGTCTCGCGCACATAGTATAGCCACGGTGCACGGGTAGGAGTGTCCTCTTCTGGCACTTGCCTGTAGAGCATCCCCAACAGGGCAATCATTGCCACCGCAAACAGCGTGACATACCAGTACTGTGCCACCGCCTGAAAGAAGATGTTGGCCAAGTTGCCGTCATGCTGAAACTCCGAGAAAAATGTAATGGTGGTCCTGCGGTCGGTGAAGCGCGTATAGACCATATCCACGCAATTCACCGCTATGCCTAACGCATTGGGAATAAGGAAGAAACATTTTGCCGCTATCCTATAAGCGCGAGCGTGGCGGAAGTGAAACGGCAGCAGTGCCAGCAGGATATACACGCTACTCAGATAGAGCACGGCGGTGAGGTCGAAACGCATACCGCCAAGCAGCATCTCCATGAGGTGCGACCCCGTCGCATTGGGGTACATCTCCCTGTTGACCCAATAGAAAAACAGGCGCGATAGCGTGTATATTGCCATGATTAGCAATATATTACACCCTGCAATCACAATGGGCTGCTGCCATATCCGCCGTAGTCTTTCGCGCATCTATTTGCCGTTGTATAGGTTCATAGTACGGTCAATCCCCTGCAGACAGAACGACGGGATAATCGCATTGGTTACTTTCAACCTGTCGGGCAGGGCTTTCTCCTCCTCGTCCGTCCAATGTCCGAGCACAAAGTTACATTGTGCCCCGCGGGTAAAGTCATTGCCGATACCGAAACGCACACGCGCATAGTTCTCAGTACCAAGCACTTGCTGGATATTGCCCAGTCCGTTATGCCCGCCGTTGCTGCCCTGTTTGCGTATGCGGATAGTGCCAAACGGCAGGTTCAAATCGTCCACCAGCACGAGCATATTCTCCACAGGAATCTTCTCTTGCTGCAACCAATAGCGCACCGCATTGCCGCTGAGGTTCATATATGTGGACGGCTTCAGCAGCACCATCTCGGCATTCTTCACACGCCCGCGACCCACAAAACCGTATCGCTTGTCCTCAAAGACAATGTTGGACGCTTCTGCAAAAGCGTCCAACATCTTAAACCCTATGTTGTGGCGGGTATCTCGGTACTCGTCGCCGATGTTACCCAACCCGACTATCAAATATCTCATTAGGGGTGTTCTCTAATTTACCTTACAGGTGGTCCTTGCACACCTCTACACCGGATTATTGTGCCGTTGCGCTGGCGCGGGTAGCCTTAACCTGTGCTACACATGCGTCCTTCGGATTCATCATCTTCAGACCCTCGATGTGTATATCGCCCACAGCCAACTTCTTGCCCAAGCCCAACTCCGTAACGTCAACCACGATACGGTCAGGAATAGCGGTGTAGATACCGTTCACCTTCAGTTTCTTCATCTCCAGCGACAACTTACCACCGGCTTTCACACCTTCTGCGTGACCGGTCAGTTGCACGGGAATCTCCACGGTAACGGGCTTCGTCTCGTTTACCTCAAGGAAGTCGATGTGCAGGATAGCCTCGCTTACGGGGTGTACTTGCAACTCTTTCACAACCGCCATCTTCTTCACGTCGCCAATGGTCAGTGCCACTACCATCGTGTCGGGGGTGTAAATCAACTTGCGCACATCGTCTTTGGCTACTGCAAACGTGTGGTTCTCCCCGTGTCCGTAGAGGTTGCAGGGAATCAGATTCTCTTTGCGAAGTGCCTTCGCTGCCTTCTTTCCGTACTCGCCGCGTACGGTGCCTGTGAGTTCAAACGTCTTCATTTTTTGTTTGGTGTTACTCAATGTGGGGCAGAGTTCCAATGCCGATACTGACACTACGCTGCAAAATCGTACATCGTAAATCGTCAAATCGTAAATTGCTTGTGTGGCTGCCCGTATCCCATCACACTATAAACAAGGAGCCTTTCTGCGGGCTCCCCATCTCTCTTGTTGTCCAACCCGGAATCGAACCAGGATTTTCAGAACCAAAATCTGACGTAATAGCCTTTATACCATTGGACAATACTTCCTCACGAAAGCGGCTGCAAAGGTACGGCTTTTTTTTCACCCCACCAAATCTTCACGCATTTTTCTCAAAAAAATCGTGTACTGTCCAATCACGTGTCCAATCACGTATCCAATCACGTATCCAATAATGTGTCCAATAACTGTACTGTCCAATAGCATTCTCGAAAATATCTGCCTCCTCGCCTCGGAAACAATATCACCTCAAAAGTAGATTCACCAAGCATATTAACTATTAACCATTACTTATTACTACTCTTGACTCGACTTCAAGTCGAGTCAAGAGTATGTGATTATGCCGTCAATATTGAAATGTTATTATTATGTTTGCCGGTAAATGGTTGCATATTGCTGATTTTTCAATCATATACCATATGGTGAATAAATGGTCAATTATACGTCAATTAGCAGTGAAACAGTTTATTGTCGGAGAATGAATTCGTGGTCAATTACACGGCTGATTTTGTTGTTATGTGCTGGTTGAAGCAATTAACGATAAA
>DJSG01000003.1:0-577 GCA_002440265.1 Bacteroidales bacterium UBA6340 | reverse complement strand
TGGTTCTTGTATGTGGTCATTAGTGGAGAACGGCTTTATATGTCTTACGGTTGGAGAACGAATTCGTGGTCAATTACGCGGCTGATTTTGTTGTTATGTGCCGGTTGAAGCAATTAACGATAAATTAATGGTAATTGGCGGAGACTGTTTTGCTGGTTCTTGTATGTGGTCATTAATGGAGACCGGCTTTATATGTCTTATGGTTGGAGAACGAATTCATGGTCAATTACACGGCTAATTATATGTTTATTGATAATCAGTGTCTTACGAAGAAAATGCGAAAAAACTGCTTGGATATTTGGTGGGTTCAGACAAAAGCAGTAATTTTGCAGCCGTTTTCGCGGTTAGCACAAGCGAGTGCAACAAGATGCCACGAAGACGGTAATGCTGACAAACATTGAAAATCAGCCTCTTACAAAGAAAATGCTGAAAAATGACTGAAGATTTGGTCAGTCCAAACAAAAGCAGTAATTTTGCAGCCGCTTTCGAGCAAACGAGACCCCTCGGGGTTGAGGACAAGAAAGCAAAAGTGGTCATTGAAAGTTTGATTAATCAAGATGTAGTACAAGAGAGCACG
>DJSG01000038.1:635-26649 GCA_002440265.1 Bacteroidales bacterium UBA6340 | reverse complement strand
GCCTTATGCCATCAGGTCTATGTGATTCGTACGTGATTAGGCGGTTTTTGCTTGTATTTCAGCAGGTTATCTATTGCACATTCCGGCATATATCCGTTTAATTTGTTACAACAACCTGATTAACAACTAATTAACCGCACCTACCCATACAAAAAGGGCTGCCCGATAACACGTATCAGACAGCCCTTCATTAAAGGCTATGTGTAAAAACCAATCGCTATGGAACGACTATCAGTTTGCCCGATGCAATACGCTGTTTCTCGTTGAGGAAGAATACGTAGAAATAGATGTTGTTCGGATCTAACGTGAAAATTGTACCGGAACCCGGGTCGGTTATATTGAGCAGCCGCTCCTGCCCACTTGCCTCGGTAACGATCTCGACATCGTTGGGGTCAGCCACCGGCAGTTTCTCCAAAGCGATACGGTGTCCGTACATATCGTACAAGCCGAACGACACATCCTTACGGAGCGTACCGACCAAAATCTGCGTGGAGCCGGCAAGGCGTTTTACCAGCACATCATTAGCGGTTGGCGTGAGGGCATCATTGAGTTCGGACTGCGCAAACCAGATATAGTAACGGCGCGTTTCGCCCGACTGGGATGTACAGGAGATGATGCACGTATCGCCCACGGACGCTTCCTTGACACTGATCTCGGCGAAAGGCGACAGTGCCTCCGCTGTAACCTTCGGTGCGGTCATACCCTCCACTATATAATAGGTGTAGAAATCCTGCTCGGGGTCGAAATCCGCCAATTCAACATCATCGAAATAAATCATACTGACGGAGTTGTCGGTATCGGTCAGCACGGTCTGGTGGATAAGATAGGTCAACATGGTGCCGTCCTGCGCCGTAACGGTAATGAGGATAGTACCCGCATTGTCGATAGACGCTTCTGCGTGTGCCTGTTCGTCGGAAAGCGTGTACGAGATTTCCTGCAAGCCCGCAAAGTCGGCTATGGTAGAACCCACCGGATACGCAAGTGTGTATTCGACAGAGTCGCTGCGGAAGCCCTCCAACAAGTTGCCGCGCACATAGATGGCAGCAAGCGTAGCATCACCGTTCTTGGCAAAAGAGAACGTAATGGTATAAGCGCACTGGTCGATACCGTTGGGGGCTGTAACCAACAGAGTAACCATCTGTTCGCCGTTGGGGAGCAGTTCGGGGGCGGATTGCTCCACAGTCTGTTCCTCTTCCGCTTTCACAGGCGTAATGGTCGGCAATGTAGTCTGTCCGTATGGAATAGTAACGGCATAGTCGTAGTGTGCAGGGGCGAAATCAATAGTCAGACCATCGCCCAACTCGATATTCTGCAAGTTGGCATTCGCCGATTTGACACGCTCGAAAACAAGGGTATAGGTTGCCTGCGAGAGGTCTTCCGCCGTAACTTTTACAAAGACGGTATCGGCATCGGTAGTGATTTCCACCTGCTGGGCATCCTCTTTCTTCTGCACCGTCACCAATGGGATATTGACCGTTTCCATAGGCAGATTGACCTTGTAGGAGAACCGCTCGGAGTCAAAGTCGGAAAGGCTCTTGCCTGCCACATAAATCATATCGAGGGTAGTCTCATCAGAGAGTGCCATCGGATAATGGATGATATAGGTACGGCTTGCGCCATTGCCTGCTATTACCTCAATCTCAGTTTTGACACCCAGCGACTTGGCAGCCATCGTCTCGGCGGTTTGCGAGACACTGACCGTCTGGTAGCGGTCGCCCTGCAAAGGATAAACCGACGGCACCTCGGTAGCATTGGCGGGAACGGTGTACCAATACTCGGTGGTGGTTGCCGCAAAGTCTGCCAGCGGTTTCTCGTCGATATAAATCATCTGAAGGGTATCAACCGCAGACTGCTGAATGGAGTATGCCACGGTGTAGTAGTTGCTGCGTCCGCTCTCCGAGGTAACGACCAACTGACGCACCAGGTTGCGGTCGGTATGCTGGAGCGTGTCGATACGGACAGTCTGCCATTCGTCGGCATTTGTCCAAGCCAACTCGGGGAAGGCGGTCGTACCGACAGGGAGCGAGAGGACATAATAGAACGTGCGCGGAACGAAGCCCTCAACCGGCACCTCGTCGGCATAAATCATCTGCAGCGTATCGGCATCGGACTTGCTGAATGCAAAAGCCACGGTGTAGGTAGCGCGGGTAATACCATCCTCGGCAAGAACGCTGATAGTAGCATAATTATCACTGATGTCTGTCATTACTTGTTGCCCTGTCTCGGCTTTCTGCGCAACGACCTCCGGCAATGAATGAACGCCGATGGGGAGCGTAACAGGATAGTAGTAAGTTCCCGTAGCGAAAGCAGGGAGCGAATCCCCGTCAAGGTAAATCATCGCCAAGTCGGCATTTGCAGAAAGCGGCACGACAAAATCAAGCGTATAGCGGTTGGTAGTGGTACCATCAGCAGCCGTAACATCGAGATAGACTGTCATACCCTCAATCGTAGTGCTAACCGATTGTCCGTCCACACGCAGCGAAGCCGACACCTCGGGCAGCAGAGTGCTACCTGCGGGGAGATTGATCTGATAGACATTCTGCATGGACGAGAACGAGAGACGCGGGTTGAGCGAAGGTTCAAACTCGCTGAATGTATGCCCGTTGAGCAGGATATTTGCCAAGGTGGCATCGTCAGACAAAGTCTCTTTGAACACCTCGACGATATAATCCTGCGTAGTTACACCGTCTTGCGCCACCACATGGAGAATATATTCCGAGTCTCCTGCTTGGGAAGCAATACGGGTAACCGTTTGGAAATTATCTTCGGAAGTCCACTCAATGTCAGGCTCGCCTTCAGTACGAACCGAATAGTAGTGCCGTCCTGCCTCAAAATGGGAAACAGGTACGCCATTGACGATGATACCCGTCAGGTCGGCATTATGGCTCGGCTCGGCTTGTACCAGCACCGAATACTCGCTTATGTGCCCGTCCTCGGAGGTAACGGTCAGGTAGGTATTGCTGCCAAGACGACCGGCAGTGAGTTCCACCGACTGCGCCTCGTCCCCTGTGATATACGTCAGCGACGGCATCTGCGGTTCTGCTATTTTAACCGCAGGTGCAGGCAGCGTAACAGTATATTGCAGCGTAGCAGGGTTGAAACCGCTAATCTCCGTATTATCCAAGCGGATAGACCGCAGCAGACTATTGCCTGACAGCACCGGTTTTACGCTTATCGTATAAGGGGTACTTTCTGTGCCGTCTTCGGCGATGACGCAAAGGGTGTACGTATTGTTATCCGTATCAAGGCTGACACGCACCTGCTGCGCCTCCTCGGCTTTCTGCACATCGATATGAAGCATCGTGTCAGTACGGATAGTATAGGACGATACTGCAGGGTCGAAATCCGAGTATGATTTACCGTCTAATAGAATGGCCGCCAAACGGGTATTCGACGACAGGTCGGTGGGATAGGTCAGCGTATAGGTGTGCTGCTCCGTACCGAACACCTGCCATTGCATACGCTCGGCTGTCTGAACGAAGACAACCGAGTCTTGTTCGTTGGCACGCACGAATGTAACCAGATCGGGACGCTCTGCGGTATAGTCATATTTATCCACGGCAAAATCGCTCGGGATATTGCCATTGAGAGCTATCTCGGAGAGTTGCCCTGTGGTGGTAACAACCGGTTTTTGGAGCATAACGGTGTAGGTACCCTTTGCACCGTTCTCGGCGGTAACCGACAAAGTGGCTTTCTCTGCTCCGAAGACAGCATACACGGTCTGCCCGTCTGTCTGCTTGGCAAAAGCGATTGTAGGCATAGAAGCCGCTGCGATGGTGTAGTCGCGTGTATCAGGGTCAAAATCCGTTACGCCCGACAGGTTTGCCAACGTGGTGTCGTCCGACAAGTCGGTAACAAAACGAATGGTATAGACCCTGCTCTCGCCCGTTTCCGGAGCAACCGTGATAGTCAGCACAGAGTCCGCATACGACGTGGTAACGGTTTGCAGACTGCTCATCGGATGCGGGAACACAGAGGGCAAATGGCGGGTCGTAGAAGCGAGATGGACGGTATAGTCTGTTTTTTCCGGAGCAAAACCCTGTATCGTATCACCGTCCAGCAACAGCGCACGAAGCATATTGCGCGTATCCAACGGACGGCGCACCTGTAAGGTGTAGGCGGTAGAAGTGCCGTCCTCCGCATAGTTGGTGATAGTGGCACGACGAATGCCGTAGTTGCCGCTTTGCGTCTCGGGTTGCCATACTACGTTTTGTGCCTGGTCGGATACCTCACCGGTGAAAGCGAGTTCGGGGATGGCGGTGTATTCTGGGTCGGTGAGTGTGGCGGTGAAGGCGTTGCCCTTGAGCGAGGCGGGAGCATTATTAACGCGCAGACTCTTGAGGGTGCTGTTATAAGAGAGACGGAGGTAGTCTACATATAGTTTGGCTGTGTGTCCTGATTTCGGGTATTTGCCGCTGGCATCAATAATGACGTCCATTCCCGACACGCTGACACCGTCAGTACCTAGGGCAAGAGTGTGGTCTGCATAGGTGTTGCTTGTAGTTGTCTGGCGGTGGTCAAAAACATGTTCGTTGCCTTCGCTGTCGAAAAATTTGAAACGGAATAATGCGCCGTCTCCCGCCTTGTCGGTATATTTGTAGTTGATAGTGGCAGCGTCCGGTGTGTTGTGAAAGCCGATGAAACCGGACGGCGTAACTGTTGACCCGCTGGCTACATTGAGCGAAACAGTCATATCGGCGAGGTTTATGACAGCAGGCACCGAGCCCCCTGCTGCCCATACATACCAAGTCTGCAGGAGGACTGCCGATGCATTCTCTTTCTTCACTCCATCTTTGATACTTTCGGCTCCGATGGTATTCTTATAGTCGCCGGGTGCGTTCCATTCAGAAGGCTTATCTGATTTGGTTGTGGCAGTCTTTGTCCATGCCGTAAACTCGCCGTTTGGAATGATGTCTTTGGGGTAGTGGAAGAAAATAGTATATGTGTTGGATTGGTTGCCGGCAGTGACTGTGGCTTTCCAATGTTGTGTATCTATTTTATCGACAATGACTTCAACACCTTTTTCTTTTGTGGTAACGATGCGGGGTGTCGTGGTCGTGGTGCGATTACAAACGTATGTAAAGCGGTTCTTGTCGAAACCAGTGATGGGTTTCCCGTCGATGGTGATGCTCTGCAACACGGCGGGGTTCTGCGTCTCGAGTTGGGGAATGAGGGTGTAGATATGGACGGGGTCGTCGGGCCGGTTGGAACGGACGGTGATACGTGTGGTGTCGGTGATGCCGCCGGGCTGAACCCAAACGGTCTGCTCGTCGAAGGCCTTGGCATAGTCCACGGTGAGTGAGCGTGTGCCATAGGGGAGAGCAATGGTGAATTCCGTGCCTTGGATATCCAGTTTCTCGCCGGTCTCGCGGATAACGAGGCTGTCGAGGTTGTTGGGGGCTGTGGCAAGGCTGTCGCGGAAAGTGACAGAGTAGGTGCGCCGGTCGCCGTTTTCCGCGGTAACGGTGATGGTGTTCGGCTGTCCGAGCGGGCGCAGGATATAGTCGATTTGCTGCTCTTCCTCTGCGGGTGTGAATGTGAAGGTGGGGGATTGCGTGGATTGGTAGGGCAGCCAAACGGTATAGTCGGTGGTGGCAGGACTGAAAGTCAGTTCGGCATTTTCGGCATTGAGGTAGAGGTCTTCGAGAGCCGTGTTAGCGGATTTGCGTACGGGGAAGCGGATGGAGTAGGTGTTGGCGGTGGTGCCATCGGCAGCAAGGACGCGGATGGTGGTGGTGCCGTTGACGCTGCTGTAGCAGGTGGTGATGGTCTGGTTGGGCAGTTGTCCTACGGCAAAGATGTTCGGCACGACGCGTGTGCGCCATGCGAGGGTGTCGGTGTAGTGGAAGAGGGTCGGTTGGAAGCCATTGATACTCTTGCCATTGACAAGGATGTCCGCAAGAAGGGCATTGGTGGAACGGACGCGCGTGTAGGAGACGGTGTAGGTCTTGGTGCTGCCGCTCTCGGCGGTGACGGACACTTGTTGCTTGTCGGCACTGATGTCAGCCGCGATGATATGCTGTCCGTTGCGGGGTGTGTAGGTGAGTTGCGGCAGCGATGCCCCCTCGTCCAGCGACAGGGTGTAGTCGGTCTTGTCGGGGTCGAAGGCGATGTCATGGCCTGCCACCTGCATATCCATCAGGCGTGCGTCGTCGTACTTGGCGATGTGGAAGGTTACGGTGTAGGTAGCCATCAGTCCTGTCTCGGCTACAACCGTGATAGCCATCTGGTTTTCAGCCGCTTGCCCGAAGTACACCACTTGCCGGTCGTTGCCTTTGGTGTAGGTGACGACTTGCGGTTGGCTGCCTGCGGGCAGGTTGATGGTATAGTCTTTTTGCTCGGGTTTGTAGTCCGCCATGGGCGTACCGTCGAGAAGGATGGCAGCCAGGGTGCAATCATTCGATGCGGGACGGCTGAACGTCAGCGTATATGCCGCAGTGGCTTGTCCGTTTTGCACATACAGCACGGTGGTCTCGCCGTGGCGCAGCACCTGTACGGTCTGTCCCTCTTCCGCGGTGTAGGTAACGGTGGGCAGCGCATCGGTATAGGTCAAATCATAGTTGGTAACAGCGGGGGTGAAGCCCTCCAGCGGCTTGCCGTCCACGAATATCGCCTGCAGTTGTGCCGCCACCATGGCTTCGGCGGTGAAGGTGATGGTGTAGATGTTGGGCGCACCGCTCTCGGGTGCCACGCGAATCTGCGCAGTACCTGCCGCATAGGGTGCGGTGATGGTCACCTGCTGCCCTGCCTCTTTGTCCACTGTTATCGTGGGGCTCACGCCGCCCGTCAGGGGAACGCTGTAGGTGAGCAGCGTCTTCTCGAAGCCCTGCAACGAGTCCCCGTCGAGGTATATCATGCGCAGAAAGGCGTTCTCCGACTTCTTGATAATGAATGTGATGGTGTATGTGCGCTTGTCGCCGCTTTCTGCCGTCACGGTGATGGTGTGGATATTGTCCTCGCACATGCTCAGCACCTTTTGAGCGGCATCGCCCTTGTCGAATGACACAGCGGGTATGGTGCTCACGCCCTCGGGCAGGTGGTAGGTGTATTCGGTGATGTCGGCGGCGAAGCCTTCCAACGGTTTGCCGTCCACATATATCATATTCAGCGAGGTGTTAGCGGATGTCGCCACACGGAAATGCAGTATATACGTGCGGCTGGCACCGGTCTGCGGGCGCACGGTTATCTTGTAGTCGTCTTCCACCTTGCTGCCTTGGCGCACCGTAATCGTCTGATACTCATCGTTGGGCGTATAGGTAACCACGGGTTGGCGTGTGGTGCCTTGCGGCAGGTTGATGGTGTACTCCAACTGCTCCTTGTTGTACCCCTCCAATGGCTTGCCGTCGATGTAAATCATCTGCAATGTCGCATCGGATGCCTGACTGACAGAGAACGCAATCTGGTAGATGGTGGTGTTGCCGTTGCCTGCCATCACGGTGATGCGGGTGGTACCGTTGATGCCGCCTGCGATGATGTTAACTGTCTGGTACTCATCGTTTTTTATGGGCTCGATGCTTGGCAACTCCGTGGTGCCGATAGGCAGGGTGTAGGTGTAGTCAGTCTTGTCGGGCGAGAACCCCTCGAGGTCCACGCCGCCGATGCGTATGCCTTTCAGTGTCGAAATCTCGGATTTCAACGTGCTGAACACTATCTTGTACACCGTCTGGTCGCCGCTGGCTGCGGTCACGGTGACGCGTGTCGTGCCGTCCAAACCGCCTTCGCTGATGCTCACCGTCTGGTACTCGTCACCCTGCTCGTAGGTTATCTTCGGCAGCGCTGTGGTGCCCATTGGCAGCGTAACATAATAGGTCAGATTGTCGGGCTGGAAATCCGTGATATACCCGCCTTCCACTTGCAGGTCTTTGAGGTACGAATAGGTGGATGCCTCCAACCGGAAGTTCAGTTTATACACTTTCGGCACTTGGTTTCCCGGCGTCGTTACTGCTATCTGATACGTGCCGCCATCGATGCTCGCAGGGGCGGTGTAGGTGATGGTCTGCGCACCGGCGGGGTAGGCGGACACACCTTTCACGGTCGGCATCCGTGTCGTGCCGGTGGGCAGCGACACGCGGTAGATGGTCTGTGATGGGATAAACCCCGGTATCGACTTGCCATTCACCTGTATATCATGCAATGTGTTGTCAGCCAACTGTGCTACCGAGAACTGTATCGTATAGGTGGCTGTCGTCTTCTTGTCGGCTGCCGTAACGCGGATAGTGGCTGTGCCGGTGGTGCTTGTCGCCTGTGTAATCTCCACGGTCTGTGCATCTTCCGCGGCATCGGCGGTAACCACGGGCACTGCTGTCGTGCCGTAGGGCAACGCTATATTGTAGGTGAATACGCCTGCCTTGAAGTTGCTCACTGCCGTGCCGTTCACATAGATATTGGCAAGTTTGGCGTTGGTGCTTGCCTCGCGCACGAACTTGATGCGGTAGGTGCTGGTGGACTTGCCGTCTTCTGCCTTCACCGTAATCACTGTTGCCGCTCCGTCAATGGCACCCTGCGTGATACTTATCTCGTCTCCCGTCAGCAATCGCCCCGTAAAGTTGGCTGTCTTACCCGCTGCATTGGTCAGCGAACCCGCACCGCGGTACGCCTCTATCTTGGGTATGGCTGTGGCACTTCTGCCCAGCGAGTAACTCTGTTCCTCACTGCTGTTCGGGTCGAAACCGCGCCACTCCTTGTCGTCGATGTAAATCTTCTGTATCTTCGACGAGTAAATCAACTCCACATCGTCCACATACAGCGAGTTCCCGTCGTACAGCCCGCTGTTGGCGCGGAAGTTCGGGTAGTTGCTCGCCGAGAAGATGATGTTCATCATTGTCGGCACGTCGCTGTTCATATAGTATATAGGTACGCGGATGTTGGTCCAGTCGCCGTACTCTTTCTTCTCGCGCCACATACCTTCGGCTATCTGATTGGCTTTCTGGTCAGTACCGCACTCGTTGGCGTCCAACGCCTGACGTATATCGCTCTCCTCGTTGGTCTTGCTCACCGACGTACACTTGCCGTTCTTGCCTTTGTACTTGCTGCTTTGGGCTGTCCCTGACCATGCGTAGTACAGCAGATAGAAGTCCTCGCGCGTCACATTCGAGCCCGTACGTTTTATCCATACCGACATCGTGTCGGGGCGGTATTTCCAACTCACACCGCCCTCCGTGCCTGCCGTTGCCTCGTTCACGGTGGTCAGGCTCTTGATATACACCCATGGCTGCCCCAACGAGAAATACCCGGGCGACACCTCCGTGATGCCGGCTGCACCCACACTCTGGTCTTGCACCATCATACTGGCACTGCCCGTATGACCCGCCTCTTTGTGGGCAAAATTGAACTTGAACCCGAACTGTGTCACGTTGCTCACGTTCCAACCGGCGGGTTGGGCATTGCCGTCAAACGCGGCTCCGCTCCAGTCTTCAAAGCCCGCATTCGGCAGTTGTTGGGCATAAACGGTAGTGTATAGGCTGCTCACGGCAACCAGAATGGCGAGGTAAATTCTCTTCATAATCTGTATTTGTTTGCAATCAATCGTAGTACCTTGGGACTTGTGCCAAATACCTTTTGTTAAGGTTTTATGCAAAAAAACGACACAAATAACCCCAAAAAACGACGCAAATTTAATGCAAACATTTCAGATAGGCAAGTCTCAAAACGCTACGGCGGGTGTTTTATTAACAGCGGTCATCTTTTTCGTAAAAAATGACACCTTTTTATGCGGAACTATTACGACCCTTGACTCGATATTATCTCGAGCCAAGGGTATGCTGTTAGTACGTGGTTAAGCCGTAAAACTCTCTTAATGGATTCCAGACCGCCCGTTGTAGTGCCAGTACAAGGGACTTGTACTTCCGCCTATTGACTATAGTGAGTGTGCTTCCTGTTTTTCTTCTGGCAAGTAGACCATCTACAAGGCATATCTGCAAACATATATCGGATAGGGGGCTAAGTTTTTAGAGGGATTCTTTTTACAACTCGAAGAAACCGCTGTAGTTGATGCTCAAGGCGATGTAAGGTTCGTCGTTGTAGGTTGTCTCCGAGTGGGGGTTTTGGTTGAGAATGCCGTAGCCGAACTCACCCTTGACCACAATATGCGGAATGGGGAAATAGTTGAAGCCACAGGAGATTTTCTGTCGTCCTGCCCAGTAGTTGCGGCTGGCGTCAATCTTTGCCTGTGCGTCGTAGATGTCATAGCGGGCAAAGAGGTAGAACTGCTGTTGCTTGCCGCGCAAGGTCTTGCTGAGCGAGAAGAAATCGAACCCTATCTCCGCACCGGCACTGTAGGCGTCGCTCGCTACATTCTGGCGCTTCGAGACAGAGGTCTTCGGCATCGACTTGTTGTAGGCGGTAATCTTGTCGGCATCGCTCAGGTGTCCGTAGATAGCCGAGCCGCGGAAGATGACGCCGTGCCCCTTGTAGTGCCAGTCGAAGGAACCGAGAGTTACAAGCCCTTTCACACCATCATACTTGCTGTTATTGGTCGGTTGCAGGTTGTTGCGGAAGGAGGTTCCAGCATAGCCGCTCACCGACAGACGCAGTGCTTCCGAACCCTGCTTGTTGAGCGGGTAGAAATCCAAGCGTGCCAGCCCCGCATAGCAGTTGGCGAGTTTGAACTCGTATGCCGAAGCCGAGCCGTAGTGAATCCAGTATTTGTTACCGAACTGTGCGCTCTCCAGTCCGGGGAGGAACTGCGCCGTATAACCAAGCCACTTGTAGCGTCCGTGGAACTGAAGCCCTATATCGTGCCACGTACAGGGGATAATCGTGTTGTCGCCCTCGGGACGATAGACTCCGAAGAACTTATCGGGCTCGTGGTGGGCGTTGGTGCCACCCAACGGCACAATAAGCATACCCGCACGCAGGTTGGCATAGCGGTTGAACGATTTCTGCAACCAGAACTGCTCCAAGGCGACCTCGCCGCCGCGCTCCACCTCGGTCTCGTACTCGCCACCCTCTTCGTCCTCAATCTCCACAGCCGCCTCGGTGCCGCCGTGCTCGAACTCAATCTCCGTACCCATTGACCAGCCCTTGCCGAAGTCATAGCCCATATACACTACCACGTGCGGGAGGTCGAACTCGCCGTACTGGTCGTTCTTGTACTTCTCGGGGGAGGTGTAGCGCAGATAGTTGTTGGAGTAGAAGCAACGTTTTATTGTCGCCTCGCCGTACCCGCCGATAGTCAGGCGGTGCTTGCGCTCTTGTGTGACGGAATCATTTTGGGCAGTGTGCTGCCTACCCACTTTTGGGGTAGCACCCGTGACGGCATCTACTTGGGATTGGGCTTGTTCGAGACGCTCCACGCGCTGCAAGAGTGCCTGCAATTCGGCATTGCTGACACGCACGGAGTCGTCTGCCAGTGCGCATAGCACACTGCTAATCAGTAGAAAAACAGGGAGTAACCCTTTGCTCGTTTCGTACATTGTTTTAGATATAACTAATACTATTGTCTTGTTTCAAATCACAGTGCAAAATTACTGCCTTTCGCCTGCTCACGCAATCCCACATTTACGGTAAACATCATTCCTATTTATCGGGTATTTATCCACCCACTATCCACTCGTAGATTAGTTCTTATTTCTCATACAGAAAGTAGTATATCGTTTTTGTTTATATGAGGGAAAAAACAGTATCTTTACACTCTGTTCCGACAAATGGTACTATGCGCTGTTTCTTCCTCCAAGTGCCTTCTACCCATTTTCAGCGATATATTGAAAGCGGAAATTCAGTAAATTGCGGTATTGCCTGAGGTGGCAAAAGGCAGTAATTTTGCAGCGTGAATTGGGAGGGAGAGATAGAGAGCAGAGGATAGGGGGGTAGAGAATGGGGAAAGTACAATATCATACCGATATGAGTACTACAGAGGCAGCACAAAAGTATAGATAAAGTATTTATATGTTCTACTTATCCTATACGCAGGGTCCGATACAGATACGGGCAAAACAGCAAGGGATAAGCAAGGGATGCGCAAGAGATAGACAGAGTACAAAAGAGATATAAGAGGGGGTATATTGTGGGGGACAGGTAGCCGATATTAGGTATATGGACAGGGTACAAAAAGGGTAAGCAAACGATAATGTAATAATAATTAACAAACAACAATGAAAAAGATTTTCTTTTATGCAACGCTGCTCGCAGTAGCAGCCACGAGTCTCACCTCGTGTGAGCACAATGGCAATGGCGTAGAAAATCCTAAGGATAATCCCAAGGACACTACCATATTGTCAAAGAAAGAACAAGCCTTGAAGGCTGCGATGACACCGTATGTGGACAACACGGTGATTGCCACCTACAAGAACCTGTCGGACGCAACCATCACCCTCTACAACAACTGCGAAAACATCTTCGACAAGTTTGAGGCAAAGACCCTGACCGATGCCGACGTAAAGGCTGCTGCCGAGTCGTGGACGGCTGCCCGCCGCTACTGGGAGTTGAGCGAGGCATTCCTTTTCGGTCCCGCTGCCAACCACAACATCGACCCGCATATCGACTCGTGGCCTCTCGACAAAGACGGTATGGACGCCATGCTCGGCAACGCAGAGCAGATGAAGCAGATTGAGGAGCAGGGTGCCGACTATGTAGGCGACAAACTCGGCTACGGTCTGCTCGGTTTCCACGCGGTGGAGTATATGCTCTACGCCAGCGACAACGCCGACAAGAGCAACGTACGCACGCACGACATCTCGACCTATACCCGTGCCGAGTTGGTTTACCTCGTGGCAGTAGCCGAGGATCTGCGCAACCAGACGGTGGCGCTCGAGGCTTCGTGGGCTGGCGTGGACAACGTCAGCGAAGAGAAACAGGCTATCCTCGAAGAGGCGGAGATTGACTACGGCGTGGAGTTCGCCAAGGGCTACGGCTCGTATATGAAAGTGGCTACCGGCGGTATATATGCTACCTACCAGGAGGCTGCCGAGGAACTGATTCAGGGCTGTATCGACATCGCCGACGAGGTGGGTAACACCAAGATAGGCCGTCCGAACAACGCTTCGAGCGAGGAAGACCGCAACTACATCGAGAGCCCGTATGCGCTCAACTCGATTGAGGACTTCCAGGACAACATCCGCTCTATCCAAAACGCATACTGCGGCAGCAATGCCGGCGACGCTTCGGTATCGGACTACATCAAATCGGTGGACGCTAACCTCGACACCGAGTGCAAAAAGGCTATCGAGGACGCTATTGCCGCTATCGGTCAGATTGCCGAGCCGTTTGCTACCAACGCCAAGAGTTCGGAGGCTACCAACGCCGTAAAGGTGGTAGGTACCGACCTGGTGAACGTACTCAACAAGGTGAACGCCAAACTGAGCGAACAAGAGTAATTATTAACAAACCATACAAATATGAAAAAGTCATATCTTATGACAGGTATGCTTGTCAGCGTGTTTGCGCTGGCAAGTTGCCATATTGAGGAGGGCGGTAAAAACGAGCCCACCAACGAAGACACCGAACTGCCCGATTGGTACTACACGGGCGGCAAACTCGGTACATCATTCCTCTCGACCTCCAACGCCTACGAGCAGCCGACCCCGTCGGTGGAGAACGGCAACTGGATGGAGTCGTTCAAAGCAGGCGAAGCGTTGTTCGAGAAGCAGTTTATGAGCAACACCACGGGTACACGCGGCGGCTTGGGACCGGTGTACGTGCGCTCGTCGTGCCTGCACTGCCACCCGAATTACGGACATGGCAAGTCGGTGGCAGAAGGTACGTACAACAGCACCGAGATTGGTAACGGTACGCTATTAGTTATCTTCGACCCCGTCACGGAGAACTACAAGACATGGGTGGCAGGTATGCCGCAACTGCATGCCGTAGCACCGTTCAAGGCACCGATTGACGAGAGCCAAATCCACGTAACGTGGAAGACGGTCAGCACCTGCGCTGCCAGTGGCGACAAGATGGCTTTTGCCGACGGCGAGACCTTCGAACTGCGCTACCCCGAGGTAACTATGCCCGAGAGTGCTATCTACGGTGCCGATCAACTCGACCTCGGTCAGTATGAGGTGCGCCTCGAGAATACGATAGGTATCTTCGGTACCGGTCTGACCGACGCTATCCCCGACGACTCTATCACCGCCCAATGGGCAAAAGAGGAGAAAGCCTACGCCGCAGGCTACCTCAAGCACTGGAAGAGTGCATGGTTCGAAGGCGGCAACTGGAAAGACGGGGCGTACTACTCCAATTCGAAGCAGGGCGACGGCACCAAGTACGTACGCCGCTACACCTACGCCATGTCGCGCGGACCGCTCCTGGACGCTGCAGGTGCAAACGCTATCTGGAACATCACCAACGTAACCCGCTCCGACCGCCGCTACCACTATCTTGACTTGGCAGGCAAGAACTACGCCACTATCTCGTCGAAAGACCCCGATGTGCAAGCCGGTTTCCCCGCTTATATCGAGAAGATTGACCCGAAGCACGAGCACGCCGAGTGGTTTACCGACAACGTGGAGCAGAACATCTACAACTATCTGACCAGTACCGACCTTCCGGTGGAGATGTCGGACGACGAGTACTCTGACTTTATGGTATGGCACCGCGGTCTGGCTGTGCCTGCCGCTCGCAACGTAAAGGACAAAGAGGTGCTGCGCGGACGCGAACTGTTCACGCAGATAGGTTGCGCCGAGTGCCACCGTCCGTCGTGGACAACCGGAGCGGACTACATACAGGACCCGAACAAGTTCTTCACCCGCAACAACGATATGCCGCGCTATCCCTACCAGACCATCTGGCCCTACACCGACTTTGTACAGCACAAACTCTGTATGGAGAAGGATATCCGCACCGGCTGGTGCCGTACCACACCGCTGTGGGGACGCGGACTGCACCAAAAGATAACCGGCGACGCGTATGAGGCACGTATGCACGACACCCGTGCCCGCAACGTGGTGGAGGCTATCATGTGGCACGGCTACAGCGAGGAGAGCGACGCACTCGAATCGGCTAAGAAGTTCTACAACCTCGCAAAGAAAGACAGGGACGCTTTGGTGGCTTTTATCAATGCAATCTAAAGGCACGCAAATACTCAGATGGGCGGGAGCAATCACTATGCTCCTGCTCATCTTGATGCTCATCATCGAAGGCACGTGGGCGGTGCATCTCTATCACTCGTGGTGGTTTGTGTCGGTGGCAATGACAGCCGCCGTGCTGCTGGCTATCGCTGGTATACGGGACATTCGCCATCGCACTTCATGGGCTGCACCTCTCAGCCACCTCGGACTATGCTGCGTATTGCTGGGCGGGATGATAGGAGCAGTCGTGAAGACCGACGTCAGGATAATGGTGGACAGACACGCCACCGAGCGGGTGGCATACAACGAAAAAGGCAACCCCGTAGTACTTCCCTTCGACATCCGCTTGCAGGATTTTCGTATCGACTACTACACCGACGGCAAAAGCCCCAAGCAATACACCTCCACACTGGAGATAAACGGGGAGCAGAGCATCGCAACCTCCGTCAATCACCCCGCGCGCTACCACGGCTGGTGGATATACCAAGCCGACTACGACCACCGGCAGCAGGACTATTGTATCCTGCAACTGGTACGCGACCCGTGGCTGCCGATGGTGTATATAGGCTTTATCTTGATGGTTATCGGGGCGGTCATCACCACTTGCCGTGCATGGCATAGTTGGTATGTCATTCCTGTGGCAGTTGTCTTGGCGGGCATATTTACGGCGGCATCGCTGGCTCGTGTGCAACTCGGAACGCTCGTACCTGCGCTACGCAGCCTGTGGTTCTTCCCGCATATCCTCATCTATATGATAGCCTACTCGCTGCTGGCTATTGCGTTGGTGGCTGCCATTGTGGATATTGTCAAACCCCTGCAGGGACATTGGTCTAATCTGCCGCGCAGCCTGTTCACCACGGCATCGTCGCTTCTGCTCATCGGTATGCTCTGCGGAGCGGTATGGGCAAAAGATGTATGGGGCGACTATTGGATGTGGGATACCAAAGAGTGTTGGGCTGCCGTCACGTGGCTCATCACCATCATCGGCACGCATATACCTGTCAAGCGGGGTTCGTGTTGGTTTCTTCTGACAATGATTGCCCTCACTTTCGCTGCCATGCAAATCACGTGGTATGGGGTCAACTACCTGCCATCCGCGCAATACAGCATGCACACCTACAACCGATAATGATTGTCTCCTTGCCCAAGAGAAAAAAAAGTTGTACTTTTGCACCCTATAAGAGATGGATTTATGAATTTTGAAGGCATACTTTTGGGCTTAGCCACATTCCTGTGCATTGGCATGTTCCACCCCATTGTCATCAAGGCGGAGTACTATTTAGGCACAGGGTGCTGGTGGGCGTTTGCACTGGTGGGCATCGGTGTTGCTGTGGCGTCGCTTTTTATCGCCAATGTGTACCTGTCCGCCATACTCGGAGTATTCGCATTCTCTTGTTTCTGGTCGATACTGGAACTCTTCGAGCAGAAGAAACGTGTCGAAAAGGGCTGGTTTCCGCGCAACCCGAACAGACACCAATAACCACGTTTTCCTTATATTTGAGGATTGTTTATCAGCGCGATAGCGGGGGGAAGTGCTATCGCAGATGCTCTTCTACAAGAGGTGGGGGTGGCAAGTAAATCACTGAAATTCACCGAGATACACGACCTTGACCAACTCATAAGTCACATTTCCTAACTGCAAAAATGATTATACGCCCGCAGGTAGTGCCGCAACTCCGACAGCAACTGCTGTGACTCCTGCAGTATATTCAGATACAGCCACGCCGTCTGTTGGGGCAGTGTCATAGCATCTTGGGCGGTCATCGTGGTCAGCCGGTCAAGGTGTTTCTTGCGCAGTGCCGACAACTGGTTCTTGTACTCCTCAATCTCCGCCGTCAGTGCCTTCACCTCGGTCTCCGTGCCGCGGTACGTCTGCAACGCCTTCTCGAAGTACCCCACCGTCTGTGCCGACACCATCTTCAACTCGTCCACCAGGTCATCCGGCAACGGACTGAAACCGTTGTCCAGATGGTCGAAGCACGGCACCGCGATACGCTTCAGCCCATACAGCATCTGCTCGCCCGCATTCGAGTCCAAGTGAAACCATGTGTTCTTCTCCAATGCCAGTGTCGGGTCGATACTTCGCAGCCCTACCAACTCCCGCGAGCGCAGTTTTCGCTTGTACAACTGCATGTCTTTCAACTGCTTGCACGTCTTCCTCAGCCCATGCAAGTCCTCATCGCATATCTCTTCGCACGTCTTGGCGTACAGTTTCTCCGCCTGACCTAATATATATGCCGTCCCCATCGTGTGTAGCCGGCGCAACATATCCCATTTATCGCTCGGTGTCTTGGCGGTCAGCAACGCTTGGTAGCACTCGTCCAGTGCCGTCTGTTGCTCATCGGGCTTCGCCTCTTTGTGCAACCCGTGCCACAGCGCAAACACCACTGCCACCATCAGCAATCCTATCACCACAATTCCGCCCCAGTAGCACAACAGGCACACCACGCCGGCAGCCACAAACGCTATCGCAGCCGTCATAAACCAGCCGCCAATCACCGACAGCACGCCCGTAATCCTGTACACCGCCGACTCCCGAGTCCACGCCCTGTCTGCCAGCGACGTACCCATCGCCACGATGAACGTGATGTACGTGGTGGACAATGGCAACTTCAGCGATGTACCCATGATTATCAGCAGTCCGCCCAATACGAGGTTCACCGATGCGCGGATGAGGTCAAATGCTGCCCCGTCTTCCATAATGGCTTCCTGCGTGTTGAAACGCGAATCCACCCATTTCACCACGCGACGGGGAAGCACATTCTCCACGGCCGACGACAGGTGTTGCGCACTCCGCACGATACCCTTTGCCACCCTGCTGCCGCCGAACATCTCATCGCCCTCGGCCTGACGGCTCAGGTTCACCGACGTCTGCACCACCCGCTGGGCTTTCGACGACTTCACCAATGCCAGCACCATAATCAGCCCCGCCGCCACAAGGAAGTATATCGGAGTGCTCGCCGGTGCATTCAACGCGCCCATCATATAGGTCGCGGGGTCTGTCCCGTGCGCAGTGAAGTCCGTGTAGGTCGAAAGTGCCGCCAGTGGCACACCCACGAAATTCACAAGATCGTTGCTCGCAAAAGCCATCGCCAGCGCAAACGTGCCGAACAGCACAATGATACGGAACACGTTGATATGCAGCAGATAAAGCACCTCCATCAGCACACAACTCACCACAAACAAGCCCCCCATCAATGCCGCTGTATTACTCTCTATCCACATCGTGATGTCCGTCGGCACCAGCGGACTCTTGGCTACCACCTTGATAAACACAAAGTACAGTATCGCCGAGATACTCACCCCGCCGAACACCCCCACAAACCACTTCAGCCGCGGCGTATAGTTGAAGGTGAACAGCAGTCGCGTCAGCCATTGCACCACCATGCCGACCACAAACGCGATACCCACACTCAGGAAGATACCCAGTATCACCTCCAATGCCTTGCTCGTATTCAGCAAATCCGAAAACGCCAGCACCCCCGTGCTGTCGCTCGCAATCTTCAGGCACGACAGGCAGAATGTACCGCCCAGCAACTCGAACACCAATGACACCGTCGTGGATGTCGGCATACCCATCGAGTTGAACAGGTCGAGCAGCAGCACATCGGTCAGCATCACCGCCATGAAGATACACATCAGTTCCTTCATCGAGAACGCGGCAGGCTGGAAGATACCGTGTCGGGCAATATCCATCATACCGTTGCTTATGGCGGCGCCGATGAAGATACCCAACGCCGCTACTATCATGATTGTCTTGAACTTAGCCGCCTTGCTGCCTATCGCCGAGTTCAGAAAATTGACTGCATCATTGCTCACGCCGACCCACAAATCGACCACTGCCAACGCAAACAAAAAGATAATCATCACCAGATACATCGTGTTCATACGCTTAATCTCTAATTATTTCGCTGCAAAAATACGCCAACCATGTTACATGCTTGTGAAGATAATGTTAAGTTTTTATGAAGAAGAGGACATGAGGCATTCTATGGAGACAGAACTTTGTGCTGCATATCTTTTGTTGTATTCAGTCCGTGGTGAAACTATCCCTTTATATTTTGTGATTATAAATAGTTGTAAACATCGCCTATTCCCGAGAGAATATCGAGAGAACACCGAGTGGATAGCAAGCAATTGCTGCCAAACAAAATGACTATTGTTAAAAAGTATAATTATATATACGGTAATTGGCGGCGAATGTACACCGTTACGGTTAAAACATGGATGTGGCAACATTATCGGATTGATTTTGCATATCTCCCTATTTTGTATTATCTTTGCAAAATGTATCCGATTCATGGACACCCGAGCGATTAACTACAAAACAAAACTATATGAAACAGACATTTGCCTTGCTTGCCATACTGTTGCTTTTCGCGGCACCATACGCCAAGGCTCAGAATGAGCAGAGAATCAAGCAGATTGACATCACGGTGCGCATTCCGGATGTGGGTGACGCCATGTTCGACGGCACACAGATTACCGGCATCACCACCGATGTGTTCGGCTCCGAGAATATGCTTGGCGAACAGAAGATAAACGGTGGCAGCGTGATAATCTATGAGTTTGACACGCAGGGAAATCGCACCTATCCGCTGGTGGAGGAAGAGTTTCAGGCAGGCAGGGAGTATGTGTTTGTCGTGTATGTGACCAACTACACCGACATACTCTTCAACTACAAGAACGACAAGAACTTCACCGTGGACAACAGCATGGTGAACGCCACCATCAACGGTCAGCCGGCAAAGATTCTCCGCGGTTCGTCGGGGCGTCCGCTGATATGCGAGACGATAGTCAAACTGCCTGGGGAACGCGACCCGCTGCTTGCCAACACGGCTGTCAGTCCTGCCGACGGCGAGCATGCCGGCTACGGATATGTGGACCTCGGACTGCCCAGCGGCACCCTGTGGGCGACCTGCAACGTGGGCGCAACGAAGCCCGAAGGATACGGCAACTATTATGCCTACGGCGAAACAGAACCCAAGAAGACATACATCAAGGAAAATTTCACCGGCTTCGGGTCGTATATCTACAACAATATCCACAACTTCACAACCTTTGGCGAGGAGAATAACTTCTACTCGGTGAGTACGTCCATGGGCTTCAGACTCCTGCCCGAGTTCGATGCGGCACGCCGGAACATGGGCGGTGAATGGAGCATACCCACACGCTTGCAAGCGAAGGAACTTCGCGAGAACTGCTATCCCAAGTTCTTGATAGTGAACGGAGTAAAAGGTACGCTATGGACAAGTCTGAGGAACGGCAAGTCCATATTCACACCCTATTCCGGCACAATGGTAGGGGCAAAATTGGAAGGCCGCGGCGTAGGAGGGTACTATCAGACTGCCAATGGCACGCGCGTGCGGAGTATCTACACATTCAACTGGGGAACCTCCTACACCAGAAATGATGACATCGGCGTGTCTATGCTCCAAATCTCTACTTACCAGTACAACGAGGACCCTGTGGGCGACAATGTGGTTCCCGGACTGCCCGTGCGTGCCGTGTGGGGAGGCAAAGAGTTCAGCGGCGACAAACCGAAGTTAGGCAGCAGATTGAAGGCACCAAGACGCCCGAAAGTCTCCGTCGCCCCCAACGACTCAACCGGCAATAACGATTCTGACAGCAATAACGATTCTGGCAATAGTAATGATTCCAACCGCAATAGCAATCAGAAAGCCAAGGAAGTGATAGAAAAGGGAATACAAATATTCAACTTCCTGAGATGATACTGCGTTAGAGGTTAGAGAAGAGTAGAGGGGAGGGGGTAGAGAGTGGAAATGGATTGAATTTTGTGCGTATTGGGGAAAGAGATATTAACCTTAAACAATACGCATTATGACTTATGGATACATCCGCGTCTCTACTGACAAACAAACCGTAGAGAACCAACGCTTTGAAATCAACAACTTTTGCAGCCGCGAGCAGATACAGATAGACGGCTGGATAGAAGAGACCATCAGCGGCACCAAAGCCTACAACAAGCGCGCACTCGGCAAACTGCTGAAACGAGTGGAGAAAGGCGACCTGATAGTCTGTGCCGAACTGTCCCGTCTGGGGAGAAACCTGTTTATGATAATGGAGATACTGAATATCTGCATGACCAAAGAGTGCCGCGTATGGACTATCAAAGACAACTACCGTCTCGGTGATGACATACAGAGCAAGGTGCTGGCGTTTGCTTTCGGCTTGTCGGCAGAGATAGAGCGCAACCTGATAAGCCAACGCACCAAAGAGGCACTGGCAAGAAAAAAGGAAGAAGGCGTGATATTGGGACGCCCGAAGGGAAAGAAAACGGCTCCGGAAAAACACCCATTGTATCACAAGAAGCATTTGGTTATGGCATTATTGGAGGAACATGTATCACGGCGCAAAATAGCACAAATATGCAAAGTGGACAGGGGAACTGTTGCTAAGTTTATACGCGATTTTATTGAGGTGCCAATTTGAGCGTTTTTGTGCAGCAACAGCACACCGTCTGCAACTTCGCCGGCTCTGACAGTTGGGTCATCCTCTCGCCCATCGAACAGAGCATCAAACGCAAAATCGAAGCCGTCGGTACACCGCTCAAAGATTGGGATATCAATATCTATCGTGGAGTCCTCACCGGTTGCAACGACGCCTTTATCATTTCCACCGACAAGCGCGACGAGATATTGTCCCATACGGCGGACTATGTGGAGGGGCAAGCCGAAGACGCTTATTCCCCGCCGATGAATATGCCCGCACTGCTGCCTTAATACGACCCTTTTTTCGTACCCACTTCAAGCACCTTTGCACTACTCAACATCCACATCTTCCTTCCTCATCGAAATCCTTTGCAAAGTTATGGTTTTTTATTGATATGCACAAATTTAAGTGCTTATTTATTATTATTTTTTTTATAAAGATTGGCGAGACCTTTTATATAGTACATACTAACCACATACTAATCTCATACACTTAACCCGAGAGGCTCCCAATACCCATTCAAATAGGGGGACAATAAAATGTATTAAGATGTATAATACAATGTGCTTGACGCAATGTAATAAGGATTTTTTATGACAACGCAAGACCGATAATGAGTTCTGCTCCCCACCCACAGGGATTCGCTACGACACTGTATATATGACGACGCGAGCCGCGTCGTCATACATAAACATAATAAAAAATCATTCCGTTTGTAGCAAACTGCCCGCGGACGAGGCGTCCGCGTCCTCGACATAGCATAACGACGCGAGCCGCGTCGTTCCCCAAGAAAGCAAGAGACTGCCTACACTGGTTAGGCAGTCTCTTGTTTTATGTAATAAGTAATAGTTAATGGTTAATATGCGTGGTAGGCTTTTGCTATTCCTGCTGTGCTATCAACTATATTAACCGTGCTATCAACTATTAATTATTAACTATTACTGACCGCGAAGCGGTCTGTTATTTCCCGTCTTCGATAGCGGCTTGCGCAGCAGCGAGGCGTGCGATAGGTACACGGAAAGGCGAGCAACTTGCGTAGTTCATGCCGATACGTGCGCAGAATTTCACGCTGCTGGGTTCGCCACCATGCTCACCGCAGATACCGCAACGCAGCGACGGACGGACAGCACGACCTTTCTCGACAGCCATCTTGATGAGTTGGCCGACACCATTCTGGTCGAGAACCTGGAACGGATCCACCTTCAGAATCTTCTGCTCGAGGTAAGCGGGCAGGAAGGAAGCGATGTCGTCGCGGCTGTAGCCGAAAGTCATCTGCGTGAGGTCGTTGGTACCGAAACTGAAATACTGTGCCTCGGTAGCAATACGATCGGCAGTAAGGGCAGCACGAGGAATCTCAATCATCGTACCTACCTCAAACTCCACCTCGATGCCATACTCGGCGAATACCTCTTTGGCAACGCGCATAATAACATCCTTCTGCTGCTTGAACTCGTACAGGATACCAATCAGCGGCACCATAATCTCAGGCATCGGGTGCTTGCCCTCTTTCTTCAACTCGCACGCAGCCGACAGGATTGCGCGGGTCTGCATAGCAGTAATTTCGGGGAAAGTGATACCCAGACGGCAACCACGGTGACCAAGCATCGGGTTGTTCTCAGCCAGCGAGTTGACACGCTGCTGAATCTCCTCAACGCTCACGCCCATCTCTTTTGCCATCGTCTCCTGTCCCTTCAAATCGTGGGGAACGAACTCATGCAACGGCGGGTCGAGCAGACGGATATTGACGGGGCAGCCGTCCATAGCCTCAAGGATACCCTTGAAGTCAGCCTTCTGGTACGGCAGCAGTTTTGCCAATGCTTTCTCGCGACCGGCAGCGTCTTTGGCGAGAATCATCTCACGCATAGCGATGATTTTCTTGTCGTCGAAGAACATGTGCTCGGTACGGGTCAGACCGATACCTTTGGCACCGAAAGCGCGTGCCACGGCAGCATCGTGCGGGGTGTCGGCATTGGTACGAACCTGCATGTGGGTGTATTTGTCGCAGAGATCCATAAGTGCCTTGAAGTCGCCGCTGAGTTCGGCAGCACGGGTCTCTATCTGGCCTGCATATACCTGACCTGTGGAACCGTTGAGCGAGATATAATCGCCCTCTTTGTAGGTAACGCCCTCGATAGTAACGGTTTTGGCTTTGTAGTCCACGATGATAGCGCCTGCACCCGAAACGCAGCATTTGCCCATACCGCGAGCCACAACGGCTGCGTGAGATGTCATACCTCCGCGAGCAGTCAGGATACCTTCGGCAGCAGACATACCAGCGAGGTCTTCGGGGCTGGTCTCGATACGTACCATAACCACTTTGTGTCCGTCTTTGTGCCACTCTTGGGCATCGTCGGCGTGGAAGACAATCTGTCCGCAAGCAGCACCCGGGCTGGCAGGCAGACCTTGGGTGATGACTTTGGCTTTTTTGAGTGCCTCTTTGTCGAAGACAGGGTGGAGCAGTTCGTCCAATTTCTGCGGTTCGCAGCGCATGACAGCGGTCTTCTCGTCAATAACGCCTTCGCGCATAAGGTCCATGGCAATCTTCACCATAGCGGTACCTGTGCGCTTGCCGTTACGGGTTTGCAAGAACCAGAGTTTGCCCTCCTGGACGGTGAACTCCATATCCTGCATGTCTTTGTAGTGGTCTTCCAACTTCTGTTGGATGGTATTCAGTTCGTTGTAGAGTTCGGGCATAGCCTCTTCCATACTCGGATACTTGGCGGCACGCTCTTCCTCACTGATTCCCTGCAGTTTAGCCCAACGGCGGCTGCCCTCAAGGGTAATCTGCTGCGGAGTACGGATACCTGCAACCACGTCTTCGCCCTGTGCGTTTACGAGGTACTCGCCGTTGAAGATGTTCTCACCTGTAGCGGCATCACGGCTGAAGCAAACACCTGTAGCCGAGGTCTCGCCCATATTGCCGAACACCATTGCCATCACCGAAACGGCAGTTCCCCATTCGTCAGGAATACCTTCCATCTTACGATAGAGGATAGCGCGCTCGTTCATCCAACTGCGGAATACGGCACAGATGGCACCCCAGAGTTGCTCGATAGGATCATTGGGGAAATCCTTGCCCGTCTGCTCCTTGATAGCGGTCTTGAAGCGTGCCACGAGGAGTTTCAGTTCGTCCACGTTCAGGTCTTTGTCCAATTTGATGCCGCGGATAGCCTTTACTTCTTCGATGATAGCCTCAAACGGGTCGATATCCTCTTTGTTGACGGGCTTCATGCCAAGTACCACATCGCCGTACATCTGTACGAAACGGCGGTAACTGTCGTAAACGAAGTGGGGATTGTTGGTTTTCTCCACCATACCTTCGGCAACGGTGTCGTTCAAACCGAGGTTGAGGATGGTGTCCATCATACCCGGCATCGACGCACGCGCACCCGAGCGGACACTGACGAGCAGCGGGTTTTTCGGGTCGCCGAACTTGCTATTCATCAGGGTCTCGATGTGCTTAACAGCCGCCATCACTTCATCGTTGAGGATGCCGACAATGGTCTCTTGACCTACCTGATAATACTCGTTGCAAACATCAGTGGTGATGGTGAATCCCGGAGGAACGGGCACACCCACAAGGTTCATCTCGGCGCAGTTGGCACCTTTGCCGCCCAGTTGCTCACGCATCTGTGCATTACCTTCGGCTTTTCCGTTTCCGAAGGTGTAAACTCTCTTTTTGTTGTCCATTATATTATTTACGATTTGTTTATGTACGATTTTACAATTTATGTACAATTTGCCCTTGCGGGCATTATTGTACTATTTGCAGATTATGCGGGAAATTCTTCATTTTCATTCTCAATTTGTCCAGCGTCTTCGTCCTGCTGCATGCTGACGCGCTTGCCCATCTGCTCCATGCGGTGTTCAAGGGTGTCTTGGTCTTTGCGCCATTCGGGGTCGTTGTAGAAGTCATCGGGTGGGGTACCATAACATGCTGTGACAACGAAAGTTACGGCTGTCAGCATACTTAAGCGAATGGCACTTTCTAACAAGTGGTTGTACTTAGTGCGAAGTAGTTGTACAAGTTTCATACACGTCATGCTTTTGTTGAACTTGCAAAGGTACGCTTTTTGTGTGATATATGCAATAGTCTTTGGTTTATATTGTATGAATATCCATAAATATATATCATTTTTCTAACTTCCGGTGCATGATAATTACACAAAAAGGGACTTTCTAACAGGTTGAAAAGAGGGTCTGTTGTTCAGGAAAAGACCGCTTTTGACGACGTGAGCCAATAAGGAGTTCTGCTCAACTTTTTTATATGACGACGCGAGCCGCGTCGTCCCCCATGCACACAGCATAATAAAACCAAAACAGCCAGAACAAGCAAAACCTTGGCGCGGACAACATGTCCGCGGAATAATACGTTATTTTGCGGTTGCCCTGTTTAAGAGTCCTTCTGCTAAGGATTATAAAACAGCGTGTTGTGCAAAAAATGCACAAGGCGTGCATTATTGGTACTACTTTACCAACAAAAAGAGCGGAAATGCAGTATCTTTGCAACGTGATTCAAGGTGTTGAATCCGGTAAACTGCAGACGTAAGCAGCCCGTG
>DJSG01000038.1:0-621 GCA_002440265.1 Bacteroidales bacterium UBA6340 | reverse complement strand
CCGTGTTCTTTGACGTATTAGACCCCCTCTAACTCAGGACCCCCTCCAACTCCTCCTTCAAAGGGGGATGGAAAGACCTTCCTAACCGGCTAAGGAGTTCACCTCCAAAGGATGGGCTTGCAGAGGATGTGAATGGTTGGGTAGTTGATGGTAGGCAATGGTCGTAAAAACGACGCGAGCCGTGTCGTCCCCCACAAAAAAGAGGTCGCCCAAACTTGTCAGGCAACCCCTTTGTCTTCTCCTTGTCAGGAGACAGATTCTATCCGCCGAAGTTATCGAAGCGGATATCCTCGTCGCTTACACCGAGCGAGTGGAGCAGGTCAAGCACCGTCTTTGCCATCATTGGAGGACCACAGAGGTAGTACTCAATATCCTCGGGTGCCTCATGCTGCTTGAGATAGGTGTCGCCCATCACCGGTGCAATGAAACCCGGAGTGTATTTCACGCCCATAGCGTCTGCCTTCGGGTCGGGACGGTCGAGTGCCAAGTGGAAATGGAAGTTCGGGTACTCCTTTTCCAACTCGAGGAAGTCGTCCAGGAAGAACACCTCGTCGATAGCGCGTGCACCATAGAAATAGTGCATCTCGCGGTCGCGTGTATTGAGGGTCTTGAGCATATACA